>NZ_JACSQB010000118.1 GCF_014836835.1 Clostridium faecium | reverse complement strand
ATACTAAAGTTAAAAAGAATAAATAATAATATAGATAAAAAATAACAGTCAATACAATTAAAACAGCAATGATTTTAAAAAATTTAGTACTTATTATGAATTAAAGGCAATTCCTAACATAATGTAGTTGACAACTGTACTTTATAAGCATAAAATTTAAATAATAAATAAAATCAATTGATAAACATTATCCGTATTGGTTTGTGAAAGGGGATAATAAAATGAATATAAAAGCATGTGATTTTAAAAATTTTGATGGATTATCTGATGTAAAAGTTATATTTATTTTTCAGGGTATGAAAGAAGTTGGTAAAAACTTATCTGATGAGGTAATAAAAAACTCAATTGCTCATGTTTTAGAAGCTGAGGATTTTAAGGCTACAAATGGAGAAATCTTAACTGTAAATCTTCTAAGAAAAGAAGCTCCAACTAAACTAATATTAGCAGGTTTAGGTGAAAAAGAAAATTTCGAAATAGAAAAGTTAAGAAAAGTTACAGGAAAGGCTATTAAAGAAGCTATAAAATTAAAAGCTAAATCAATTGATATACATGTAGGTGCACTTAAAGAAACTGAATCTATGAATGATGCTGTTAAAGCAATATCAGAGGTTTCAGTAATGTCAACTTATAAATTTGACACATATAAGAGCGAAAAGAAACCAGTTGAACTTGAGACAGTAAACATACTAGCATGCAATATAGATTCATATGAAGATACAATAAAAGAAGGTATTGCTTTAGGAGAAGGGAATATAATCACTAGACAATTAGTAAACGAACCAGCAAATGTTTTATTCCCTAGGGAACTGGCTAACAGAGCAGTTCAAATAGGTGAAAAAGCAGGTTTTGAAGTTGAAGTTTACAGTGAAGAAGAAGTTGAAAAACTAGGAATGACTTCATTTTTAACAGTAGGAAAAGGTTCAGATAAAGAATCTGTACTTATTGTTATGAGATATATGGGAGATAATGAAAATAAAGACAATATATTAGGACTTGTAGGTAAAGGACTAACTTATGATACTGGTGGATATTCATTAAAACCATCTACAGGTATGGACACTATGAAATCAGATATGGGTGGCGCAGGTGCTGTTATAGGTGCTATGCACACTATAGCTAAAATGAAATTAAAAGCTAATGTGGTAGGAGTAATAGCTTCATGTGAAAACTGCATATCTGGAGGAAGTTATAAACCAGGTGATATAATAGGATCAATGTCAGGAAAAACCATTGAAGTTTTAAATACAGATGCAGAAGGAAGACTTACATTAGCTGATGCAGTAACTTATATTATAAGAAATGAAAAAGTTTCTAAAGTTATTGATATAGCAACTTTAACAGGTGCTGTTTTAGTTGCATTAGGAAATACAGCAACTGGTGTTGTTTCAAATAATGATGAGTTTTATTCACTTCTTGATAAAGCTTCAAAAATAACAGGAGAAAAAGTCTGGAGATTACCTGCTTTTGATGAATATAAAGAACTTATAAAATCAGAAAATGCAGATCTTAAAAATACTGGTGGACGTAATGCTGGTACAATAACAGCTGGATTATTTATAGGTGAGTTTATTGAAGACAAACCTTGGTTACACCTTGACATAGCAGGTTCTTCATGGAGTAGTAAACCACTAGATTATATAACATCTGGTGCCACAGGTGCAGGAGCAAGAATTTTATATCAACTAGTAAAAGAACACAGCAAATAATAATAAAAAGCTGCCATATAATTATGGCAGCTTTTTTAGATTGAATAAAGAGATTAAACTATAGTAAACTTAGAAAGAATATAAAGAAGAGGTGACTTATTATGAGAAATTTAAAATTAACTATAGAATATGATGGAAGCAGATATAAAGGATGGCAAAGACTTGGTGATAATGATAATACTATACAAGGAAAAATAGAAGGAGTACTTTCAAAAATGACCAATGAGAATATAGAGCTTATTGGCTGTGGAAGAACGGATGGTGGGGTACATGCAGAAAATTACATAGCAAATTTTCATACTAATTGTATGCTTAGTGAAGAAATGATGATTAATTATTTATATGAATTTTTACCTGAAGATATAGTGGTTAAAAAAATAGAAGAAGTAGAAGAACGATTTCATGCAAGATACAATGCCAAAGCTAAAACTTATATTTACAAAATAAATAATGGTAAATTTAGAAATGTCTTTAATAGAAAGTATGTTTATCATATAGATGAAAAATTAAATCTAGAAAATATGATAAAGGCAAGCAAAATATTAGTTGGAACTCATGATTTCCAAAGCTTTACTACACTAAAATCTAAGAAAAAATCAACAGTGAGAACTATAAATTATATTAATATAGATAAAAATGAAGATTTAATAGAAATAGAAATTAATGGTGATGGATTTCTATGGAACATGGTTAGAATTATAACAGGAACTCTTTTACAAGTAGGAACTGGAAAAATATCAGTAGACGAGGTGGGAATTATATTAAATAAAAAGAAAAGAGAAGAAGCAGGTCCTATGGCACAAGCTAAAGGGCTTTATTTAAAAGAAGTAATATATAAAAACTTTTAACTAATTTATAAAAAATAATTTTAAATTGTGAATTAATTCCACCCCTAGAAAGCAGCACGAAACCTTTTAGGGTTGCCCTGGGGTGAAGTATGGCTAGAAACAATACTAATAAATTTAACTAATATTTTTACTATCAATACAATTGTTAGTTTCTTTGTAGGGGCGAACAGTGTTCGTCAGTTATTGTTTTAATATGCAACATCATTAAATTTTATAGCCATAATTATATGGACATAGGCTAGGTTTTGTGGAGAACACTGTTCTCCGCTACAGTTAATTAATTCTAAATTTGTTAGTTGATATTGAAAAATATCCGATGAAAAAGGGAGTTGAACAACTCCCTTTTTTTATAATATGCCTTCTTTTTTTAATAGGTTTTCAATTTCTTGCATTTTTTTAGCTAATTCTAAAAAGTTTTTCTTAACAAAATCTTCTGAAAGAACATTTTCTTTTATGCTGTTCTCTAATTTTTCAATAGTGTTTAGTGCCTCATCGATATCCCTTTGAGCTAGATGTAAATTGTTTTCCTTCATAAAAATCTCCTTTTAAATTTAATCGTCTTGTTTATTACGAACTATTTTATAATAAGATGTTAGCATTGCATAGAATTAATTTCAAGTTGAAAATTATATTTAAACCATATTATTTTTACAAATAGAAACTAAATAAATTTTAAATACATATAAATTAATAATTTTATAAAAGTTTTTACAAAGTGAAATTTTGTTCATCATTCTTCATATATATTATTAATCTATTAATTTAAAAGTGCAAGTTATATAAATAAATATTGTATTATAGATTACAAAATTCAGTTTTATGGAGGGAAATTTGCATGATAAATGTAGTATGGTTTCTTATCCTAGCTATTGGCATAGGATTTGGAATATTAAATGGAGATGGTGAAGTAGTCTCTAAGGCAATTGTTTCAACTACAACTTCAACAGTTGATTTAGTAATTGGACTTGTTGGTATGATGTGTCTATGGTGTGGAGTTATGAAAATAGCAGAAAAAAGTGGACTAACATCCAAGCTTTCTAAAGCATTAACACCAATATTAAGATTACTATTTAAAGAAGCAGGTAAAGATGAGAAAGCAATGGGGGCCATAACCATGAATCTTACTGCTAATATGTTTGGACTTGGAAATGCAGCTACACCTTTTGGAATAAAAGCTATGGAAGAAATGGACAGACTAAATAAGGATAAAGGAAGAGCAACAAATGATATGGTGCTTTTTCTAATACTAAATGCGGCCTGCATTCAATTTATTCCTACAACAGTAGTGTCAATAAGGGCAGCAGCAAACTCTCAAAATCCTGGAGCAATAATTTTAGCAGCGTTTATTACAACACTTTGTGCATCACTAATAGGTATAATACTTTGTAAAATATTGCAAAAACATTTTTAAAATAAAATTAAATTAAGGAGAATAGTATGGATGTAAGAGTATTAATTCAATATATAATAAAAGCAATTATACCTATAATAATAATTCTAATTACTACTTATGGAATTTTAAAGAAAGTTAAAGTATATGAATGTTTTATAGAAGGTGCTAAAGATGGAATAGGCATTTGTGTTAGAATATTTCCCTATCTTTTAGCTATGCTTTTGGCTATTAACGTTTTTAGAGCATCAGGCGCTATGAATTTCTTAATTTCGCTAATAAAACCAGCAGTAGATGTGGTAGGAGTACCTCCAGAAGTTGTGCCTTTAGTTTTAATGAAACCTCTATCTGGCAGTGGAGCCATAGGAATTTTTACAGATATAGTAAGAGAGCATGGACCAGATAGTTTTATAGGTACTTGTGCTTCCATAATTATGGGATCCACAGAAACAATATTTTATACTTTAGCAGTTTATTATGGAGCAGTTCAAATTAAAAAGATAAGACATACTCTATGGGTTGCAATACTAGTAGATATATGTGCAGTACTTATAGCAGTAAATGTAGCAAAATTTATAATATATTAAGTTTTGTAATTTAATTAAATTCACAATTCAAAAATTTTGAATTGTGAATTTTACATTAGTCTAAGTTGTTCATAGTCAATTCTCCATTATGTTCTTTTACTAAGCTATTAAGTTTTCTTTTATAAGAGATATAAATAAGTATAGCATCAACAATCCATTGAATTACACAAATCCACCAAAAATATGTTACAGAACTTTGATTTAAATAAATGAAATAAAATACCAATGGAAGTCTAATACACCAACCTGTGAATAGAGATACTTTAAAAGGTATTTTTGTGTTTCCTATTCCTTTAAGAGCTCCTCCATATATCATAGAAATTGCCATACCAGGCTGTTGGATAGCTGCTATCATTAAGCATGTAGCCCCTAAAGAAATAACTTCTACTTCACTTTTATTTATGAATAAACCAATTAAAAATTTAGGCATAATTACAAATAATGATGCTACACAAATCATAGAAACCAATCCTAAAATTGCACAATTGTAAGCATATTTCATGGCGCCTTTATAATCTTTTTCTCCATACTTATTTCCAACAAGTGTTGTACATGCTACAGCAAATCCCCAGCCAGGCATATAAGATAGAGATTCTAAAGTTGAAGTTATTGTATTAGCAGAAAAAGCAACAGTTCCAAGTCTCATTATCATAAAAGTTGTAAGTAATCTGCTTATGCTAAAAGCTCCTTCTTGGAGAGAAGCAGGTATAGATAATTTAAATAAAGTCTTAATTTTTTCCATAGTTAAAGATTTTAAATATTTAAATTTAACTTTAATTTTAGATTTTTTAAATGTGTAGTATGTAGAAAATAAAAAACCGCAAATTTGAGCAGTTATCGTTGCTATTGCTGCACCAGTAACTCCTAATTCAGGAGCACCAAATTTACCGAAGATTAACATATAATCTAAAATCATGTTTATTAGTATTACTGTAAAAGATGTTATAAGAGGAATTTTTGTATTTCCGTAAGCTCTTTGTATTGCAGAGTAAAGACTAGTTATCATATTAAATACAATTCCAAAACATACAATTCTTATATATCTCATAGCAATTTCTAGCACTTCAGGCTCGCAGCCAGCAGCAGTTAACAGCTGTTTAGAAAAAACAAAAATTATTACAGTACAAAGTACACTAATTATAGTTCCTACAACAAATCCAATAGTAGCATATTCTTCTGCTATATCATATTCTTTAGCACCATAACGTCTAGCTACAATAGAAGTTATAGCAACGGATACACCCATAGCTATAAAAATATTAGCAAAGGTATATAATATTTCTCCAGATATGCCTACAGTACTAACGGCTACTTGTCCTCCATATTGACCAATCATAAGAGTATCTAAAACCCAAACCATCATGTATAGAACCATTTCGCCAACAGCAGGCAATGCAATGGTAAGAACATTTCTAATTTCTTTTTTGTTCATCATATAAAACCTCCGGCCCCCTTTTGAATATTAATATTATTTAATTATATCAAAACCTTAAATGGATGTTAATAGTAAATGACAAAATAACAATATTATTAACAAAATTATGAATATTGTTAACGAATTATAAAATCTTTTAGTATTTATTAATGGATGTATAAAATATGGTATAAATGTTTTAAAGGGGTAATTATTTTAAATTTTGGGGGAAAGTTTATGAGGGAATTAAAAGAGAAAGACTTTAAGTTTACTTATTGTAAAATTGAAGAAAGGGAAATAATTGGGGAGAGGAGCTTAGGCTATTGGCAAAGTGTAAAGATAAAATTTTTGAAAAATAAATTTGCAGTTTTAGCTGCAATTATTTTATTAATTGTAATTTTAATGGCAATTTTCTCTCCACTTTTTATGGAATTTAATTATTTTGAACCTGTTAAAGAAAAAAATTTAAGGCCTAATAGTGTTCATTATTTTGGCACTAATTATGAGGGAAGAGATATTTTTGCAGGGGTATGGCAGGGAGCTAGGAGTTCTTTAGGGATAAGCTTTATAGTAGCATTCTTAAATCTATCCATAGGAATAGTTTATGGGGGCATTTGCAGTTTTTATGGTGGAATTATTGATGACATAATAATGAGAATACTAGAAATAGTCACCAGCGTGCCACTTATAGTAATAATAACTATAATGTATCTTATTTTAGGGCCTGGACCTTTAAGTTTAATTCTTGCTATGACCATCAATGGCTGGGGGAATGTGGCAAGATTAATTAGGGGACAACTATTGCAAATAAAAGAACAAGAATATGTTTTAGCATCAAAAGCATTAGGGGCTAGTACTTCAAAAATTATTTGCAACCATTTAATTAGAAATGTAATTAGTGTAGCTATAGTTACTATAACTATGGAAATTCCTAATGTGCTTATATTAGAAGGACTGTTAAGTTATATAGGATTTGGTATCAAATATCCACTATTAAGTTGGGGATCACTTATGTATAATGCAGGATTTTCACTTATGTTTTATCCATATCAAGTATTTATTCCAGCTTCTATTATGACTATAACAATAATTTGTTTTAATGTTCTAGGAGATGCTTTAAGAGATGCATTAAATCCTCAAGAATCCATATTGTGATATTTGGTTCACAATTTACGACGCATAATGCATAATTATGGAAATTTATTCTCTGGCGGTAAGTAGTGCTCACTATAATCACTAGCAATTTTATATTGTTAGCAAAAATATGTTTAAAGAAATTATTTTGATAAAACTAATGTGAACAATAATTGTGAATTAATGAAAGTTGTATATTAAGCTTTAAAGTAATTATATATAGAGAGAGAAAGTAGAGGGGTATTTGTGAAAAGGGGAAAATTTTATGGAATTATAGCTGTTATGATTATAGCTATATTTTGTTTTCACTACAGTTTGAACTATAAGCAAGCCATAAAACCGCCAAGTGAGGAATGGAGCAAGGAGGTATTTTTGTCACAAGGGGACATAACAGAGTTCCCAGATATAATTGAATATAAAAATAATTATGTAGTTGCTCATCAAGATGGTGATATTATTAATGTAATGCTTGTAGATAAATTAGGGAGAAAAATTAAGGAGTCACAGTTTACAGCATCTGATAAAGAGCCAAAAGATATAGATATCATTACAGACAATAATAGTATTTATATAGATTTTTTATTAACAGGTGGCGAGAAAAATACTATTGAAATTTTAAAATTAAATGATGATTTAAATTTAGTAGATAAAACAAATATAAAAAATGTAATTAATAAGATAAAGGTTTCAGAAAATATATCAGCAATTTTTTATGAGGATTATGTTGAAATAAAAGATTATTTATTAAATAAAACTTCGAGAGTTAATGTAGGAGAGAATACAAGGCTGCCAGTAAGTGCAAAGTATAAGAATAAATATATGCTTGGATATATGTCAGGATTAGATGAGTTTTATTATATTTGGATAGAAGAAGGTAAGGCTACGGCACCTAAGTTAGGTGGAAATTTAAGCGAAATAACAAAGGTGAATTTTAGAGATGCTACAATGACCATTGATGAAGAAAATGTTTATGTTTTGGTAGAGTATATGTTTGAGAGTAAAAAGTTTGCAGTTAATCTTTTAAAATTCCCTATTGATAGTGAGAATAATAGTACTTATGGACCATTTGGAGTTAAAATGGGACAAGGTGAAGATGAAGTTAGTGCAGATTATGAAGCCGGGATAAGTACTATAGTTAATTATGGAGAAGAGCCAGGCACATTTTTAGTGAGTACTAGAAGAATGGCTGAAAAATTAAAAGAGCAGACAGATATAGTCAAGATGAAAATATCAAAGGAAAAAAAGAAAAATTCAGATGAAATTTTGTATAGGGGAAAATTTAAAGAACCATTATCAAGAAGCAAAAAAGTATCCATAAATCCAGTAAATTGTAAAGATGCAGTAGTTTTTATTGATGCTGTCAAAGAAGGTAAGGCAAATCTTTATATTACATCAAAAAATCCACAATTTATAAATGAAAATTGTGAAAGTAGAAAAGAGGAAGCTATAAGTGCATTTATTCAAACTTTAGAAGGGATGTTTTTTGGAATTGTTTATATAGTTTCCATAGGACTTATATGGATTATTCCGGGGATATCTATAGTATCTCTTATAGCTATCATAGAATATAAACTAAGTGAAAAACTAAAAAAGGTAATGTATTTTGTATCATATGCAGTTATTTTTTCTATAAAATTTTATTTTATAAATAGAATTTTCCACATTAACAGTGCATTTTTATTGCCTAATTATTATAATAGTGCTGTTGGTTTCTTATGTATATTTACTATAAGTTTACCTTGTGCTTTATATGGATATAATAAATATAAAGATGATTTAGAGTACAATGTTATAGCGTTAAGAGTTCCTTTTATGCTGATTATTGATAGTATTATGACTTTAATGTTATATGTAAGCTTTATAAAATAATAATTAAATTTATTTTAAAAAACTCCAAAGGCTTTAGTCGTGGAATTTTAAATATGATATGAAAAATAGTTATTTTAATAAAATATTTAAAATTTTTATTATGTTGACATAAAAAGTACTTTATCATATCATAATAACTATATAATATAATGCTATGAAAAGAAGAGTAGTGAAGTGGAGTGTTTAAAGAGAGCTAGAGCAGGTGAAAACTAGCAACATAAAACTTTATGAATATGGACTTGGAGCAGACCTTTTGAGCAAAAGTAAGGAAGGTACGGGAGCAACCGATATATTGCAGGGTGATAAAAGCTTTTTGCAAGTCACTTAATGAGGTACTTATTGTGAAATAAGTATAAAATAGAGTGGTAACACGTATATAACGTCTCTATATGGGAATTTTTCCATATAGGGACTTTTTTTCTTAGAAAATTATAGAAAAGATTAATAACTAATTTTTCTTTAAGCCTAGATTTTTTTAGAAACTAGAGTAAAAGTTTATATTTTAAAATACAGGAGGTAAGAGTATGTGTAAAAAACCCTATTATATTACTACACCAATTTATTATCCATCTGCAAATCTTCATATAGGAAATACCTATACAACTGTTGCAGCAGATGCCTTAGCAAGATTTAAAAGATTAACAGGTCATGAAGTAATGTTTTTAACAGGAACAGATGAGCATGGTCAAAAACTGCAAAGAATAGCAGAAGAAAAAGGTGTTAAACCAATAGAGTATATTGATGAAATTGTGGCAGGAATAAAAGACCTGTGGAAGATGATGGATATAAAGTATGATAAATTTATAAGAACTACTGAAGATTATCATAAAAAAGCAGTTCAAAAAATATTTAATCAACTTCATGAGCAGGGAGATATTTATAAGAGTTCTTATGAAGGATGGTATTGCACACCTTGTGAATCTTTTTGGACAGAAACTCAATTAGTTAATGGAAACTGCCCAGATTGTGGAAGACCAGTTGAAAAAGCTAAAGAAGAAGCATATTTCTTTAAAATGTCTAAGTATGCAGACAAATTACTTGAATATATAGAAAGTCATCCTGAATTTATTCAACCAGAATCAAGAAAAAATGAAATGGTTAATAACTTTTTAAAACCAGGACTACAAGATCTTTGCGTATCAAGAACTTCGTTTACTTGGGGAATTCCTGTTGAATTTGATCCAGGTCATGTTATATATGTATGGATTGATGCACTTTCAAATTATATAACTGCATTAGGATATAATAGTGAAAATACAGAACTTTATAATAAGTTTTGGCCAGCAGATGTTCATTTAATTGGAAAAGATATATTAAGATTCCATACTATTTATTGGCCTATAATGCTTATGGCTTTAGGATTACCATTACCTAAACAGGTATTTGGTCATGGATGGCTATTAGTTGATGGAGGCAAAATGTCTAAATCAAAGGGAAATGTAGTAGATCCAGTAGTACTTGTTAATCATTTTGGAGTAGATGCTGTTAGATATTATTTACTACATGAGATACCATTTGGTTCAGATGGATTATTTAATAATGAGATATTCATTAAGAAAACTAACTCGGATTTAGCTAATGACCTTGGAAACTTAGTTTCAAGAACAGTTACAATGATAGAAAAATATTTTGATGGAGTGATACCTCCTCAAGATGTGAGAGAAGCTGTAGATGAAGAATTGATTTCATTGGCACTTGAAACTCCTAAGTTAGTGGAGAAAGCTATAGATGAGTTAAATATATCTAATGCTTTAGACCATGTATGGACATTAATAAGAAGAACAAATAAATATATAGATGAAACAACTCCATGGATACTTGGAAAAGATGAAGAGAAAAAACCAAGACTTGCAACAGTTTTATATAATTTAGCAGAATCACTAAGAATAGTTTCTGTATTAATATCTCCTTTCTTACCAAGTACTAGTGAAAAAATTAATAGTCAGCTAAACATTACAGAAACAACATGGGAAAGCTTATTAGCATTTAATGGAACAAAATCAGGAACTAAAGTTTCTAAAGGAGAAGTAATGTTCCCAAGAATAGATGTAGAAGCTAAAATAGCTGAACTAGATAAAATATCTGAAGAAGCTAAAAAAGCTGCTGAAGGAGCAAAAATGGAACCAATAAAAGAAGAAATCACAATTGATGATTTTGAAAAAATAGATTTGAGAGTTGTTAAAGTTATAGAATGTGAACCAGTTAAGAAAGCTAAAAAGTTACTTAAATTAAAGGTAGATTTAGGAGGAGAAATCCGTCAAGTTGTATCAGGAATAGCAATGCACTACAAACCAGAAGATTTAGTAGGTAAAAATGTAGTATTAGTTGCCAACTTAAAACCAGTGACTTTAAGAGGAGAGTTATCTCAAGGGATGATACTTTGTGCAGCAACTGATGATGATAGCAAGTTATTTACAGTAGATCCAGGACAACTGCCAACAGGAAGTATAGTAAGATAAAACACTTTTAATAATTGAAAATTCATAACTTAAACTAATATTTTGACTAGCAACTTTAAGTTGCTAGTTTTTTTGTGGTCAATAGCCTTTACCACTACAGAATTAATTTTAAATTTATCAGCGACAACTGAGAAATATCTATAATTGTGAATTAATTTCATATTTTTAGGTAAAAATATGAAATGATGAATTTTGAAGGAGTGTTGTTTTATGAAAAGTTTAGTTGGAAGCAGAACTGCTGATAATCTGGCTAAAGCATTTGCTGGAGAATCTCAAGCTAGAAACAGGTATACTTATTATGCTGGTATAGCACGTAAAGAAGGACATATGCATATAGCTGCAATATTTGAAGAAACAGCAGATAATGAAAGAGCCCATGCTAAGGTTTTCTTTAATTTATTAACAGAAGGACTTGGAAAAGCTCATATAAAAGTTGATGCAGATTATCCTATAGGAGTTGGAAATACATTAGAAAATCTTCAATATGCAGCAGAAGGTGAAAAAGAAGAATGGGGTACAGCATATCCTGAATTTGCTAAAATTGCTAAGGAAGAAGGATATCCTGAAGTTGAGTTTGCTTTTAATCATATAATAGAAGTTGAAAAAGCTCATGAGCAACGATATTTAGATTTAATGAATGCTTTAAGAGAAGGAAGATTATACAAAAGAGAAGAAAAACAATATTGGAAATGTAGAAATTGTGGATATATACATGAAGGAGACGAGGCGCCTAAAATTTGTCCTGCCTGTAAGCATCCACAAGGATATTTTGAAATTATGTACGATACTAAAGCTTAATTTAAAGAGAAAATTTATCAATAATATATGAAAAGGTGTGATTAATAATCACACCTTTTCATATATTCAGCTTTTTTATCCTTATAATATATAGGTGATAATCCTACATAGTCACAAATTTCTAGAGCTTGTTTAAAATATACTCCAATAGATGATGGAATATGAGCATCAGAACCTATAGTTATATATTTTCCACCAAGTTCATGATATCTTTTATAAATATCTATTAAATTTTCAATACTTGTTGGATCATTTAATCTTCTTGTATTTATTTCTAAAGATATTCCATTGGATAAACATAATTTTATAACTTCATCTATATAATCACCATGTTCACTATAATATAGCTCTTTATCTTCATAAGGACAATATCTTGATATAAAATCTATATGAGCTAAAGTATTTATATAACTGTGAGTTTTTATAGAGCTTATCATATTTTCAAAATAAAGAGAAAATATTTCATTTTTACTTTTTCCTTTATACAATGATTGGTCATAAATGTCTATCCCATTTACTGTATGTTGAGAACCTATTATCTGATCAAATGGATTGTAAGAAATTTGTTCATTTTCTGCCTTATAATCCATATCCATGCCAAGTTCTATTCCTATCAATATATTGTTACTTCTATATGGATTATAGGATTTAAAATAGTCTTTTAAGTCTACCTTAAATTTTGTTTTATCAGGATAATTTAAATCTATATGATCTGTTATAATTATTCCTAAGTTTAATTTTTTAGCTGAGCTAATAACATCTTTTATATGCATATTGGAATCACTAGAAAAGTCAGTATGAATATGAGTATCAAACATATTTGCACCACCTTTTAAATATATTAAGTACATTATATCAATAAAATTCTAAGAAAAACATAGTACTGTGCACAATTGAAAATTCACAACTTTTTTCAATTTACAATTCAAAATTGAGGAAAAAATTAAACCACCCTTGGGAAACAATAGTGAAGACAGTAAGGGTTCACCTGGGCGAAATAAAAGGCATGATATATCATGCCTTTTACTAATGTATTCAAAAAAGAAAAAATTCAAAAAATTATAAAAAACTTTTAAATTGGCAATAATCAACTAAAAATGTTTACAAAGAAAGTTATTATCAACGAATTAGAAAAGTCCACAAGAAAAGCTCCTACCACTGGGAGAATAAAAAATGCTTTTGGTGAAGCACCATATTTCATTGTTATAGCTTCCATATTTGCCATTCCATTTGGGGTAGCACCCATTCCAAATCCGCAGTGTCCTGCTGCCATAACAGCTGCATCATAGTCTCTTCCCATAAGATTGAAAGTTATAAAATAAGCAAATATTGCCATTAATAATGCTTGGCCAATAAGTAGTATTAATAATGGACCTGCTGTACTTTTTAATTCCCATAGTTGTAACTCTATAAGAGCCATTGATAAAAATATATTTAAACTCACATTACCAATAATATCTGTACATTTTGAGTTGATTTTCCATTTACCAGTACTTTCTCCTGTATTTAATATTATTGCAGCTATAATCATAGCATCAATATATGAAGGTAATGTAACACCTAGTTTAGTAAATCCCATTTCCAATATGGTTCCTAGTCCCATAGAAATAAAGATAACAGAAATAGTTTTAAACATTTCTTGATAATTCACATTTTCTTCTATTTCATTATCAGCTGCCACATAAGTTTGTATATTATTTTTTAATTTCTTTTTACTTATTAAAGTTTTAGCTATAGGACCACCAATCAAGCTTCCACATATAAGTCCAAAAGTAGCAGCTGCCATAGCTGTAGTTTTTGCTCCTTGTAAACCATATCTGGATTCAAATAATGCTCCCCAGGTTGCACCAGTACCATGACCACCAGTCATTGTTATTGATCCAGATATAAGTCCTAGTAATGGATCTACTCCTATAGATTTAGATAAAAAAATACCTAGTATATCTTGAAAAATTACCAATGATAAAGCTGCAATAAAAAAGAGTATAACTTGAACTCCTCCTTGTTTCATAAGCTTAAAACTTGCTCCAAGACCTATAGTGGTAAAGAAAGCAAGCATAAAGGGATCCTTTAAAGTTGAATCTAAAGCTATTGTCATTATGTTATTTTCAGTAAGTATTAAATTTAAAATAGCAAAAATGAGACCGCCTATTACCGGTGAAGGTATGCAAAATTTTTCCAATATAGTTACTTTGGATTTTATCCATTTACCTACGTAGTAAATTAAAGTTGCTAGGGCCAAGGTTTGAATCATGTCTAATTCCAATGTCATAATAAATTCCTCCTAATGTTTTTAGATTATATATCCCATAGTTTGAATTATATAATAATAGTCAAAATTTAGTCAAATAAATTTTTATAATGTATAGATGTCAAATTAAGTATAGATTGTATATTATGGATAAACTTTACAAAGCTTAATATTATGCAAATATATGTAGATATTAAAGAATTTTAATCTGAGGTTTATAGTGTGAAATTTATAACTATTATAAAAATTAAACTTTTATGAACAAATTTCTTAAAATTATTTTTAATGGAATAGAAGATAAGCACTAATTATATAACACTAATTGTAGAAATTAATACATATGATTCAAAATTAGTAAGAAAATTTGCTATATTGAGTGCCTATAATTAATAGTTATGTTATTATATTTTGTATATTGAATTATGATTTTTTATATTATTAAAAGGGAGTGAAGAAATGAAGTATATTATTGGATCAATGGTAGGTGCAGTAATAGGATATTTAACTAACTGGTTAGCCATAAAAATGTTATTTAGACCTCATAAAGAATTAAAAGTAGGAGGATTTAAAATACCGTTTACTCCAGGTCTTATTCCAAAAGAAAAAGAAAGAATATCAAAAAGTGTAGGAGAAACAGTAGGCGCTCACCTATTAACTAAAGAAACCATATTAGAATCTCTTTGTAATGAAAACATAAATGAAGGGATTTCTACTTATGTAGAAAGAAAAGTTAATGATTTTCGAAATAGTGATATAACAATTGAGGAAAAAGGAAAAGAGTTATTGGAGGGAAACTATAATAAAATCTATTATGATATAAGAGATAGTTTATCAAAATCACTATTAGAAAATATTCGAAATGAGCAGTTTAAAAAAGTAATTTGTGAAACTATAACTGCAGAATTTAAAAATACGCTTAAAAACAGTCCTAAAAAACTTTTAGATAATGAGATTTATAACGCTGTAAAAAGGAGCATCGTATCTAAGAGTAATATTTATATAAATAGTGATGAATTAAAAAAGAATATTGAAAAAATATTAAGTGATAGAATAGATGAATTAGGAAATAATGATAAGTTATTAAATGACATTATACCAAAAGGATTAACAAGCAATTTAAAAATTTATACATATAATAAAAGATATGATATTTCATCCTATATTAAAAAAGGAATAAAGAGCGAAAAAGCAGAGATTAAAATAAAAAATATAATATCTGAATTTATCAATGGAATGAACCCTATGATTGCTATGTTTATTAAATCAGATAGTATATATGAAAAAATAGTTAATGGAGCAGAAGAATTACTTTCAGAAGAACAAAATATTGTGGATATAGTGATGATTATAAATGATATCATAGACAAAATACTAGAAACTAAATTAAGTGAAATAGTTAATAATACATCTAAAGAAGGAAAAGATTCTGCAACCCATGCTATCTCTAATTTCTTTATAGATCAATTAAAAGAAAATAGTATAGTAGAAAATTTATTAAGCAAATTAGAAGAGAAGTTTTCTAGCGTAGAAACTTTAGAAGAACTATTAAAAAATATGGATGTTCCTTATGATGAAGTTATCAATAATATGATAATAAAAATTGTGGACAACATTGTATATAAGGAAGAGTTTGTGGACAAAATTACAACTGTAATTGAATATGGACTTAATAGCTTGCTTAAAAAACCAACAAAGAATTTATTAGCAAATACTAATGGAGAAACAGTAAATAAATTTTCAAAAGCACTAATAAGTCTTTATAAAAAATTTATAGATAATAAAGCACCGCAGCTTATTGAGCGTTTTAATATAGCTAAAATTATAGAAGATAAAATAAATAGTTTTGATGTAATGTTCGTTGAAAAGTTAATATTGGATATTGCTAGTAAAGAACTTAAAGCTATTACATGGTTAGGAGCTTTACTAGGAGGAATAATGGGATTATTATCACCAATACTTTCAGCGCTATAAACAAAGGAGAGGTAGAAAAATGATATTTGATTCGCATGCACATTATGATGATGAAGCTTTTAATGAAGATAGAGAAAGTGTTATAAAAGATATACAAGATAAAGGAGTTATAGGAGTTTTAAATTGCGGCTCAGATTTAAGAGGAGTTGAGCTTTCTATTGAACTTTCAAATAAACATGAGTTTATGTATGCTGCTATAGGCATACATCCATCCTATGCAGATATTGTAAATGAGGAGTTAATTAACAAGTTTAGAGAATTGTCCCAAAATCCTAAAGTTAAAGCTATAGGAGAAATAGGGTTAGATTATTATTGGGAAGAAAATCCTGAAAGAGAAGTTCAAAAAAAAGCATTTAGAATGCAGATGGAGCTTGCTAAAGAGCTAAATTTACCTGTAGTTATCCACGATAGAGATGCACATAAAGATACTCTAGATATATTAAAAGAGTATCCTGAAGTAAAAGGCGTAGTTCACTGTTTTTCTGGTAGTGTAGAATTTGCAAAAGAATGCTTAAAATTAGGATATTATATAGGAGTGACGGGAGTAGTTACATTTAAAAATGCAAAGGTAATAAAAGAAGTAGTTAAAGAAGTTCCTTTAGAGAGATTACTTGTGGAAACGGACTGTCCTTATATGGCACCAACACCACATAGAGGAAAAAGAAACCAATCTAATTATATAGAATATATAATAGAAAAAATAATGGAAATTAAAAATTTAGATAGAGATACTATAGAAAAAAATACCATAAATAACACTAAAAGGTTGTTTAATATAAAATAATAGGTTATAATACCAATATACAAAATCCATTTTGTTGAATAAAATTCCTATATATAACAGATGATGCAGGAAATTTGATGGAATTAATGGAGTGAAATGGGTTTTAATATATATAATTCTATGATTTCCATGAAAAAAACAAGGGTTAAAATGTTAATAAATTGTGAACAAACATTATTTATAAGTAATATTTCTACAATTTATTAAATATATTTAATCATAACATCATCAAAAAATATTTAATATGGTCTTCTACAAATCTACCCTTAAGGATTGATTTTTCTGCAATTATGAGTGCTGACCACATTATTGTAGGTATGTACACTATGTATATTTACAGAATCAATTCAATGTGAAAGTACTTGAAATTTGACATGATTGTAAAACTTAGGTTATAATTTCGAAGTACTCTTGTCTAAGGGAGGTAATTTTATGATTATGAATGCGCGACTGAGGTTGAATAATTATTTTTCAACTTGGCAGAAAGCACTATTTATAGTAATGCTAGTATTATTAGCAATAACAATTACTATAATAAACATGAGAAAAACCATATCAATAGTTATTGATGGCCAGGAAGTACAAGTTACAACATTATCAAACAAATTAGATAAAATATTAGAAAATGAAGGTATTGTTGTGAGTAAGTTTGATAAGGTATCTGTGGCATTAGACAGTGAAGTTAAAGATGGAGACAATATATATATAAATAAAGCTGTAGATGTTGAAGTTAATGTTGATGGAAAGGTGTTAAAAATTAAGTCTGCAGAAGATAGTGTAGAGAAGATGCTAAAAGCAGAGAATATAACTTTAGGTAAGTTTGATAAAATAACACCTGAGCAATCAAAACTTCTACAAAATGGATTGAAGGTTCAAATAACAAGAGTAAATAAAAAAATCGAAGATGAAGTTAAACATTTAGATTTTGCAACAGAGGTAAGAAAAAATGATGACCTGCCTCAAGGAACTCAAAATATAGTTCAAAAAGGTGAAAAAGGCGAGAAATTAATCACAACAGAGATTGTGTATGAAGATGGTAAAGAAATTTCTCGTAAAGTTTTGAAAGAAAAGCTTAAAAAGAAACCAATTAGTCAAATAGTTGATGTAGGTACATTAGGGGTTTTAAAACCTTCTCGTGGTGGCGAGGATTATTATACTGAAGTGTTAACTATGTCTTCGACAGCTTATACCGCTGATAGAGGAGATGACAACGGTGTTGCAGCTATGGGAGTAAATTGTGTTCGTGATCCAGATGGGTATAGTACAATTGCTGTAGATCCAAGGATTATTCCTCTTGGAACAAAAGTTTACGTTGAGGGGTATGGATATGCCATAGCACAAGATACTGGAGGAGCTATCAAAGGAAATATAATTGATTTATATTTTAATACTTACAATGAAATGATCAATTGGGGTAGAAGAACAGTAAATGTTTATATTCTTAAATAGGAGCAATGCTCCTATTTTTTCTTTTTAGCTGTAATTTTAATCTGTATAATACTTTTATTATTTAAGTTGAAAGTTAAAAAATATTATGGGAATTATATATATAGATAAACTATATTTTTAAATTTTTCAGTTATCACTGAGAAATATCCCATATTAGAATTGTGAATTAAATAAAATTGCTTATAAATTTGAGTTGACATTAATAAGTAGATAGAAGAAAATTATAAATGGCATAAAAAACATGGAAATATATTGGAGGGAAGTAATAGAACTGATGATTAAAGAAGTTATTGTAGTAGAAGGAAGAGATGATATTACTGCTGTAAAAAGAGCTGTAGATGCAGAGCTTATAGCAGTAAGTGGATTTGGCATAAATCAAAATATAATAAACAAAATTAAAGAAGCACAGAAAAGACAAGGTGTTATAGTACTTACAGACCCTGATTTTGCTGGAGAAAAAATAAGAAAAATAATAGCAAAAAGAGTACCTAATGTGAAACATGCATATATAAGTCAAAAAGAAGGTACTAAAGATGGGGATATTGGTGTTGAAAATGCATCACCAGAAACTATAATAAAAGCATTGCAAAATGCTAAATGTGAAATGAAAGAAGTTAGAAAAGAATTTAATATTCAAGATATGTATTTTTTTAAACTTACAGGAGACAGTAAATCTAAGGAGAGAAGAGATACTTTAGGAAGAGTTTTAGGAATAGGATATTGCAACGCATCTCAATTTGTAACTAGATTAAACAATTATGGCATATCAAAGGAAGAATTTGTAGAAGCACTTAAAAAGGTAGATAAGGAGATGAATTATGGAAAACTTAACGACTAAGGATATAGTAAATAAGTATGGATTTAAATTTACTAAAAGTTTGGGACAAAATTTTTTAACTGATGACAATGTTTTAAAGGATATTGTTCACGGTGCAGAGGTTTCAGAAGAAGACTATGTTATAGAAATAGGACCTGGTGTAGGAACTTTAACTAAAGAGCTTTTAAAAAAGTCTAAAAAGGTAACTAGTATTGAGCTGGATGATAAATTAATACCTATATTAAAAGAAGAGCTTAAGGATTATGATAATTTTGAGCTTATACATAAAGATGCCTTAAAAGTAAATTATAATGAACTTATAGGTGATGAGAAAAGTGTAAAGGTTGTTGCTAACCTTCCTTATTATGTAACCACTCCTATTATAATTAATTTATTAAACGGTGATTATAACTTTAAATCCCTTACTATAATGATTCAAAAGGAAGTAGCAGAGAGAATAGATGCAAATTGTGGTACTAAAGAATATGGAGCTTTTTCACTGTTAGTTCAATACTATTGTGATACTAAAATAATAAGAAGAGTTCCGCCATCATGTTTTATACCATCTCCTAAAGTGGATTCAATAGTTATAAGATTAGATAAACGTAATACCCCTCCTGTAGATGTAAAAGATGAGAAGTTATTTTTTAATGTAATACGTCAATCATTTAACATGAGAAGAAAAACATTGTGGAATGGAATGAAAAATTTAGGTATAAATAAAGAAAAGTTGCAAAGAGCTTTTGAAAAATCAGGTATAGATCCAAGTAGAAGAGGAGAGACTCTGACAATACAAGAGTTTGCTACATTAAGCAATAATATATTAGAAGAAAAGAAAAATTAAAATTAATTTGAAGAATCATTTTTGCCAATTAAAAATTTAGTTGGTAAAAATGATTCTTTTTCTGTTTTAAAATTAAATGTTTTTACAGTAAATAGAATATTCTATATTAGATATAAATATAATTTACTATAAGACAAAATGGGAGGAGTTTAAACTTTATCTTGCATAGGTTTTTATCATTTTTTAAAGTTCCCTCTCATATATTTATAATGTATAAATTTAAATGGAGGTAACGTGAAGTGACACCTAAAAAAAGTTATAGTAGATTCTTTATTATATTGCAAGAAGATGAAAAAGGATATTCACTAGACCAAGATAAAGCTCCATCCGGTTATGCTAAATTAGAAATGAAAAATAATAAATGTAAGTTGTCATATTATGTTCAAAATGTAAATAAACAAAAAGGACCTTGTCACATGGTGCTTATTTGTGATAAAAAAGACACTAAAAATATAATAAAAATAGCTAAAATGAACATAGATGATTATGGCAGAGCCGATGTTACTTATGAATATGACATGAATAATATAGCTAATACTGGTATAGGTGCGGATAAAATAGCAGGAGCAGCTATTGTTAAATTTGATGGAAATAAGATTACATGTGTAATGCATGGTTTTATTACTTCAGATATATCCAAAGAGTGGAAACAATATAAAATT
The DNA here is from genome assembly GCF_014836835.1 of Clostridium faecium. Taxonomy (GTDB): domain Bacteria; phylum Bacillota; class Clostridia; order Clostridiales; family Clostridiaceae; genus Clostridium_J; species Clostridium_J faecium. The sequence goes on along the minus strand of NZ_JACSQB010000118.1, from coordinate 37,088 downwards.
GCTTCCGAAGAAAATAATAATATTGTTGAAAAAGAAAGCGTAAATGCAACTGAAGAAAAAAATATAAATACTGCTCAGCAAGAAGAAAGTATGGTTTCTATGAAGACAGAGGATAAATTTGATAAATATGAGCAGCAAATAGAGGCTGAAAAAGAAAATAATATGAAAGAAAATGAAACCAATGAAAACAGAGCAGATGTTGAAATTTTGGAATCAGATGATGAAATGAGAAAGAAAAAACATAAATCTGATTGTGAATGTAAAGAAAAGAAAAAGGAAAAGAAAGAATATAAAGATGATGATTGTAAAGAGGAGAAGAAAGAGCATCATAAAGAGCATGAACATCATCATGAGCATGATAAAGAAAAGGATCATTGTGATGATCACAAATTTAAAGATGATATTAAATATATGGAATCAAAATATGAGTATATGAAAAAACCTTGTGAATATACAGAAGATGATTATGAATTTATGAAAGACAATAAAAAGATAAAAAAAGATTGTGATTATTATGATTATAAAGTTAAAAAAGACTTTAACTATGGTGATGAAAAGTATGGATACATGAAAGAAGATTGTAGTCATATGAAAAAAAGTAACGATTACAAAATGAAAAAGGAATGGGATTGTTCCAAGAAAGACTATGGTAATATTAATGATTTTAAAAATAAATACTACGATAACATAATAAAAGATTGTGACTATATGGGAAAAAATATTCAAGACAATCAATTTAATATGGAACAAAACAATTATAATTATGAGAAAAATCCTAAGAGTATGATGACTAAATTCTTTAAAGACATAGTTAAAGATTTTGAAAAAATGGATAAATATGATGATATTAAAAATTGCGTATGGTACAAAGTTCCTGTTGAGAAATTAGAAGAGATGTATTGTATGCATGATTATAAAAAATATACAGTAATATATTATCCAATGATTTGTTACTATCCTTACATTGCAAAGCATAAGCATTTTATGATTGGTCATAAATATGACAATAATGGAAATTTAAAATATATAGTATATGCATTGCCAGGTAAAAAATCCGAATCTGAGCAGCCATATGGAGGTAGAACAGGATTTGTTGCATGGATGCCAAATAAGAATGATACAGAAATGGGATATTGGTTGATGTTCTATGATTTTAAAAATTCTACAGTGGTTGTGCCAGTCAAAAGGTAATTCAATGAAATGAGGGGGAGGTATTTCCCTTCATTTTTCTTTTTAATAATAACATTTAGTAAAGTTCAATTCTTTTCTAATATTTTAATATTAAAAGTCATATATTATACTAATAATAATTTATGGAGGAAAATTTGATGAAAGTATTAACGATAAATAAGAGGAAAACTGGTTTAGCAATTATAATGATTGGACTTATGGTTTTAATAATTGGTCTTGGAAATTATTTTGAAGAAAAACTAAAAATTGCAACATTAACTCAAAACAATATAGGATCTTTTAAGATATATAATATAGAAGAAAAAATTACTTATGGGTTACCGGAAGCTTGGATTAATAGTGAAACTAAAGTAGATAATGATAAAATTAAATATCACAGTGATTTTATTTCTGATGACAATATAATTAAAGGTAGTGTAGAACTTTGGAATGAGAATGAGGACATACAGTCTATAATGAAAGAAAATAAAAAGCATATAAAGGATATAGGGGTTAATGATTGCAAAATTGTTAAGCTAGATTTAGGGAAAGGTGAAGCTTATTTAATGAAATATAATGTACATCTTACTAAAAATGACTTTTATAGAACTTATGATTATTTTTTTAATTTGAATGGTAATAAAATAAAATCAAGTTTTTATATAAAAGATAAAAGTCACAAAGAAAATATTCCGGTGATATTTGAAAATATTATAAAAACTTTTAATGTCAACTAATGTTTGATTTAATAGTGTATAAGTATTATAATTAAAAATATAAAAATTAAAAGAGGAGCATCAATAGCTTCTCTTTTATTAATTTTACATTGTGGAGGAAAGTTGTGTATAAGATAAAGAGGTATGCATCAGTATTATTAATATTTTTAGCAAATATATTTTTATTTTCTGGTTGTAGTATACTAAAGAAAAATAATGATGCTTTTGAGTTTATGAAAGAAAAAAAAGCAACTAAAATCACTATTCAAAGCACAAGAGATAAAAGTTATAAGTTTACTGTTACTGATGTTGGAGTAGCACAGGAAATATATAAAATTTTATCAAGTGCTAAGGTTGTAGATACAAAGAGTCCATTAGATCCAGATTATGTTTTTGAAATTTATGAAGGACCGGATAAAATTCACAAATTCAACTATATTGCTGGACTAGATAAAAATGATGGCGCAAATTTTTATAATGACAATAAAAACTATATAGTATCAAAAAGACTTGATAATGATATAATTAAAAACTTTTGGAATATAAGAAAACCTATAGATTTTCAAAATGTTTATTATGATACAATATATCAAGCAGTAGACAAGTACATTAAGAGTCAAAAAGAAGATGTCAAAATAGGTATAAATATAAATTCAGACATAGAAATGGCAAAGTTTATTTTGTCTGCGGATTTACTGAATTTTGAGCAGATGTTTAATAAGATGCCTAATGTAACTTTAATTAAAAATGAAAATGTAGAAGGACTAAATGTAACAATGAATATAAGTACTGAGGGATATACTTCTACAAAATATAAAGCAATTGTTACATTTAAGGGACATGCTGGTGAGTATGAAACTAAATATTATGTAGTGAATAATTATGAAAAAGGTGAATGGAAGATAAAAATGTACGAAGAAAAACCAGAGAATTTTTAAATTTAAATGCCTAGGGAATATTTCCCTAGGCTCTTTTTAGTTCTTTTTGTAATCTTTCAATAGGAAGAACTGCTAATATTAATACACAGATTAATCCATCAAAGAATACATATGAAATGTTGTATAGGAATGAATATAATAGAGGAGACATGCCTTCTGGAGCATAGAATCCCCAAAATATAAATCCTGAAATGAAGTGGAATACGAATCTTAAAGATGTAGCAAAAGTTGCACCTAATAACTTATTATTTTTAATAAATCCTGATAAACCAATTGCCATGAATGGTAATGCATAGTCAAATAATATCTGTATAGGATGAAGTATTTGAGCTGGACCAATTATAAGGTCTAATACTCCTCTTAAAAACCCAGTTAATACTCCAACTATAGGTCCATAAATATAAGAAATAATAATAATTGGAACCATACTTCCTAAAGTAACACTTCCACCGTAAGGTGCAGTAAAGGGTTTTATAAAGCTCAATGCTATAGATGCACCTAAGGCTACCCCAATTTGAGTTATCATTGATGTGGAAAATTTAACTTGTTTAATTTTAGTAAAAGCAATAATTATTATTAGCATTCCTATTAATGAAAAAATTGTGGTATTATTGCTTAAAATAGTTGATAAGTTTTCTTGTAATGCAGTTAACATAACTAAGTTCACCCCCATTTTTAATATACCTCAAAATAAAAAATTATATTTAAGAGTATATTAAAATATATAAATTTTTAAATAATATTAAAAAAACCTTATGCCAATATAGGCATAAGGTATATTAATCTATTATAATATAGACGCTTTCCTACGCTGGCATTATCCAGTTCAGGTACAAGGGTTAATGAATAATATTCATTTCTCAGCCATAAGGCACCCCTAGCAATTTATAAAATTATCACTATAATTTTATTATATATGAAATTAAAAAAAATACAATAAGGTTAAATAAAATCTATTATTTTATTATTTAGCATAGTAGAAGAGTTGGAAAGAGAAAGATTTATTTTGTCCCCAATTTTTGTATGAGTAGGTAGTTTGTTTATAGATACATTTATAGTTAGGCCTTCTGCACATTCTATAAATGCATCTGTATTGTTCATATCTATTATTTTACCAAACATTAAATCATCCTTTCATCTGTATTGTAAATATTGGATTAATATGGTAAGTTAATTCAAATTAAAGACATGTAGATTTTAAATTTTTTATAGATATAAAGTTAAATTTGTTTTTTTATAAAACAAGTATTATCCGTATTATTTTTGTCTTTTTTATAGAAAATATTCATAATTATTCGGTATAATTTAGATAAGTATATATGTTAAAAAGTGGGGTTAATATGTTGATAAATAAGTTATTAATAGGATTAAATTGGATATTAATATTAATTTGCGCTGTTGAAAGTTACATAATATATAAATATAGAAAAAGTTTAATGAAAAGAAAAGAAAGAAGAAAGGTTTTGTACGATGTTAGTGAAAAGATAATTTGCCTTAGACATGAGCAAGAGGTATATGATTTAATATTAAATACCGCTATAAAATTAATACCTAAGGCTTCTAAAGGTAGTTTGCTTAAAATAACAGAAGATGGCAATGAATTCAAATTTATATCTCTTAATGGATATTCAGAAGATTTAAAAAATATAGTACTAAGAAAAGAAGAAATATATCTTCATCAAATAAATAATTTTAAGGATATTGCAATAATAAAAAATCCTAAAAAATTTAATGAAGTTTACATGGAGCCTTCAAAAAAGCATATGTTTATTTCAACAGAGTCTTTAAATATTCATAATACTTTAAGTGCACCTATATATTTAGATGGAGTTTTAACTGCAATATTGAATTTGGATAGTACTGTTATAGAAGATGCCTTTTCAAGTGAAGATATACGAACAGTAAAGTATATATTAAATGAATTTAGATTAGCAGTTAGAAGTCATTTTATTCAAGGGAAGCTGAGGGAAAAAGCAACTTATGATAGTTTGACTTGTCTTTATAGCAGAAGTTATTTAGAGTATATTATAGAGTATTATTTAAAAGAATTTTATAATAAAAATTATGTAAGCTGCATTATTTTTATAGATATTAATAATTTTAAATATGTCAACGATAACTATGGACATACTATAGGTGATGAAATATTAATAAAATTTTCTCAAATTCTAAAAACTCATATTAATAGTAGTAATTTATATGGAAGATTAGGTGGGGATGAATTTTTAGTATTGTTAGATAATTGTAAAGAAGATGAAGCAGTTGAAATCATGGAAAAATTAAGAGAGATATGTAGAACTCAAATAGAGCAAGAATATATCTTAGATTTTAGTTACGGAGTTTTTGAGATAACTGGAGGAGAAGAATATGATTTTAAAAGTATAATTTCTAATGCAGATAATAAAATGTATAAGCATAAAAAAATACATAGAAAAATAATAAAGAGCACCTTATAAATAAGCTATCATAAAATTTAATGTATTTTTAAAATATAAATACCCTTCATTCCAATCTGAAAGGTATTTATAAAAAATTATATAGAACTATATTATAGTTTAACAACGTTGGCTGCTTGAGGGCCTCTAGAACCTTCTACAACATCAAATTCTACTTTGTCGCCTTCTTCTAAAGTTTTATATCCTTCACTTTGAATTGAAGAAAAATGAATAAATACATCTTCTTCACCTTCAACTGATATAAAGCCAAATCCTTTTTCAGCATTAAACCATTTAACTGTACCTGTTTTCATTTAAATTCCTCCTGAGCCTAAAAAATTTCATTAATTAGTGTTGCCATATTTACTATAATATTAAAGTTAACACTCAATATGGCTATAATTAACATCAAATTTAACTATAAATATAGCTTGAGCATTTTTAAATAGTTTTATACCATAATTTGAAATAAGTTTTTATGTCAATTATGATGTCCCCATGAAAAAAGGAACAATTACAAGTTAAATGTAATTAATAAAGTATAGTCCATTTTTAGAGATATTTTTATAAATTGATATAATTTTTTTAGTAGAGTATAATTATCCGAGTGCAATATATTGTGTCTTAGGGGGGTAATTTATGCTATATGTTGTTAAAAGAGATGGTAGAAAGGTTGAATTTAACTCTGTTAAGATAACTAATGCTATTAAAGGATCAGCAGATGAAATATCTTATAATTTACTAGAAAGTGAAAAAATAGAGTTAACTCAAAAGATAATAAAAAGAATTGAGAATTTAAATGTAGAAGAGTTAACAGTAGAAGAAATTCAGAATATAGTACAAAGCACTTTACTTGAAAATGGTCATAAGCCAATAGGTGTTGCTTATGGAAATTACAGAAAAGAAAGAACTAGACTTAGAGAGATAAAGTCAGATTTGATGAAAGCTATAGAAAGAATAGGAGTAGAAACAGATAGAGATAATGCTAATGTTGGAAACAACTTTAGTTCTAAACTTCTTAGAATAGCTAGTGAATCAAATAAATGGTACAATTTATCCACTATGCCTAAACACCTATCAAAGGCTCATGAAAATGGAGATTTATACTACCATGATTTAGATAGTTATAATTTAACTATAAACTGCTTGCATATCCCTACTAAAGAAGTGTTAGAAAGAGGTTTTAATACTGGATATGGTTATTTAAGAAAAGCTAAACGTATAGATTCTGCAGCAGAACTTTCTTGTATATTACTTCAATCAACTCAAAATGATATGTTTGGGGGAGTGCGACACGTTGCTTAGTCAAAAAGCTAAGCCTTATACCGATGGCTTATATGGGAAATTTATAATTGATAAATTACTGTGTATTGTACAAAGCTATTAGGTGTAAGAACTGCAATTCTGATAAGAGGAATGAAGGAATCATGGTTTCCTGAAACTCTTACGTTAAACCTACGAGGTAGCATTACAGAAGTAGTAATGTTATAAGCCCGTTGAAGTCGGCAGAAGGTTAAGAGCTAGAAATAGAAGTTAGCTGATATGCCGGATGGCTATAAAGTGAATATGGTTAGAATGAGTGAAAAGGCTCTGACGAAGTTGTGAATGAAAGCGTCTTTAACATGACCATGCGAGAGCATGAAGGTATCGGAAGATATGATTACCTAAGGATAAGTAAGGGACCGCCGATGAAAATCCTACAACAGCCAACAGTGTTGTAACAGAAGGGAAGGTAATAGGCGCAGAGCAACGACCTAAGTTCATATGTAAAGCTAAGAATTGCGGAACGTGGAAAGCTGTCTAAGATAAATGTTAATAGGTTACAAGCTTAGTAGCCTAGATGTTATCGTGACTGGGGGAAGCGTGAAACGAAGAAACCAATCTTAAATGACAGTGAGAGTAGGGGCATAGTACCTGTGAAACTCTGATAATAAGGAGTGGAGGGATAGCCCTAAGTTGTAATTATTCAGTTAAAGTGATACGAATATAAGGTTCGAGTAAGACTAAGAGACATCCTTCTAGGAAGGAGGATGGACTTATATGACGAGTGAAAGCAAGAAACAAAAACTAAGAAACAATGAATATTATAATATTCAAAATATCTTTGATATGTTATATAGAAAAAGTTCAGAAGGATATAACTTTTATAAGTTATATGAACTAATAATAAAAGAGGAGAATATCCTTCTAGCTTATAGAAATCTCAAGAAGAATAGTGGTAGTAAAACAAAAGGAACAGATAATCAAACAATCAAAAACTTAGAAACATTGAGTAATGAAGAATTAATATCACTTGTGAGAAATAAGTTGAATAATTATTATCCTAAAAGTGTGAGAAGGGTTTATATCCCCAAAGCGAATGGCAAAATGAGACCATTAGGCATTCCTACTATAGTTGATAGACTTATTCAACAATGTTTATTACAAGTATTAGAACCAATATTTGAAGCAAAGTTTTATAAATATAGCTTTGGCTTTAGACCGAATAGGAACACTAAACATGCTATAGCAAGAGCATATAGCTTAGCTCAAATAAATCACCTTCATTACTGTATAGATATTGATATAAAAGGTTTCTTTGATAATGTTGACCACAGCAAACTAATAAAGCAACTATGGTATTTGGGTATTAAAGATAAGAAAATATTATCAGTACTATCCAAGATGCTTAAAGCTGAAATTCAAGGTGAAGGTAAACCGAATAAAGGTACTCCTCAAGGCGGTATATTATCCCCTCTATTAGCAAATGTGGTTCTTAACGAACTAGATTGGTGGATAGCAAGTCAATGGGATGAAGCCAAGACTCAATTTCCTTACAAACAAAAAGGAAATATGCATGTTGCTTTGAGAAATACAAACTTAAAAGAAATGCATATCGTTAGATATGCAGATGACTTCAAGGTTTTCTGTTCAAATGAAAATGATGCTGAGAGAATATACCATGCAGTTGTAGCTTGGATAAAAGATAGATTACATCTTGAGATAAGTGAAGAAAAATCAAAGATTGTCAACCTAGAAAAAGAGTATAGTGAGTTCTTAGGAATTAAATTCAAACTTCGAAAAGAAAATGAGAAATGGGTTATAGAAAGTAGGATTTGTGATAAAGCAAAAGAACGAATGGTAAGTGATTTAAAGCACCAATTAAAGAAGATTAAAAGATATGCATATAAGCCGTACGTTCAAGAATTGAATTCAATGATAATTGGATATCACCAATACTACAATATGGCAACAATGGTTTGTCAAGAATTTAGAGACATTCAACATAGAGTGTTTCGGAAAATGGAAAATAAATTTGCAGTTACAAAGGAAGGTTACACGCCTGACTACTTTAACAAAATGTATGGTAAATATGGTGGAAAACCAATCTATCTACATGGTATAAGAGTAGTGCCAATATGGGGAATTAAGTTTTTAACCCCCATGCAGCTAGGAAAAGGTGTATGTAATTATACAGAGGAAGGCAGAAATAAAATCCATAAGAATCTTGAACAAATGCTCTCAAAAAGATTGTTGTATATAATGCAGAGCCCATCTCTAAATAGAAGTGTGGAATATAATGACAATAGAATATCGTTATATGCAGGACAAAGAGGTAAATGTGGAATATTAAAAGAATTTTATGAACCACATGAGATGGAATGTCATCATAAAATTCCCATTGAGCTCGGAGGGAAAGATGATTATAGAAATCTTATTTACCTACATAGCGATGTGCATAAGTTGATACACTCTACTGCTAAGGATACAATAGCTAAGTATCTTTATAGAACTAGGTTGAATGATGAGCAACTAAAGAAGGTAAATAATCTTAGAAAACTTGCTGAACTTGAAGAAATATCGCTGACATAAATAACTGAAATAATTACGATGGAACGCCGTATGATATGAAAGTATCACGTACGGTGTGGACCAGGGGAAAAGGTAGAGATAATTTCAAAGCCTTACCTATTGGTATCAATCTCACGCAGATTTTGATAATGATTTGGCTACTTTTGTAGAACCAACAAGACAAGAAATTAGAAAAGAACTAAAAGAATTAGGTATACAGGAAGAAGTATTAGAAGAAGCAGTAGAAAAAAAATTAAGAAGAATAATAGAACAATCTATGCAAGGTGTTGTTTATAATCTAAATACAATGCACTCTAGGGCAGGAAGTCAGGTACCTTTTTCTTCTATGAACATAGGAATACCTCAAAGCGAAGATGCAGCACTTATATGTGAAATTTTCTTAAAGGAATATGAGAAAGGATTAGGCCGCGGAGAACAGCCTATATTCCCTAATATAATATTTAGAGTTAAAAAAGGTGTTAATAGAGAAGAAGGGGATCCTTATTTTTATTTATTTAAACTTGCATGTGAAGTAGCTAGTAAAAGAATGAACCCTACTTTTATGAATATAGACTCTGACTTTAACAAGGTTTATTATGATCAAGGCATATTACCAGCAACTATGGGATGCAGAACTTATGTTATGAGTAATTGTAATGGAGAACCAGGAACTAAAGGAAGAGGAAACATAGCACCAACTACAATAAATCTTCCTAGAGTTGGAATACTTGCTAAAGGCGATATTAAAAAGTTTTACTCACTATTAGAAAATAGATTAGAACAAGCAAGTGAAGCTTTAATGCATAGATATAATGTACTTAAAAAGCTTAAGATAAAAGATTTACCTTTTGTTGCAGGTGAAGGATTATTGAAAGGATCAGAGGGATTATCACAGGATGATTCTATCGAACCAATATTAAAGCAAGGAACTTTTGCTATAGGATTTATAGGACTTGCAGAAACTCTAGTAGCACTAACTGGAAAACATCATGGAGAGGATGAAGCTTCAAGAGCACTAGGAGTTGAAATAATAACATTTATAAGAAACTTTACAGATAAATTAACTAAAGAAACAAGTTTAAACTGGGGTTGCTATGCAACACCAGCAGAAGGACTAAGTGGAAAATTCATAGTACAAGATAAAAAGGTGTTTGGAGAAATAGAAGGGGTAACGGATAAAGAATATTATACAAATAGTTATCATATCCCTGTAGGATTCCCTATATCTATAGTAGATAAAATTCATATAGAAGCACCATATCATAAACTTTGTAATTCAGGACACATAAGCTACTTAGAAGTTGATGATTATCCAAATGGCGATAATATTATGGATATAATTAGGTATGCATATGAGAATACTAATATAAGTTATTTAGGAATTAACTTCCATATAAAATACTGTAAAGAATGTGGTACTTATTTAGATAGTGATAAATTTGAATGTCCAACTTGTGGAAGCAACAAAATTCAAGGTGTATCTAGAGTAACAGGATATTTAAGTCTTGATGAAAGATTTGGACCAGGAAAATATCATGAGAGAGAAGATAGAATTTCTCATACAGAAAAACATAAAAGAGTTTATAATATTATTGATAATAAATAATTAAAATACCAGGGAATATTCCTTGGTATTTTTCATTCTTAGTATTTTTTATGGACTTTACTATGTATCTAAGGGTAAATGTAACGAAAGAAAAATTGTGTAGAGGTAATGATAATTTTTTATATATTTATGATAAAATAATAATATTATTATTCAGGATATGTAATAAATTTAAATAAAGAGAAATTGTAAGCAGGGTGATAAAATGAACAAAACAGTACAATTAGCAGGAATAATACATGAAAGTTTAACAAATGGGCCAGGTATGAGAAGAGTGTTATTTGCTCAAGGATGTAGGCATAACTGTAAAGGATGCTTTAATTCTCATACTCATAATTTTAATGGGGGACAGACTTTTAATATTGATAATATTGTTACTGATATAAAAAAGAATCCACTAATTAAAGGTGTAACTTTTAGTGGAGGGGATCCTATAGAGCAGGCAGAAGCTTTTTCACTAATAGCTAAAGAAGTTAGAAAACTGAATAAAAATGTATGGTGTTATACAGGATACACCTTTGAAGAAATTTTAAAAAACAGTGAAAAGGATTCAGCATTAAAAGAATTAATTAAAAATATAGACGTGCTAGTAGATGGCAAATTTGATATTAGTAAGAAAGATGATGGGTTAAAATATAGAGGATCATCAAATCAAAGAATAATAGATGTAAAAAGAAGCTTATCCAAAGGAGAAGCTGTTATAGTAGAAGGATATTAAGAATTTAGGCTGTAACTAATAGAGTTATAGCTTTATTTGTTTTAATAAACTTATATACATAATCTGCTTAAATTGTAGATAAATTATAGAGGTGAGTTGATTTGGAAAGTTTAAAAGAAATTAGATGAAAACAGCGATTTGAAAACTTTGAAAACTCATATAAACTAAGTATTTCAAATGAGTTTAATATAAAAAAGGTTCAGATGTAAATATGGCTGTTATAGGAACTAATGTTACTAGAGATACAATATCTAAATTAGATGGATTTCTTAATGAGGTTTATCTATTGCCTTATTTTTGTGATGTTATGAAATATCCAATAAAAAATTAAAAGAACACATAGATACACTTAGAAAGGAAATATATGCAAGAAAATAATATAAGTATATTACATGCCAGTTAATTATAAGCTTTGTTGACTTTAACGCTGCGTGATGGTGTATATTGGCATTACAGGGAGATGATAACATGAATATTACACTATTACGTTCAGATGAAATTTACAGAAAAATGATGAATTCACCAAAAGAAAAACGAGATGATATTTATCGCTATGAAATGGCGAAACCTTTTGAAGTTAAGTGGTCATGTATTAATGTCCCTCTTAAATCTCAAAAAAAAGGTGGATATGATGTAGTTATGGCTAGCAGTATGCTTGGCTATTTACCACCATCAGAGGTGGATAAAACTCAAGAGGAAAGTATAAATTTAATTTCAAAGGAAAGTTTATGGCAAAGTTGTAAAAAAAACATTGAAAATTCCTTAGAGTGTTTTATAAAAGCAGGATATGAATTGCCAGTAAAAGACTATATGTTTTCTCTTATGCTTGGTAATCCTCAAAGTCCATATATATCATTGAGTGATGGTTATGCTGGAGATGGAGGAATTCCTGGATATATTATAGTATCTCTTGTTCCAAATGAATATACTATCAGCAGAATTCCTGTTGCTTTAGCTCATGAATGTAATCATAATGTACGTTTTCAGTTTGAAGAGTGGAAGAATGATATTACATTAGGAGAAATGATGATTGCTGAAGGACTTGCTGAAAATTTTGCTATATCAATGTTTGGTGAAGATATGGTTGGACCTTGGGTAAGCAAAACTGATATGCATACTCTGAATAATTATATTAAACCGCTGATTAAAGATGTATTAGATGTAACAGGATTTGAAAATATTTCAGCTTACCTTTGGGGAGATGAGCTTGCACAGTTACAGGGATATTTTCCACAAGGTATGCCTTATTGTGCAGGTTATGCATGTGGCTATTATATGATAAAGTATTATCTAAAAAACACTGGAAAATCAATAGTAGAAGCTACTTTAACATCTGCAATTGAAATTATGAAGAAAATAGAAAACTTTTGGGATGAAGAGACAACTTAAAACTGTAAATGAAATAAAAAATATAACAGAAATTATAAGAAAATAATAGAGAGTGTGAAAGTTATTTATATAAATAATTTCACGCTCTCTTTACATTCATATAATTATGGATTAAGTATCAGTACTTTATTTTTATTCTCATCCAAGATATCTTCAATTATTATAGAGCTGCTATTAATTCTTTCGCCATTTTTCATGTGAGTTAGGAAATTTTCAACTCCATCTAATGGAAAAGTTAATTGAGGAGTTTTGTAATGCATAGGTATGATTATTTTAGCTTTGATTGAGTTTGCAATAGTAGCAGCTTCGCTTCCACTTATAGTGTAATTGCCGCCTACTGGAATTAATAGTATATCTACGTCTCCAATCATATCTAAGTCTTCATCTGTTAATAGATGTCCTAAGTCCCCAAGATGACAAATTTTATATCCATCCATTTCAATTATAAAGATTATGTTTTCTCCACGTTTTGCTCCTTTAACTTCATCATGAAAAGATGGTATTCCCCTGACAGGTATGTCACATTGGTTAAAATCTCCCACTTTATCTATAATTTTAGCATCATTACCTATTAATTTAATATAATTGTGGTCAAAGTGATTGTGACTTACGGTGATTACATCAGCTCTACCTTTAAAAATAGGATATCCTACAGTTTCATCAAAAGGATCTGTAAGGAGTTTTCTACCATCGCTGTCCTCAAATAAAAAAGAAGCATGACCAAGCCAAGTTAATTTCATTTTCATCTCTCCTTATAAATTATTTGTTTTTTCATCTTTTATTATTATATATTGCTTTATTATATTAATTCTTATTTTATGTTTTTACTTTAAAATTAATTATATTATGATTAAATTACAATAAAATTTTCTTTGACTCCATTCCGTTATATAATCAATTGTAAATAAAATTGGGAAAATTTGAAAAAATATAGACAAGCTTTAGAGAATAAGGTATAATTTAAGCATAGTTAACGTTAACTATACGAAAGTGAATTTTTGAGACATAATGGTTAGCTAATCATACTATAATTATAAAGGGGATTGAGTATGTTAGGTAAAAAAGTTATATCTATATTACTATGTTCATTAGTAGCATTCGGGTCAATGACAAGTGTTGCGTATGCCAAAAATGACGATAGTATTAAGAATCATAATGTTATTAAAAAACAGATAAATAATAATCAAAAAAATAATTTTACTATTTCAGAAGAGAATGAAGAATCTTTAAAAGCATTTTTAAGGGAAAATTCAGTTTCTGAAGAAAACATACAAGAGCTTATAGACAAACTAAATCATGGAGAAGTATGGGATAGTCTTAAAGAAGAATATTCAGATATAAAACCTGTAAGTACTAAATATTTAGATAATCGTTCAATTCAAAATAAATATATATCCAGATGGATCTATACGTATAAATGTAATAGAATTACCAGAAGAAAATAATAATTTACTAAGAGCCATTGATACTGGTAGTTGGGAAACTGGAACTGGATATAGAACCTGTAGAGGTGCAAAGGTAAAAGATAGTGTTGGAATTGTAACAGCATCATTTTATGCTGATTTTACACTTGTACAAAACTCAAGTGATTATATTAGTTCAGTTTATGATTATTCAATAAATACTTTTTTTGGAGATTACCAAGTTGAATATTTTGGAATAGTAAGAAGAAATGAGGCTTACGATCCTGCTGAAGCTAAATTGCAATTTAAATTTACTGGATACACTGGAGTTGGAGCAAAAACTTGTTGGATAAAGTTGTTTGTTGGAAATGATGATTATTATTCTGATTCTCACATTATAACTTAAAAGTAATAAATTTTTTTATTCAATAAGATTGGAGAAAAGAAGTGAACAATATTTATTTAATAGGGATAATGCCTATACTTATATTTGGAATTATTGTGTTCATAGCATATTTCGTTATAAAGTATGCAATAATTAATGCTTTTAAAAAAATAAATAATAACAAATATAAGGAAATGGATTAGTATAAAGAATCAAAATATATTGTGAAATTTAAAATTTATATTTTAATTGGGGTAGAATATTCTACTCCAATTTTATGTTTAAGACGAACTCTCAAGTCAAGTAAGACATATCTTGAACGCTTAATAAAAAAAGGATAGAAATAAATTGACAATAAAAATTTACTGTACTATAATTGATATAAAATTAATTTAGAAAATTTAAAAAGGCTAAGATTAGGAAAAGTACTTTAACAAGTAACTTACAGAGAGTGAGGATTTGGTGAAACCTCATAGTGATGGTTAAGGGAAAATCACCTAGGAGCTGAAGACTGAATTTCAGTAAGTTTGTCCGTATTTCTGCGTTAAAGGATAGAACATGTTAGTGCTTGAGTTTATGTATTACCATAGGTGGTATAGCGAAGTTCACTTCGTCCTATTTAGGATGGAGTTTTTTTATTTTTAAATGATTTTATTATAGGAAGTATGTATTGTGTTAATGATAATAAGTAAAGATTAATATTGTTATCGTTAGTATAAGTTACAATAAGGTATAGATTTAATACAGGAAGGAGATTTAATATGTATAAGAAAGTTGATTCTTCAAAGAGTTTTATGGATATTGAATTAGATGTACTAAAACTTTGGGAAGAAAAAGATGTAATTAAAAAGAATTTTGAGTCAAATGAAGATGGTGAATATTTTACATTTTATGATGGTCCTCCAACAGCAAATGGGAAGCCTCATGTAGGACACGTTATCACAAGAGTAATGAAAGACATAATTCCAAGATATAAAGTAATGAAGGGTTATAAAGTTTTAAGAAAAGCAGGATGGGATACTCATGGTCTTCCTGTAGAACTTGAAATAGAAAAAAAACTTGGAATTTCAGGTAAGCCAGAAATAGAAAAGTACGGTGTAGAAGAGTTTGTTAAGCAATGTAAGGAAAGTGTATTTACATATGTTGAGATGTGGAGACAAATGTCTGAAAGATTGGCTTATTGGGTAGACATGGATGATCCATATGTAACTTTCCACAATGATTACATCGAATCAGTTTGGTGGGCATTAAAACAAATGTGGGATAAAGACTTACTTTATAAAGGTCACAAAGTAATGCCATACTGTCCAAGATGCGGAACTACACTTTCTTCTCATGAAGTTGCACAAGGATATAAAGATGTTAGAGATAGTTCAGTGTACGTTAAGTTTAAATTAAAAGATGAAGACAAATACGTGCTAGTTTGGACAACAACTCCTTGGACATTACCAAGTAACGTAGCCTTAGCAGTAAATAAAAAATATGATTATGTAGAAGTACTGCATAATGAAGAAAATATAATACTTTCAAGAGCTCTTTTAAACAAACTTGATGGAGAATATGAAGTTATTTCAGAATTCAAAGGTGAAGCTTTACTTGGAAAAGAATATGAGCAAATGTTTAAATTTGAAACTCCAGAAGAAAAAGCATTCTATATAGTTCATGCAGATTACGTAACATTAACAGATGGTACAGGTATAGTTCATACAGCACCTGCATATGGAGACGAAGATAATCAAACAGCTAAACGTTATAATCTTCCAATGATAAACTTAGTTGATGCTGAAGGAAAATTTGTTCCAAAAGTAACTCCATGGGCTGGTATATTTGTTAAAAAAGCAGATGAAAAAATAGTTGCTTATTTAAAAGAAAATAATATTCTTTATAAAGGAGAAAAATTCCTACACTCATATCCACATTGCTGGAGATGTGATACACCACTTCTTTATTATCCAAGAGAGAGCTGGTTTGTAAGAATGTCTTCTGTTAGAGATCAGTTATTAGAGAACAATAATAAAATTAATTGGATGCCAGATAACGTAAAAACAGGAAGAATGGGAAAATTCTTAGAAAATGTTATTGATTGGGGCATTTCAAGAAATAGATATTGGGGAACTCCACTTCCAATTTGGGAATGTGAATGTGGTCACAGAGAATTAATAGGAAGTGTAAGAGAGCTTCATGAAAAAGGAATAAATGTACCAGAAGGAATAGAACTTCACAAACCATATATAGATAATGTACATTTAAAATGTCCAAAATGTGAAAAAGAAATGAAGAGGGTAGAGGAAGTTATTGACTGTTGGTTTGACTCAGGTTCAATGCCATTTGCTCAATATCACTATCCATTTGAAAATAAACAAATATTTGAAGCTAATTTCCCAGCACAATTTATATCAGAAGCTGTTGACCAAACAAGAGGATGGTTCTATACACTACTTGCTATATCAACAACTGTTTTCGAAAGAAATCCTTTTGAAAATTGTATAGTGCTTGGACACGTTTTAGATAAAGATGGATTAAAAATGTCTAAACATAAAGGCAATGTATTAAGTCCATTTACTGTATTAGAAAATCAAGGTGCAGATGCATTAAGATGGTACTTCTATACAGCTAGTGCACCATGGCTTCCTTCAAGATTCTATGAAGAAGCAGTTATAGAAGCACAAAGAAAATTCATAGGAACATTATGGAATGTTTATTCTTTCTATGTTTTATATGCAGATTTAGATAAATTTGATCCAACTAAGTATGAAGACTTTGTATCAGAAAACGTAATGGATAAGTGGATGATGTCTAAACTTAATACATTAGTTAAAAATATAGATGAACATTTAGATAACTATAGAATTACTCAAGGTGCTAAAGAACTTGAAGATTTTGTAGATGAACTTTCTAATTGGTATGTAAGAAGAAATAGAGCAAGATATTGGGTTGAAGATTTAACAGAGGATAAAATAGGAGCATATATGACTTTATATAGAGTATTAACAACTTTAGCTAAAGTTGCATCTCCGTTTATACCATTTATTACAGAAGAGTTATATCAAAATTTAGTAGTTGCATTTGATAAAAATGCTGAAGAAAGTGTTCACTTATGTAAATGGCCTGAGTACAGAGAAGATTTAGTAGATAAGTCACTAGAGATGGAAATGGATAAAGCATATAAAATAGTTAAGCTTGGAAGAAGTGCAAGAAATGGTGCTAATATTAAAAATAGACAGCCGCTATCTAAGATGCTTGTTTCAATAGGAACACTTCCAGAGTACTATGGAGATATAGTTAAAGATGAGCTTAATATAAAAGAAGTTGAACTTGGTGCTGATATATCAAAATATGTTAATTTTGAAATAAAACCAAACCTTCCTGTACTAGGAAAAGCTTATGGTAAATTAATACCTGGTATAAGAAAAGCTATAGGTTCAATGAATCAAATGGAGCTTGCACAAACTATAAACAATGGCAAATCTGTTACTATTGATGTAGATGGAACAGAAATAGAGTTAACATCTGAAAATCTTCTTGTAACAATGCAAGGATTAGAAGGATATGCTTTTGCAGGTGAAGGAGATATAGGAGTTGTACTTGATACTAATATTACAGATGAACTTAGAGAAGAAGGTCATGTAAGGGAAATATTAAGTAAAATTCAAAACATGAGAAAAGAAAGTGGTTTTGAGGTTGCAGATAAAATCAATATATATGTATCTGGAAATGAAATGCTTGAAAATGTTATTAAAAAATTTGAAGAGCAAATTGCTAGAGATACATTAGCTGTTGAAATAGTTTATAATGCAGACTCTAATTATGAAGAAGTTAAGATAAATGGAGAAACCTTAAATCTTGCTGTAGAAAAGTTATCTTAAAAATAAAATAATTTATCTAATATATTTAAAGACCTTATTAATTGACTGATTAATAAGGTCTCTTTATACAATTAAGAATTAACCATTGACAATAAGAAATTCTCAATTGTATACTTGTTTAGGCTTTTATTAAAATTTCATTATAAATTAATAATTAATGAAACTTTTTATCCTTAAATAGCGTATATAGACGTATATATATTATGAAGAGAAACTACATTTAAATGTAATTTATTTGTAATTAAATAAACAATCTAGTGTATTATAATTAAATAAACTAGTGGATGTAAGGAGAGGGTAATATGTCAGATTTAATAATTATTTTTACAATAGTGATTTTAGTTTTAGCCTATACATTTTCATCAGTCTACTTTAAAGAAAAAGAAATTGAAAGATTAAGTTAATAGTTAACATAGAATACATTTTATTAGGAAAAACTATTGTAAATTATGTTGCTATAACTTACTATAAATAGTAAAGCTTAATTTATAATAGGAGTGATTAACATGGCGGCTTCAATAAAAGATGTAGCTAAGGAAGCAGGAGTTTCAATAGCAACTGTTTCCAGAGTTTTAAATGGAATAAACGTTGTAAACGAAGATACAAAAAGAAAAGTACTAGATGCTATAGATAAGTTAGGATATAGACCAAATATTTTAGCAAGAAGTTTAAAGACACATAAGTCCAGTACAATAGGAATAGTAATCCCCGACATTGCTAATTCACTTTTCCCAGAAGTGGTAAGAGGTGCAGAGGATGTTGCAAATATTTATAACTATAACATAATGCTTTGTAATACAGATTTAGATGTAGAGAGAGAAAAAGAAAGCTTTAAAATGTTAAAAGAAAAGATGGTAGATGGAGTTGTTTACATAGGCAATGCTCTTGTAGATGAAGTTGAAGATCTTATTAGTGAACTTGAACTTCCAATTGTATCTGTAGGTACAGGCGATAAAAAAGGTAATTTTCCAAGTGTAACTATAGATAGTTATAAAGCTGCATATGATGCAACTAGTTATTTAATAGATAAAGGAAATAAAAAAGTTGCTTTTATAGGATTTTTTCCATCAATGTATGGTGGAAATTATGAAAAGCTTTTTAAAGGTTATAAAAGTGCAGTACAGGATAAACTTCAATTTGATGAATCCTTAGTATATTTTTCTTCTTTAAATGCTCAAGAAGGATATAAAGGGATAAATACCATACTTGAAAATAGTGAAGTAGATGCTGTATTTTGTGGAAGTGATGAAGTAGCAGTAGGAGTTATTAATGCATTAAGAGATAAAAATATATCTGTACCTGATGACGTAGATGTTATGGGATTCAGTGATACAGACTTAGCTTCTATGTATTACCCAACGTTAACAACTATCTCACAACCGTTATATGACATGGGATCTATGAGCATGAGATTACTTATAAAAATAATAAATAAAGAAGAAATAGATAAGAAATGTTTCGTTCTACCTTACGAGATAGTAGAGAGAAATTCTTGTAAATAGGAAGAAGTCTCTTTAAAAATATTTTCTACAAAGAACTATTTTAAGATTTTGAAATGTTTTAAAAGAAAATAAAAGAAAGTCTTGCGGTAGGCGATATTAACAGGATTTGCGCAAGCAAATCCTGTTTTTAGTTAAAGAAAAATAAATTTAAGGTCTCTTTTAAAAGTAAATCATCCACAACCCTCAATTATAATAGGAAAAATACCTTAATCATCACAATTAAAAACTTATTAAAACCTAATAATTAATCTAATTAAGTAAACATATTTATACAATATATTATATAGACAAATCACCTAAAAACTTTTCTGACAACTTATACATGGGAAATTGAGAATGAACAATTGCAATTAATGATGAAATTATTTTTTAGAATTAATCTTTTATTGGCAATTACATTGCTAGCCTTTCATAAAAAGTTACTCTGTGAATTTTGCATTGTGAACTGTGAATTAAATTATGCAAGGGGGTAAGTGATATGCAGTATTTAGTAAGTGCAGCTGGAGGTAATATTACAGCAATTAAACTTATTGAAAATTTGCAAACTAGAGAATGGTATAGAAGAAATGGAGATGAAGTGGTAAAAAGTTATGATGACTTTGAAGTTGAGCAGTCTGGTTTTCTTATTCCAAAGAATTCTCACTTTGAAATGTCTGGAGGAGAATTTTGTGGAAATGCTTCACGAGCGGCTGCAGTAGTCTTTTCACTGTTAAAGAAAGAATCAACGGTGGATTTCACTGTTTCTGGATTTAATGGTGTTGTTCATTCAATTGCAAATAAATATGATGATGAGTATAATGCTGAAAGCATATTTAATGGAATGAATATAATTTTAAAAGAAGTTAAATTTAAAGATGGAACAGAAGGATTTTTAGTTGACCTTGGCGGAATTGTTCATATAGTTATTCAGGGGGATTTGCCTAGTGATTATAAAGGGATTCATAAGGAGATCACTAAAGAATTGGACCTTTCAAGGAGAAGTGCTGTAGGGGTAGTTTGGTATACAAAAAAAGAAAGTAAGCTAGTAAAAATTAACCCTATTATTTGGGTAAAGGAAATTAATACCTTTTATTATGAGACTTCCTGTGGATCTGGCTCTATTGCAGTTGCTGCCGTTACAGGAATAAGCCAGATTGAACAGGTAACAGGACAATTCATATGGACTAAAATTTCAAAGGAATTTGTATCATTAGAAAGCAAAATGAAAATACTGCATGCTAAATAATGCACAATGCACAGCATTCCTCAATTAGGTCACCACTGGGGAACAGCGTGAAGCCCGTTAGGGTTGCTCCAGGGTGCAGTATAGTTTGGAACATAAATTAGTGACATTATGCTGAATTTATGGAGAAAACAATACAATTAGAGTGTTGTTAAATGCCGCATAAGTGGAGATTATCTTTCAATTAGCAACTTAAAGTTGCTAATCTTTGTTAAAGAAGTTACTTGTAATTTCACAAAAAGATGAGTTGTAATTTCTCAGTTACTGCTGAGAAATATCTATAATTGTCCATTGTCAATTGAAAAAGGAGTTCAGCGAACTCCTTTTTTTATAATCTTTCCAAATTTAAAGATTCAAATGCTGCAATCTTCTCATTTTCAATTACTGATTTTCTAGTAGCTTGATTATTTTGTTTCTTGAAAGTTGCCTTTGTTGCCAGTGGTGGCAGAATTGTTCCGGCACCACCGATACAGCCACCTTCACACATCATACCTTCTATAAAATTTCCTTGTAAGCGGCCTACTTTAGCTAATGACATAGCTTTTTTTATATCCATAGGACCACTTACTTGTACAGGTTCAAATTTTATATCTATATTTTCACTTTTAATATAGTTTTCTATAGCAGCTGTTAACCCGCCAGCAGCGGCAAAACCTCTACCATAAATTGAAGCATCATCTACACTAGAATCTTCACATTTTTCAGGATCCATATCAAAGGCATCTAATAGTGCAGATAATTCTTCAAAAGTTAGAACATAATCTATAACATCTTTTAAAGGTTCTCTTCTTATTTCTGATTTTTTAGCAGTACAAGGTCCAATGAACACAATTTTAGCTTCACTATCTAAAGATTTTATATATCTTCCAGTAGCTATCATAGGTGAAACTGTTGAAGATATATGTTCTGCTTCAGTAGGAAATTTTTTCTCAATATAATTAAGAAAACCTGGACAACAGGAGTTAGTCATATATTTGTCTCCATTTTTAATCCTATGAACAAACTCTTTACTTTCATGACTTGTTACAACATCTGCACCACAAGCAGCCTCATACATTTCTATAAAACCTATGTTTTGAAGAGCAGTTCTTATTTGCCCCATAGACACTTTAGGACCAAATTGACCTGCAATTGCTGGGGCTACAATAGCATACATTTTCTCACCATGAGATATCCTTCTTGCCACAGGCTCAATCAAACTTTTATCTGAGATAGCTCCAAAAGGACATGCAGTCATACAGGAACCGCATTGAATGCAGTCTTCATTTTTAATCATAGCTTGTCTATCTTCTGCTACAGTAAGTGCACCAGTAGGACATACTATTTTGCAAGGTCTTAAAACCTCAGAAATAGCTTCATAAGGACATTGCTTTTTACATAATCCACATTCTTTGCACAATTCTTGATTTATATAAGCTTTGCCACCTACTCGAACCATAGCTTTAGTAGGACAAACTTCCATACATTTATGAGCAATACATCCTCTACAAGCTCCAGTTACAGTGTACTTATTAATAGGACATTTATCACAAGCTGCTTCTATAACGTATATTATTTGATCATCATTTTTTATGTCTATAAGATGGTCAATATTTTCGCCAGAAGGTAAGTAACCAGCAGCTAATTTAGCTCTCTGACTTACAATAGCTCTTTCTTTGTAGATACAACATCTATATTTGGGTTTATCTTTATCAACTATACATTCGTGAATTTTACCAAGTTCTTCGATTGTTAATTTATTATTTTTTGCTAAAATAGCAATGTTCTTTAAAACATCATGTTTAACTTTTTTTAGATGTGTTTCAAAAATAAACATACCCATAATCCCTTTCTAAATAGTTTTACCAAAATAGTTTTAGTAATGAGGATAGTCTCATCAAAATATCTAGATATATTATAGCATAATGTCGTTAAAAAAATAACAAATTTTGATGAAAAAAATCAATTATTGATGAAATTTTTTCATTTTTTATTACTATTCAGTTAAAGTATAAAATTAGTTGTAAAAGTAAGGTATGTAATAATATAAGGAAAGAATGTAGGAAAATTATGCCGAATTATTGTTATAAGTTTTTTTATGTCAAAAAAAGTAGTACAATATTATGGAACATAAATAGTTATAAAACTAACATGCTCATATAGATAAATTACTTTAAAAATTGAGAATTAAGGAGAAAATTATTTTTTAGGCTGGTAATATAAAGTTGCTAATTATATGGCGAACACTGCTTACCGCTACAGGATAAATTCTAAATTTCTTAGAGTTAGCCGAGAAATGTTCATAATTGTGAAATGTGAATTTATAAGTGATACATTTATAAAGGATACCTATAAAAAGAGTTTATTTTGAATTTTAAAAGTAAAGCATATGAAGTATATATTGTAAAATCTTTTACAATATTATTGACATAAATTATAATGTAATTAAAGTTAGAAATTATGAAAAATTCAGTTTCGATTTATAACATATTTTAGGGTATTAATTGATAGAAGAATTTAATAGAGATTATAAATTTATAAAGGAAAAATTCTATAGTATTTTAAATAATTCCACTAAAAGATATATTATAAAAAAATTAAGTAGTTTATATAAGTTGAATACTAAAATTGGAGGGTTTGGATTTGAGCACTAATAAAAAAGTAGAGCAGATAGTTACCTATTTGCATAGTATTAAGAATATCAATGATAAGCGAATAAGAAATATAAATGAATATGAAGAAGTGTTTTTTGAATCTCATATATTAGATATAGATGGATGTAAAGTTATAGCCAGTGAAAACAGAGATGAATGGCTGGAAATAAATAAAAATGCTAAGGATATATACAATAAATTTTCTAAAATATATTTGAAATTACAGAAAAATAGTGAAAACTTAGAAGTTGTATATGCTCATGGATTATTAATTGGACAAGTTGAAGATGTGAAAATAATGCATCCTATTTTTACTACAAAAATGGATTTAAGTTTTGATGAGAAAAATAGTATGTTTTCATTAAAACCTTATAACAATGTAACTAATGTAGAACTTGATGTTTTAAGTGGTTTTAACTCATTCCCAATACCTAAAATACTTGAAGCTGCTTCACAAATAAAATCTTTAGGTATAGATACTAGAAATAAAGAAGAAGTAATTGAAGCTATTAATAAAATTGCAGAAATTTTAAATATACAAAGAACTACCAATGAGTATAAGAAATTAGATTCACTTTTAGATATGGAGGGAAATAAAAATATAACTTTTTATGATGAGCCTGTTATAATATTTAGAAAAGTTGACACAAGGCTTTGGAATATGGAACTAAATTCTATGCTTGAGGAAATCAGAAAAGGTTATAAAATCCCTAAGACTATAGAAGCATTAGTAAATAATGAAAAACTTCAAGTAGATGAAGTAACTGCAGAAAAGTGGAAAGAAATAGATGAGGATTTATTGTTCCCCCTTCCATATAATGAGGAACAGAAAGAAATAACTAAGAGATTATCAGAAAACTTTGGGGTAGTAGTACAGGGACCTCCAGGAACAGGAAAGAGTCATACAATAGTAAATTTAATTTGCCATCTTTTAGCTCATGGTAAGAGAGTGTTAGTTACAAGCCAAACAGATAGAGCCCTTAGAGTGTTGAATAATAAGATACCAGAAGAAATTCGTTCTCTTTGTATGAGCATATTAGGTGATGATGCAAAATCTATGAAAGATTTAGATGATGCAGTAAGGAAGATTACTGAAAATCTATCTTTAGATACTGGCGAACTTAAAAAGCAATTTAAGTTTTTAAAGTTTAAATTAAAGCAGTGCAAAGATAATCAAGAAAGGCTTTATGAAACTTTAAGAAAAATAGAACATAATGAAAACAACCCTATTATTTATAATAATGAGAAATACAGTTTAATGGATATGGCAAAGTACATAAGAGAAAATAGCAATGAATTAAATTATATAGATGACAATCTTTCAATGAAGGATATATGTCCTTTAACTAATGAGGAATTTGAGGAATTTTTAGATTTATTAGAAGTATATTCTTTATTGGATGTAGAACTTTATGAAAACACTAAGAATTATATAGATAAACTTCCAGAAGAAATGGAATTGGTAGAAAAAATAGATAAATATAGAGAACTTTTAAGTGATATTTACATTCATAGAAAGATAGTAAATCAGTGGAGTGATAAGGAAGTTACTAGTTATTCTAATAATCATTTATTAAATTTATTAGATGAAGCTTATAAAAATATAGAAGAAATAGAAGATACCTATGTATATACTATAATGAAGAATTGTTATAGCAGTAAAATTAAGGTGGATATATGGATAGAATTTATAGACCATTGCAGAGACGTTTTAAAAGAGATTTCAAAATTAAAGAGCGATATTAATAAACACAAAATTCAAATTCCTGAAAATATTGATATGAACAGCTTTAAAAAGGATTTTGAAATAGTAGACAAGGCTCTTAGAGAAAAGGGCAAAATAGGTACTATATTTAAGCTGCTTCATGGAAATGTCAAATATATATTAGAAAATGTAAAAATTGATTATGAGCCTATATCTACCTTAGAACAGGCTGAAGTTATAAATAAATATATAAAATTATATAAATTAGAGAGAGATATTAAAAATTATTATAATAATACTATGAAAGAGTACGGAGGCAGATTAATAACTCCTGCTGATGTTAATTTTAATAATATTATAGAAGATGCTATAGAGAAAATAACTATGGTTATTGAATGGGAAAACAATTATAAAGATAAAATTTTAGGCCTTTTAAAAGCTAAACATTTCAGCAGAGAAATGAATTTCTATGAAAAAGAAAGCTATAAGTATATTAAGGAATCACTTATTAGTTTAAGAGCAATTAAAGAATTTGAAGATTTAGCAGGATATATAGATGACAATGTTAAAACACTTAGAAAATATGATTGTTTTGGTGAACTTGCTGATAGAATAGAAGAGAACAATAGTAGCTTTGTTCTAAGATATTATGAGCGTATAGGATATTTAAATAAAAGTTCTCAAGATATAGAAAAATTGATTAAATTTAGAGATATGCTTATGGAGAGTTGCCCTAAATTTACCAAGTATATATTAGTTCACCAAAGAAAAACTTTAAGAATAAGTTTCAAAAATTTTGAAGGTGCCTTTAAGTATAAAGTGTGGAATGATTATATAGCTAAAGAACTTGATATAGATATCAAAAATGTAGAAAGAGCACTTTCTGAAGAAAAAGCAATTGAAAATAGATTGGTTAAGGAAATAGTTTGCAAACAAAGTTGGTATAATCAAATATTGAGAACTACTGAACTGCAAAAGAGAAGCTTATTTACCTGGATGGAAGCTATAAAGAGAATAGGAAAAGGTACTGGTACTCAAGCAGTAAAATATAGAAAAATTGCTCAAAGAGAAATGGAAAACTGTAAAGATGTTATTCCAGTATGGATAATGCCTATAAATAGAGTTATTGAAAACTTAAAAATAAACGAAAACTTATTTGATGTTGTAATAGTAGATGAGAGCAGTCAAAGTGATATATCTGCATTAACTGTATTGATGAGAGCAGAAAGAGCAGTAATAGTTGGTGATGAAAAACAAATAAGTCCAGAGGCAATAGGTAAGGATAGCTCAATGGTAGAAAAATTGATTGAAACACATCTTCAGGGAATTCCACATGCAGAGTGGTTTGATTTAAAGACAAGCTTATACAATACAGCATTAAGAATTTTCCCTAACAGATTAATATTAAAGGAACATTTTAGAAGTGTTAATGAAATTATAGGTTTCAGTAATGAATTATGCTATTCTAATGAAATTATACCTTTAAGATGTGGCAAAAATGACAATCCGTTAGAAAAACCTTTAGTTACTGTTAAAGTGGAAGAAGCTTTTAGAGATGAAAATAAAGCTATAAATATAAAGGAAGCTTATGCAGTAGTTGATAAAATTATTGAGTGTTGCAATAATCCTAAATATGAAAATATGACTATGGGTGTAGTATCTCTTTTAGGAGATGCACAGGCAGAGTTCATTGAAAATCTTATAATTGAAAAATTAGGTATTGAAGAAATGGTTAAGAGAAGAATAGTCTGTGGAGATGCTTATTCATTCCAAGGAGATGAAAGAGATGTCATGTTCTTATCTTTCGTTATAGCTAATAATGTAAAATTTGGAGTGCTTTCTAAAGATTCAGATATAAGAAGATTTAATGTTGCTGCAAGTAGAGCAAGAAATCAAATGTGGTTATTCCACTCTGTAGATTTAGAAGATTTAAACCCTAAAGGTGTAAGATATAATTTGTTAGAATATGCAATGAAATTTGATGAGAATAACTTTAAGAGAGAAGACAATGATAATTATATACTTACAACCTTTGAAGAAGATGTATTAAAGGAGCTTAAAGAACTTAATGCAGAAGTTACTCCTAAAGTTAAAGTAGGTAAATATGAAATAGACTTTGTAATAAAAGGAAAACATAAAGTAGCAATTGAATGTTTAGGTTCAAAAAGAGAAGAAAGATACTCATGGAAAGAATCCTTTGAACGTCAACATACTTTAGAGAGAGTAGGATGGAAATTTTACAAAATTAGAAGTAGTGAATTTTATTTAAATCCTAAAGAAACTATAAAAAAATTATATAATTCCATAAATTAAAATAAAAAAGTACTAATAATTTACATCAATTATTAGTACTTTTTTATTTATTTCAATTTTAAAGGAAAAACTAGTGATAATATATAATCAAAGAAGTAATACTATAGATAAACTAACTTGAAAATTGACAATTATGAAGGAAATTTAATCACCCCTGGAAAGCAGTGCGAAGCCCATAAGGGTTGCCCTGGGGTGCAGTATGGTTTAGAACATAAATTAGTGATATATCTATATGTAATGGTGGAAGTTAATTATAAAAAGGGGTATACTACTAAAAGTAATGATTAATATTGATAAATAGTGGTTAAAAGGATTAGAATAAGTCATATACCATTAAATCGTTAATTGTGAATTATAAATAGTTGCTGTGATTAAAATTTTAATATAAATATGATGAAGAAAAATGATTAAAAGATATAGTTATTTTTCTTTAATTTACAAATAAAGGAGCTTCAAGATATGAATAATGTGGAAGAGATATTATGGCTAATGTTTAAAAATAGCGATGGAGAAAAAATTAAAGTTGGTGAACTTATAAAAAAAGAATCTAAGTTTTATTTTAAATATGATGTTGAAGGTGTAAAAAGAGCAGAAGAATATGGATTTACACCACTTCCAAATCTACCAAGGATAAATTCAAAATATTTTAGAGAAGAAGTGTTTAGAACTTTTGCTGAGAGAGTTGAAGCAAAAACTTTAAATGATGAGGAAATATTTGACTTAATTAAAACTACAGGAGCAAAGCTTGCTGAGGATCAATTAGAATTTTTTAATCCTGAAGCAAAAGAAGAAATAGATGAAGTTAAAGATGAGGAAAATAAAGCAGAGTAGATTTTAATATTATTTTATGTAAAATATGAAATGTTTTGGCGTTTTTTCATATACTGATATAAGAAACATGTACTATAAATTAGCACATGTTTCTTTTCTCTAATATGGTAAATTCTAATACACAATTCAAATTATCTATATACATAGCCTTTTATTAATTAAATTTAGGAGGAATTATGCGATATAAGGAAAAATATGATTTATGGTTAAATTCTGATTTGGTAGATGAGAAAACAAAGTTTGAGCTTAAAAATATTGATGAAAATGAAATAAAAGATAGATTTTATAAAGATTTAGATTTTGGTACAGGTGGATTAAGAGGAATTATAGGTGCAGGTACAAATAGATTAAATATTTATACTATAGGAAAGGTGACAGAAGGGTTAAGCAATTATTTAATAAAGAAATATAAAGAAAATATTTCTGTTGCCATAGCATATGATTCAAGACATATGTCATATGAATTTGCAGAATTTGCAGCAAGAGTTTTTTGTGGGAATAATATAAAATCATATATATTTGAAAGCCTAACACCAACACCTATTCTTTCCTACGCAGTTAGAAAATTAAATTGCATGGCTGGTGTAGTTATAACTGCTTCTCACAACCCTAAAGAATATAATGGTTATAAGGTTTATAATGAAAGTGGGGTTCAAATAACAGATAAAGCAGCAGAAGAAATTTTACATGAAATTAGTTTAGTTAAGGACTTTAACGATATAAAAAATATTTCAACAGATAAGGCTCTAAACAAAGGATTATTAAATTATATTGGAGAAGATATATATTCTTCTTATTTAAAAAAGGTCAAAAGCATAACCTTAAAAGAAGAACTAATAAAAAATAATAGCCAAGAGTTAAATATTATTTATACTCCTTTACATGGTACAGGCAATCTTCCTATTAGAAGATTGCTTAGTGAACTAGGGTATAAAAATGTTTTTGTAGTTAAAGAACAAGAAAATCCTGATGGAGATTTTCCAACAGCACCTTATCCTAATCCGGAGAATCCAAAAGTTTTTAATATAGCATTAGAATTAGCTAAAGATACTAATCCAGATATTATATTAGGGACAGATCCCGATTGTGATAGAATAGGTGTTATGGCAAAAGGCAGTACAGGAGAATACAAGCTGTTAACAGGAAATGAAGTAGGGGTACTTTTAAGCCATTATATTTTAGCATCATTAAAAGAAAAGAAAGAGCTGCCTTCTAATGGAGCAGTAATTAAAACCATTGTGACTACAGATATGGTTAAGCCTATATGCAGGGATTTTGGTATAGAAGTTTTAGAAGTTCTTACAGGATTTAAGTATATAGGTGAGCTTATTGAAAATTTGGATGAAAAAAAGTTTATTTTTGCTTTTGAAGAGAGTTATGGATATTTATGTGGAGATTTTGTAAGAGATAAAGATGGAATAATTGGTGCTATGCTTATATGTGAAATGGCACTTTATTATAAAACTAAAGGAATATCATTATTTGAGGCTTTAGAAAATCTTTATGAGAAGTATGGATATTATAAAGAAGAATTGATATCTTTAGAACTTAGTGGTATTGAAGGGGTAAAGAAAATTAATAATATAATGAACTCTTTTAGAGAAGATATATTTTATATAGGAAAACTCAATGTCAAAGAAATTGAAGATTATAAATTGGGATATTCTAAGAATTTATATAATAATAGCATAAAAAATATAATATTACCTAAATCAAATGTCATTAAGTTTATATTAGATGACGATTCTTGGATAGTTATAAGACCTTCTGGCACTGAGCCTAAAATAAAGTTTTATATATCAGCAAGAGGAGATTCTTTGGAGTGTTGTGAGAAGAATTTAGACAACTTTAAAAAGTATATAATGAACAAGCTAGGATAAATAAAGAATTTTATAGGAATTTGTAAGAAGTTAAATATTAAATAATTCACAATTAAGGTTAAAATTATTTTTAAATAAAATAATTTCTTTAAACTAATATTTTAACTAGCAACTTTAT
Source organism: Clostridium faecium (assembly GCF_014836835.1). GTDB lineage: Bacteria > Bacillota > Clostridia > Clostridiales > Clostridiaceae > Clostridium_J > Clostridium_J faecium. The sequence continues at coordinate 6,427 of NZ_JACSQB010000118.1, read as the reverse complement.
GTTGCTAGTTTTTTTATTGCATGGGAAAATAGTACTTTCCAGTTTTGGTTTTTCCTATTTGATTAAAAATTTCTCAGCAACAGCTGAGAAATATCTACAATTGTCCATTGTCAATCGTCAATTTTGAACTGTAAAAAGGAGTTCATTGAACTCCTTTTTATATTAGGCAGGATTAGGGAAATGAAAGTTCTTAGTAATTATATAATGGAAAAGTTATCATGAAGCTAAAATCAGTTTTAAGTCCTTATTCATATATTGTTCAAAAGGTAGGGTTTTTATGTATAATAATATATAAAAGGATTTGGAATATATAAGCATAAAAGTTATAAAATGAATATATTTAGTTTATTTTCAAGATATAAAGCTAAATAGTTTAAGGGGTTTAATTATGAGTAACAATAATTTATTTAAAAAATTTTTATCATTTTCTATTGGAAGCTGGATAGCTATTATAATAGGATTTTTTCAATCAATGATTGTCACAAGACTTATAAAACCTTATGATTTAGGTGGATTTAAAATGTTTGAAATGTATACAAGTTTTGCTATGGCTTGTATTATTTGTGGTACTGATAGTGCCTTTATTAGATTTTTTTACGAAGAAGATAAAAATCATAGAAAAAATTTACTTTTTAACTGCTTAAAAATACCTTTTATAATTAATTTTATTTCTATTTTATTTCTAATTATATTTGGTAATGCTATAAGTTCCTATCTCTTTGAGGGAAATAAAAAAGGAGTAATATTATTGGCATTACATACTACTTTTTTAATACTTAATAGATTTTCTACAACTATAATTAGAATGAAACAAAAGGGAAAAACATTTTCTACATTAGTAGTAGCACAGAAAATTTCAAATTTAATTTTTATAATAGTTTATAGTATAAGCAACGGAAGTAATTCTATGACCTTAGCATATGCAACTTTTTTCTCAAATTTAGTAGTAACATTAATTGCTATATTAGTGGAATTAGAACTATGGAATCCTTTTACTTTAAAAAGAAATGAAAATAGTAAAACTCAAAGAGAAATTTTAAATTATGGAATTCCGTTGGCTTTTACTACATTAATATCAATTTTATTTCAAATGACAGATAAGGCAACTATAGAATATTTTTCTGGAAGAGCAGAAGTTGGAATTTATGGTTCAGCAGGTTTTGTCATAGTATTAATTGATATAGTTAAAAATTCTTTTTCTACTTTTTGGACACCTGTAGCTTTTGAAAAATATAAAAACGAACCAGAAAATGTAAAGTTTTTTGAAAATATGAATCAAATTATAACCATAGTTATGTTTTTAGGGGGAATACTCCTAATACTTTTTAGAGACTTAATAATACTTGTTCTTGGACCACAGTATAGAGCAGCAAGATTTATTATTCCATTCTTAGCGCTTATGCCAATAATGTACACTATATCTGAAACTACTGTTATAGGAATTAATTTTCTCAAAAATCCTAAGGCTCATATTTATATTTCAGTAGTGTGTTTTACATTAAACTTAATAGGAAATATCATATTAGTTCCTATCTATGGTGGAAAGGGAGCAGCTATTTCTACGGGACTTTCGAATATTGTATTTTTTATAATGAGAACTTTTATTTCTTTAAGGCATTTTAAAGTAAATTATCATTTAAAGAAATTTTCAATTATAACATTAGCATTTACAGCGTATGTATTATATGCAACATTCAATAAGGTTAATATAATTTATGTATTTATAGGAATTGGAGAACTTTTATTATTATATATACTCTATAAAGAATATATAAATAGGGGGATATCAACCCTTATCAATAAATATATTAAGAAACAAGCTTAATATATTGGATATATTTTAATAAAGCTAAAATGTTGACATAATAATATAGAAGTATAAAATAAAGTTATATGTCTTTTAAGGCAACTATAAAGAGAACGTTAAGAAAAGGAGAACTATTATGAAGAAAAATAGTTTGATAAATAAGTTTTTATCATTTTCCATTGGCAGCTGGATTAGTATTATTATAGCCATTGTAACTACACCTATAACTACAAGGCTTTTATCTCCAGAGGAATATGGTAAATTTTCTATGTTTGAGCTATATACAAATATAACAATGGCATTTATAATTTGTGGAATAGACCAAGCCTTTGTTAGATTTTTTTACGAAGAAAAGGAAGAACACAGAAAAAATCTGCTTTTTAGTTGTTTAAAAATTCCTTTTATATTAAACATAGCATCTATATTAATATTAGTTTTATTTGGAAAACAAATATCTAATTATTTATTTGGAGAATATAGTATAAGAATAATCATATTATTAATAGTACATACAACTTTTTTAATACTTAATAGATTTGCAACTATGTTAATTAGAATGCAGCAAAAAGGAAAAACATACTCTGCACTTTTAATAGCACAAAAAGTTTCAAATTTGATATTCATACTACTTTCAGTTGGATATTTTAATAGAGATTTTAGAACATTAGCTTATGCAGCTTTTTTCTCTAATTTGGTAGTTACATTAGTTGGGATAGTAGTGGAACTTGATTATTGGAACATATTTAAATTAAATAAAAAAGGTTATAAAAGAAGTCAAAAAGAGATATTAGAATATGGAATACCACTACTTTTTACCTTTGTAATAACTTGGCTATTTCAATCAGCAGATAAAATAGCAATTAAGCATTTTAATGACTTGAATGAAGTTGGAATATATGGTTCAGCCTTTAAAATTATTTCTATATTAAATATAATTCAAAGTTCATTTACAACCTTTTGGGTACCAGTAGCTTTTGAACGATATGAAAAAGATCCAAATGATACTAAGTTTTTTGAGAAAATGAATTTATTAATAACTGTAGTAATGATGCTTGGAGGCATACTTTTAATATTATTTAGAGATTTAATAATTTTACTCCTTGGAAAAGAATATAGAAGTGCTATTTTCTTAATTCCATTTTTAAGTTTTATGCCAATAATGTACACAATTTCTGAAACAACTGTTATGGGAATTAATTTTCTTAAAAATCCTAAATCTCATATATATATTGCAGCAGTATCTTGTATAGCTAACATAATAGGTAATGTTATATTAGTACCAATGTATGGTGCAAAAGGTGCAGCTATTTCAACAGGAATTTCCTATATAATATTTTTTGCTATGAGGACCTTTATATCATTAAAATACTTTAAAGTTAATTATCATATGAAAAAATTTACTATAATGACAGTAGCATTAACATTTTATGTGTTGTATTCAACATTTATGGAAGTTAACTTAGTTTATATACTTATAGGAATAGGTGAAATTATTTTATTAATGGTGGTATATAAGGATTATTTAGGTGAAGGACTTAAAAAACTTAAATTAAAATTGAAAAAAAATTAAAAAGTACTTGAAAAAAAATTAAAATAGATATATTATATTAGAAAAGAAAAAAATAATAAAAAAATAACACTTATTAAGAGTGGTGGAGGGACTGGCCCTATGAAACCCGGCAACCAGTACATTATGTACATTGGTGCTAAATCCTGCAACGTTATGTTGAGAGATGAGGATACTTTGGTATATCAAGCCCGAGGATTTCCTCGGGCTTTAATTTTTTATTCATTTGCAAATAACTTTTATTATATAATATTTATTATTTTTTATCATTAATGTAAATTTAGGATCCTAATATATTGTTGTTAAAGACATAAAAATCATAATTGTAAGAACTTAAGATGGTAAATAGAAAAATTAATAATTTTATTTAATCATCCTAAAAGTTTAACTATTGGAAGTAGAGGCAATTTATATTAAATTATGAATTTAAAAAGGGGTGATGGTTTTGATAGAAGTTTCTTCATTAGAAAAGAACTTTGGAAATTTAAAAGTACTTAAAAATATAAATTTAAAAATAAATAAAGGTGAAATATTTGGCATAGTTGGACACAGTGGAGTAGGAAAATCTACATTATTAAGATGTTTAAACAAGCTAGAGGGATATGATAAGGGCACTATAAAAATAGAGGACAAAGAAATAAATAATTTAGAAGGAAAAGAACTTAGAGAATTTAGAAAAAATTTAGGAATGATTTTTCAAAATTTCTCTCTTCTTGAAAGAAAAACTGTATTTGAAAATATTGCATTGCCAATGGAATGTTGGGGATTTGATAAAAAATATATAAAATCAAAAGTTTTAGATTTATTAAAGGTAGTAAATTTAGAAGATAAAATAAATTCTAAACCTAAAGAGCTTAGTGGAGGACAGAAACAAAGAGTAGCAATAGCTAGAGCATTAGCATTAGATCCTCATGTATTATTATGTGATGAAGCTACCTCTGCATTAGATCCAAAAACAACTAAGGATATATTAAAACTACTTAGAGAAATTAATGAAAGACTTAACATAACCATAATTATAGTAACTCATCAAATGGAAGTAATAAGAGAAATTTGTAATAGAGTAGCAATTATGGAAAGTGGAGAAATAGTTGAAATGGGAGATGTTGAAGAACTTTTTTTAAAGCCTCCTAAAGCATTAAAAAGATTGATAGGAGAGGAAGATATAATTCCTGACACTGGAGTGAATATAAAAATATTTTTCCCTAAAGATGCGTCTAATGAAAGCATCATAACTTCTATGGCGAGGGAGTTAGATATTGATATTTCTATAGTTTGGGGAAAACTTGAAAGGTTTAGAGATGATGTGTTAGGAAGTCTTGTAATCAATGTTAATAATTCAAATGAGAAAAAAGTAATTGAATATCTCTCAAATAAAGATATATCTTGGGAGGTGGTTAATAATGAGTAGTGATACTATAGCTTTATTAAAAGATGTATTGTTTAAAGGTTTTTTAGAGACTTTATATATGGTATTTTGGGCTACATTATTTGCTGTAGTATTAGGCTTTTTAATAGCATTAGTATTAACAGTTACTAAAAGCGATGGGTTAAAACCTAATAAATTAATATACAAAACATTAGATATGATTATAAATATTTTAAGGTCATTTCCTTTCATCATATTAATAATAGCAATAATTCCTTTAACTAAAGCGTTAACTGGTTCAATAATTGGAGAAAAAGCAGCAATAGTTCCATTAACTATAGGAGCAGCACCTTTTGTTGCAAGGGTAGTAGAATCTGCATTAAATGAAGTGGATAAATCATTAGTAGAAGCTGCTAAGTCCTTTGGAGCTAGTGATATTCAAATATTATTTAAAGTAATAGTAAAAGAAGCAATGCCTTCTATAATATCTGCTATAACTTTAACTACAATTACCATTATAGGATATTCTGCTATGGCTGGAGCAGTAGGAGCAGGTGGACTAGGCTCCGTTGCTATAATGTATGGGTATAATATGTTCAATGAAAGAGTAATGATATATACAATTGTTGTATTAATTATCTTAGTACAATGCATTCAATCTTTTGGAAATACACTTTATAAAAAATTGAAATAATTAGGAGGGGATTTTAATGAAAAAAATATTATCAATAATATTAACTGTTTTAGTAATTTTTACATTAGGAGCTTGTGGACAGAGTAATAGTGAGGCTAAAAAAATAACAATAGGTGCAACAGCAGTACCTCATGGAGAGATATTAGAAGAAGTTAAACCTATATTAAAGGAAAAAGGATATGAGCTTGAAGTGAAAATTTTTTCTGACTATGTATTACCTAATAGAGCATTAGAAGATGGGGAATTAGATGCAAACTTCTTTCAACATATTCCATATCTTGAAGAGTACAATAAAAAAAATAACACTAATATAGTTGCTTTAAATAAAATTCATTTAGAACCTTTAGGATTATATTCAAAGAAAATAAAATCTTTAGATGAATTAAAAGATGGTTCAACTATAACAATACCAAATGACGCTACAAATGGTTCAAGAGCATTAAAACTACTGGAAGATAATAAAATTATAAAACTTCAGAAAAAAGATTTAGTTTCTAAATTAGATGTAGTTGAAAATCCTAAAAATATAAAAATCCAAGAAATAGAGGCACCTCAACTTTCAAGAACTTTAGATGATGTGGAAGCTTCAATAATTAATACAAACTATGCATTACAAGCAAATTTAAATCCTACTAAAGATGCTATAATAATTGAAGATAAAGAATCTCCTTATGCAAATATAATAGCAGTTAAAAGTGGTGATGAAAACAGAGAAGAAATAAAAGCACTATGTGAAGCTATAACTTCAGAAAAAATTAAAAAATTTATAGAAGAAAAATACAATGGAAGTATAATACCTTCATTTTAAATAAATCTACAATATATTATTAAGAAAGCCTGGGATTTTAATCTCAGGCTTTAAGTATATGAAAAAGTTTATAGATTAAAAGGTATCTATATAAAAAGAAGGTATTTACTAATATTTACATATATGCAAAAACAATAAAAAGTAGCAATTAGTTAAGAATAGGGATTTAATGAATATAAGCA
>NZ_JACSQB010000119.1 GCF_014836835.1 Clostridium faecium | reverse complement strand
ACTTAATATTGTGTATAATAAACACAATATACTTTGTTATGGGAATTAAAGCCTATAAATATAAATATTCCAATAAAATAGGTGCATTGTTTATAATAATATCTTCAATAGTAACAATTACATCAGTACTTTTAACAGTAGTAGATATAAGATTTTTTGGAGCAAAATTGATTGGTGAAATATTATGGGCATTAACTATAATTTATGGACTGAGAAAATTTAAACAAAGTTATAAAAAAGGATTATTTGAAAAATAATTTTTAAAATAAAAACATTAAGATTTGATTATTAGTCAAATTTTAATGTTTTTTTAATTTAAATTTCTATTAATAGCTCTTAGATTTCTTAGATTTTTTAGGTTTATTTAAGCTTTTTTTATTTTTAAAAGACTTATTATTTATATCTTTACTTTTATTTTTATTTTTTCCTTGATATCCCTGTTTTTTTATAGGTCTAGGACCAATTAAACAATTTGATTCAAATCCAATTAAATCAGTTCTATTGGCTTGAATTAGGGCTTTTTTAACTAAGGCATGATTTTCAGGATTTTGAAATTGTAAAAGTGCTCTTTGCATACTTTTTTCTTTATATTCTTTAGGTACATAAACTTCTTTGCCAGTAATAGGATTTATACCAGTATAATATATAGTAGTTGAAAGACTTCCAGGAGTTGGATAGAAATCTTGTACTTGTTCCGGCATATATCCCATAGTTTTAATATATTCTGCAAGTTCAATAGCTGCATCTATATCACTTCCAGGGTGACTGGACATTAAATAAGGAACTATAAATTGTTTTTTGCCTAACTTTTTATTTATAGCCTCATATTTTTTCCTAAAGTTATCATAAACTTGTTTTTTAGGTTTACCCATTTGAGCTAAAACTTTATCACTTATATGTTCTGGTGCCACCTTTAGCTGACCGCTGATATGATGTTCACAAAGTTCATGAAAAAATTTTGTGTTTTTATCTTCCATTAAATAATCATAACGAATACCTGAACGAATAAATACTTTTTTTATTTTAGGAAGGGATCTCACCTTTTTTAAAAGACTTAAGTATTCGCTGTGATCTACAATTAAATTTTTGCAAGGTGAAGGGAACATGCATTGTTTATCTTTACATACTCCATGTTCAATTTGTTTTTTACAAGCTCTATGTCTAAAGTTAGCAGTAGGACCACCTATGTCATGAATATATCCTTTAAAATCTTTATCTTCTGTTAAAAGCTTAGCCTCATCTATTATTGATTGCTGACTTCTATTTTGTATAACTCTTCCTTGATGATATGTTAATGCACAAAAAGAGCAGCTTCCAAAACATCCCCTATGACTTGTGATTGAAAATTTAACTTCCTTTAATGCAGGAATTCCTCCCATAGGTTCATAGATTGGATGATATGTTCTTGTATATGGAAGATTATAAACTTTATCCATATCTTTTTCTGTTAGTGGATGCTGAGGAGGATTTTGCACTATGTATCTATCGCCATAAGGCTCAACTATAGTTTTTCCCCATATAGCATCCTGTTCCTTTGAATAAAGTTTATAACTATTAGCGTAGGCTCTTTTGTCTGTAGAAACTTCTTCAAAAGAAGGAAGTAAAATATAATCTTTAATATTAGAAATATCCTTAGTTATATAAGATGTACCTCTTACGTGATGTAATCTTTCTATAGAGTTTCCATAACTTAAAAATTTAGCTATTTCTATTATAGGTTTTTCTCCCATACCATAAACTAATAAATCTGCTTTAGAATCCATAAGAATACTTTTTCTAACCTTATCATCCCAATAATCATAATGAGCAAATCTTCTAAGACTAGCTTCAATACCACCAATAATTATAGGTACATTTTTATAGGCTTCTCTAGCTCTATTACTATAAACAATAACTGCTCTATTTGGTCTATAACCTGACTTGCCGCCAGGAGAATATAAATCATCACTTCTTCTTTTTTTAAAAGCAGTATAGTGATTAACCATAGAATCAATATTACCAGAGTTTATTAAAAAACCATATTTAGGTTCTCCTAATTTTTTAAAATCATCAACAGTATTCCAGTTAGGCTGAGCTATTATTCCAACAGTATATCCTTCACTTTCTAAAATTCTTCCTATAATGGCTGTACCAAAGGAAGGATGGTCTATATAAGCATCACCAGTAATGATAATAAAATCTAACTGTTCTATATTTTGTTTTTTCATATCTTCTTTACTTATAGGTAAAAATTCTGTGTTTAGTTTCATATAAATTCCTCCATGACTAATATTAACACAAGTATTGAAAAATATGAATAAGAATATGGAGCTGCAAGTTATGTAAAATAAGGATAACTGAAGGAAGGTTATACATATAATAGAATGCATGGAAATTATTAAAGGTTTTTTAAAAATAAAGTAGAATTATTATTTATAAATAATTATTAAAAACAAAAATAACTAGTTATATATTGAAAAATATTTACAACATAGTACTAGTTATTTTAATATGAATTGTTTTAAAACTGTGATAATTAAAAAGATAAATTTTTAATTATTCTCTAGGATCATCGTATTCATAGTTTAATCCTTCTACTAAATCTTGAATAGAAGTGTTAGCACTATCAACTTGACCTTTAGTTGGAAGACCAGTGTTATTAAGCTCTTCACCTAAGTCTTTAATTTCGCCTGTAGTTGGATCAATGTCCATATAATCACCCATATTCATTTTCACATAAGGTGTACCTTTAGGATTAGTTACATCAAGTTTTTCTCTTTTTTTATCCATTATATATCACTCCTTTGTTTTTTAGTTTGTGTCCTTATTTTAGTATTGGGTGTATTAAAGAATTTTATGTATATTAATAGGGTTACATTTAAAGCTATTTATTGTATAATATAGTAGAAGACATTTTAAATGATTTAATTAAGTTAAACAATTTTAATAATTGACGTTAGGTGAGGCTCCTATATAGATATACGCTACTGCCCCGAAACATCGAGAGATGCCAATGGGTTAACAGGTACTACCGAATCAAGGTTTTATTTAATGTAGCTGGTAATTTCCAAAGCTATATAGTGCTAAAGCTCAAACATAGTTTTGTGATTAGAGATCTCACTTTATTAGGTGAGCTTTTTTTTGTGCATAAATATATTTTGTAAAGAAAACATAATATAGGTAAACTACTCTAAAGTCAAATGTATATCTAAACGTAAGTTAACAGTTTGATGTATTAATTAACAATCTGAAAAAATTGACAATTAACAATTATTGTTGAAGTTACACTACCTCTGGGGAACAGTGCGAAGTCCTTTAGGATTCCTCTGGGGTGCAGTATAGTTTGTAACAGAAATCAGTGCTGCTATATTAAATTTATGGAAATAAGCAATATAATTAAAATATTAGTTAATATTGGAGATTTACTTCCATACCATACTGCACTCCAGAGGTTTAAATAAAAAAACAGTTATAAATTAAAATTTTGTAGTTACTTTGATTTTATTTAAAGTCTATAATTTTCTTGTAAACCCCAGGGGTGGGAAAACCATAATTGTCAATGGTCAATTCTCAATTATATAAATTATTAGGTGGTGAGTTAAATGGAAAGTGGCCCTCGAATTAGAGAGTCAAATTTAAAACTAAATAAGTTCCAGAGAAATATTTATGTTTAAATAGCTTTCTATTAAATACATAAGGTATTTCTCTGGCAGAGGGAGGAATATCTATGAACAAATTAAATGAATTCTTTTTAAGTAATATTTTAAGTTCCTATGTTTATGATGAATTAGATTATAATATAGGCAAATTGGTAGATATATATGTGACTACTGAATCAGGATATCCAAGAGCTATAGGATATAAAATTAGAAGAGGGAAAGAATTTCTAAACTATGAGTTTAGAAGTATAGATATTTACAAAAAAAATTCATCTTATATTATAAAAATTACAGGAGCAAAAGATATAATTCCTAGGAAATACTCTTACTTATTATCTGAAAATCTTCTAAATAAACAAATAGTTGATATTAACGGGAAAAAAGTTATAAAAGTTAATGATTTAAAAATGATAAATAAATTAGGAGAAATAAGAGTTTTGGAAGTAGAATCAGGATTATTGTCTTTAGCACGAAAAATTAAAATGGAAACATTGGTTAAAGAGCTTTATAGATTTATAGGCAAAGAGCCAAAAGATATTTCTATAACTTGGGAAAGTGTTCAATCTATAGAAATGATTGATGATAGATTAAGATTAAGTGAGCCTTATAAAAAACTTACAGAACTTCATCCAGTAGAAGTTGCAGAAATTGTGGAAGGCTTATCTACAGAGGATAGAAGAAAAATTTTTGAGAATTTAAGAAATGATTTTGCAGCAGATACATTAGAAGAATTAGAAACTGATATTCAAATAGATATATTAAAAAATCTTAGCAGTAGTAAAGCAAAAGAAATATTAGATATTATGCCTAATGATGAAATTGCTGATATTTTAGAGGATATGGATGATGAAACCAAAGAAAATCTATTGATAAATATTGATAATGAAGATGAGATTGAGATAAGAGAGCTTATGGAATACGAAGATGAAATGGTAGGGAGCATAATGAATACTGATTTTATTTCAATAAATGTTGATATAACTGCCAGTGAAACTATTGATATTTTAAGAGCTCTAAAACCAGATGATGAAATTGCATATTACATTTATATCGTAGATAAAGATGAAAAACTTCAAGGAGTTGTATCCTTAAAGGATTTAATTTTAGCAGATCCTGATTCAAAATTGAAATCTATAATGAATACAAAATTTTTAATGGTAAAAGATAGTGATGATATAGAAAAAGCAGTGCAATTTTCAGTAAAATATGAGCTTTACTCATTACCAGTAATAGATGAGGAAGAAAAATTGTGTGGAGTGGCAACTATGAGTGATATTATTGAAGAACTGCTTACACCTAGCTGGAAGAGAAAGCTTAAAAAATCAAGTTAATTATATATGAAATAATGCTGTAAAAAGCTAATTATTTATAAAAAATCGCGACTAAAGGTCGCGATTTTTTATTTTACTATAAATATAAAATATTATAATAAATGTATATTATGTTTTTTACATTCTTCTATCATATCTAAAGGCCAAATTGAAGATTGTACTTCTCCAATATGTATTTTATTTAGAAAATACATACACATTCTAGATTGCCCTATACCTCCACCTATAGTATAAGGAAGCTCATCTTTAAGTATTGAACTATGGAAAGGAAAGTCTCTTTTAAAGTCTGAATTTGTAACTTTAAGTTGATAATCTAAAGCAGCACTATCTACTCTTATGCCCATGGAAGAAAGTTCTAAACCTTCCTCTAACATTGGGTTCCAAAATATTATATCACCGTTTAGTTCCCAGTCATCATAGTCTGCTGCACGATTATCATGTTTCTTTCCAGAAGCAAGTTCTTTTCCTATTCCAATTATAAAAACAGCTCCATATTCTTTACAAGCAATATTTTCTCTTTCTTTTGATGATAAATTAGGATACTCATCTTCTAATTCTTGAGAAGTAATAAAAGTTATATTAGATGGGAGCTTTTTACCTAAATGAGGATACCTTTCAAAAAGATACTCCTCTGTATCTTGAAATACAGAATAAATATTTGTTACAGTACTTTTTAGATAGTCTAAGTTTCTTGAAGATTTATCTATAATTTTTTCCCAATCCCATTGGTCAACATAAATAGAGTGAATATTATCTAAATGTTCATCTCTTCTAATGGCATTCATGTTAGTATAAAGACCTTCTTCTACTTCAAAATCATATTCATGAAGTGCAAGTCTTTTCCATTTTGCAAGAGATTGTACTATTTCTAATTCCTCACCAGTATGAAGTATGTCAAAAGAAACTGGTCTCTCAACTCCATTTAAGGTATCATTAAGTCCTGATGATTTACGTACAAATAATGGTGCTGAAACCCTAGATAGATTAAGGGCTTTAGCTAAATTTTTTTCATAAAATACTTTTATTTCCTTGATTGCCTTTTGAGTTTCCTTAATAGTCATTGATGGAATGTAAGGAGTTTTGCTTAAGCTAATCATAGAAACACCTCCTTTGATTGTAATATAATAATGTAAAATAATATAATTGTAAAGTATATTAACAAAAAATATATAATATTCATGATTTATTTTAACTTTATGAAAACAAAAAGGAGCTTATAAAACTCCTTTTGTAATTCAAAATCTTATTCAATTCACAATTATCACTAAAAAAATAAAGTTTAATTATAAATTATTTAAAGTAGATTATTTAACTTCTTCTTGTATATATTTAACCACTAAGTCTATTGTAGCTAAAATAGAATCCATATGAGTTCTTTCATATCCATGAGAAGCAAATATTCCTGCACCAATTAATGCAGTTTTGATATCATATCCTGCTCTTAAAGCTGCTGAAGCATCAGAGCCATAATTAGGATATACATCAATTCTATAATCTATATTATTAGTTTTGCAAAGTTCAGTTAATCTCAATCTTAAGTCTAAATCATAAGGACCAGAAGAGTCTTTAGCTGCTATACAACAAGCATATTCTGTAGAATTTTGGTCAAGTCCAGGACAACCCATGTCAACAGCAATGAATTCCTTTGTGTTTTCAGGAATAGCAGAAGCAGCGCCATGACCTATTTCTTCATAGTTACTTATAAATACATTTATTGTATGAGGAAGAACTATTTTATTTTCTACTATATATTTTAGTGTATATAATAATATAGCTACGCTAGCTTTATCATCTAAATGTCTTGACTTTATAAATCCGCTTTCAGTGAATTTAGTTCTAGTATCAAAGCATATAAAATCTCCAATTTCAATTCCTAAACCTTCAACATCTTCTTTAGAATATACCTTTTCATCTAAAACAACTTCCATGTTTTCAGTGGTTCTTTTTAATTCTCTAGCTTCTGAGCCGCTAATATGAACAGATGGCTTTATAGTTTGAATTGTACCTTCAAAAGTTTTTCCATGAACAGTTTCAATAGTGCAATTTTCACCTTCAATTGAATTCATCATATATCCGCCTATTGGTGTTAGCGATAAATTTCCAGTATTTTTAATTCCGCTAACCATAGCACCTAGTGTATCTACATGTGCAGATAGAGTTTTTTGGTACTCATGATTTTTACCTTTTATTGTAGCAATAAGTGCACCCTTGTTTGTAGTTTTATATTCTATATTTAGCTTGTCCAATTCACTTTTTATATAATTCATTATTTTTATAGAATATCCAGATGGACTAGGTATTAATAATATGTTTTTTAAATAGTTTTTAATTTCTTCTACATTGTACATAGTAACACTCCTTAATTGTAATATATGGATTTAGTGCCATTTATTAATAATATATTTGTATTAATGTTAGCACAACAACTTAAAAAAATCCATACTTCATGATGACTATATAAATTTTATTTTTAAGTAAAACAATTTCTTTAATTAATTTTTACCACCCCTGGAAAGCAGCGCGAAGCCCTTTAGGGTTACCCTGGGCTTCAGTAAAGCTTAAAAGTAAAACCAGTGATATAGTACTAATATTATAAAAATAACCAATGTTACTAAATTATCATCCAATGTTGCAGATTTAGTATCATGTCATACTGTACCACAGGGGTTTAAATAAAATTAGTTTTAAATTAAAATTTTATGATTACTCTAATATTATTTTAAATCCATAATTTTGGTATAAACCCTAGGGGTGGAAAATCCATAATTGTCCATTGTCAATGGTCAATTCTCAATTATATAAATTATAAATTCAAATAATTAATAAAATAACTATGTAAATCCATAGATTAAATTTCAAAGTATTACATCTATATATATAAGTGTTTTCATATAATTAATTGTGGAGGTGTGTTATGTGAAGAAAAAAATCCTATCTATAGCGTTAATTTTAATTGTTTTTTTATTGTGTGGAATTTTATCTTTTAGTTTTTTTACTATAAAAAAATATGATAAATTGATTTATCCTAATGTACATGTTGAAAATATTCCGCTACATGGGTTAGATATAGAAAAAAGTAAAATAATGTTACATAAAAATTTAAAAGAAAAAATATATAATAAAAAGCTAAATATATTGGTGGAGGATGAAATATATAATACAGATTATATAGAATTAGGCGTTAAATTCAACATTGATAAAGCAGTGCAGGAAGCTTTTAATTATGGTAAAGATTTTAATATATTTAAAAAGTTATTAGTTTTGATAAAACCAGAGTATGTAAATATTAATTTAGAGCTAACTTTTAATGATAAAGCTATAGATGGCATAATAGGTAAAATTGAGAGTAAAACCAATGAAAAAGCTATTGATAGTGATATAAAACTTATTAATGGAAGATTTGAAATATCTGAGGAGATAAAAGGAAAAAAATTAGATTCAAATCACTTAAAAAAAGAATTGATTACTAATATAAATACAAAGACTGATGAAGAGATAACAATAGAAGCTATTGTAAATGAAGTTATTCCTAAACGTACTAAAAGGGAGCTTTCCAAAATTAATTTAAGTATGACTAGTAGTAGTACTAATTTTAGCAGTTCTTCTGCTGCTAGGTCAACTAATATAAAAATTGCTACAGAAACAATAGATGGTACAGTAATGATGCCTGGTGAAGTTTTCAGTTTTAATGATGTTGTTGGTGAGAGGACTTATAGCAAAGGATATCAAAGAGCTTCTGTGATTATGGGAGATGAATTTGTAGCTGGATTAGGGGGTGGTATTTGCCAAGTTTCAACTACGCTATATAATGCAGTTTTAAAATCTGAATTAGAAATTGTAGAAAGAAAACCACATAGCAGGCCTATTTCTTATGTTCCATTAGGACAAGATGCCACCATTAACTATGGCAGTACAGATTTTAAATTTAAAAATAATTTGGATTATCCTATATATATTCAGGGATATATTCAAAATAGTAATGTAGCCTTTAATATATATTCAAATAAGGAAGTAAAGAAGAGAAGTTATAGAATAGAAAGTAAAATTGAGGAAGTATTAAAGCCAAAAGATAGAATAAGGTATGATAGTAATATTGAAAAAGGAAGAACATATGTAGAAAAAAAAGGTAAAATCGGATATATAGTTAATGTATATAAATATGTTTATGAAGATGGGATATTGGTAGAAAAAAAACTTGTATCAAAAGATAAATACAGAGCAATAGATAACATGGTGAGAATGGGAAGGTAAAACTCTCTAAGAAAATTCTTAGAGAGTTTTTTTACAAAAACAAATATTGTTCTAATTTCATACAATTTTTAGAATAAATGTACATTTATATACAATTTTAGGCACATTTTCTTTTTAATAAAATATATTAATATTAGAATATGAAATGGAAAAATTTATATCTATAAAAGTTGGTGTTATAAATGTGGTATTGCAATGAGTTACTATTATTACTTTTATTACTGCTGCTATTAGAAGATGAAGACCGCTGTAGGCCAATATATAAAATCAATGTAGATAAAGATCAGTGTAAATCTTGTAATATGTGTAATGATGAAGAAAATAATTGTGGAAATGTAGTGATATATTCACAAAAGGTTAATATCTTTAAAGTGTATAAATAATTAAAATACTTAATCTTCAATGAAGTAGGTAGCCAATGTGAATATTGATATTATCATATGAATTATAAAAATCAATATACTATTAAGATTTACACACTTTATTGAAGGCTAATTTTAAGAATCTGTATAAGAGGTGTATAATAATGAGCGATATAAACAAAGAAGTATTAAATGAAAAAGAATTATTAGATGAATTATTAGAAGACGAATTACTTGAAGAAAAAGATACAGTAGAGTCAGAAGGTGATTTCCAAGAGGGGTATAGAAACAACTCAAATTGTGGATTAACAAAGATTTACTCTAAAAGTGTTAATATTTGGATAAATTGCTGTAGGAAATAAGGATAAAAAATAATTAACTAAAAAAACTCTAAATTTTAAAAATTTAGAGTTTTTTTAATTGATTTTAATTATCAACTTAGATTAATATACAATATTGCCTGTTTTAATATAGTTAGTATGATGTTAGTGATTTCTGTTACAAACTATACTGAATTCCTTATATAATTGAAAATTGTCTTATATATGTATGCCTATCTATTTGTTACAACAATTAGAAAAAATATTAAAAATATGGTATGATTTACATAAAACAGAATTTTTGTTTATAGGAGGTATGGGGATGGATAAGGAGCTTAAACTTATTGAAAATGTGGTCAATAATATTGAAAAAGTTATTATAGGAAAGAAAAATGAAATTTATAATATAATGAAAGGAATTTTAGCTGATGGTCACATACTAATTGAGGATGTACCAGGAGTAGGAAAAACAACATTAGTAAAAGCATTAGCTAAAACTTTAAATTTAACTTATAGTAGAGTACAATTTACACCAGATTTATTACCCTCAGATATTATAGGGGTATCTATATATGATCCTAAGAACCATGAGTTTGAATTTAAAAAAGGTCCAGTATTTGCTAATATTATATTAGGAGATGAAATAAATAGAACTTCACCTAAGACTCAATCAGCATTACTGGAAGTTATGGAAGAAAGACAAGTTTCAGAAGGAGTAACAACTTATATTTTAGAAAAACCTTTTATTGTTATGGCAACTCAAAATCCTATAGAATACGAAGGAACTTTCCCATTGCCAGAAGCACAATTAGATAGATTTATGATTAAAGTTAAAATGGGATACCCAAATGAAGAAGATGAAGTATCCATATTAGATATATATAGAAGAGAAAATCCACTAGAAAAGCTAGAAGCTATTATAGATCAAGAAGAAATTTTAATGCTCCAAACTAAAGTTAAAGATATTTATATAAATGATGAATTGAATGAGTACATAGTAAGTATTGTAAATGCTACTAGGCATAATAAAAGTTTAGTTTTAGGAGCAAGTATAAGGGCATCACTAAGTCTTCAAAGAATTGCACAAGCTACTGCATTAATTAAAGGAAGAGATTATGTAATCCCTGAAGATATAAAGGAAAATGCAAAATTAGTTTTATGTCATAGAATATTGCTAAGCCCTAGTACAAGAGCCAGTAGAATTGATTCAGAACAAATTGTTTCTGATATATTGAGAACTATACCAGTACCAAAGGTGAAAAAATATGATTAAAGTTAATGTTAAATTTATATTATTAACTATTGCTGCCTGTATTTTTGCTAAAGTTTCAGGCGGAAATCTTCCTTATAGTGTTTTTTATTCACTCTTTATAATGCTTATAATATCCATAATGTATATATATTTGTCTTTACAATATGTTCAATGCAAAATAAAGCATAATCAACAGGAATATAGCGTTGGAGATGAAGATGAATTTTCACTGATTATAAGCAATGAAAGTTTCATTCCTATACCATATGTAGAAGTAGTAAATAATACTTTTACTGATTTAATTAAAACTTATAAGGGAGATGCATTTTTTCTTCAATTTAATAGTGACAAATGGCTTAAGAGAACCATCACCTTTAATAAAAGAGGAATATATGATTTTGGAACAACAACAATTAAGGTGACAGATTTATTTAATGTAATAACTTCTAATAAAAATATAAACCATAAATTAGGAGTAAAAGTATATCCTAAGATTTATAATATAAAACTTTTTAAACTTAGCGGCAGTGAAAAGTTAGAAAATTTACTAAACAGTGATAGCAAAGTAGAAGATTTAACACTAATTAAAGATATAAGACAGTATAGGATTGGAGATAGTCTTAAAAGAGTTCATTGGAAAATTAGTGCTAAACAAGGAGAATTATATGTAAAAAATTATGATTATATTTCAGGAACTCAATGCAATTTATTTTTAGATATGAAGAAAATAGACTTTAGCAATAAAAATGAGGAATTAAAAGAAGAAATGATGATTGATTTTACTTCTTCATTATTAAAAAAGTTTGTAGATTTAGGAATTAAATCTAAAATATATATAAACAATTCTAAAAATGAAAAAATTGAAGTAGAAAATTCCGTAGATTTTAGTAGCGTTATGGAATATTTTTTATTTCACAATAGCAATGGAGAAGGAGATTTCATAGATTTTATAAATGGCAGCTTAAATTCTTTGGGAGGAAAAAGTTTTTTATGCATAATTACTTGCAATGTAAATTCTAAATTGAAAGATGAGCTATTACATTTAAAAAATAAAGGTTATAATGTAAGCTTATTTTATTATAATAATTATTTGGGATTAATAGAAGAAATCACTTTTCTTACAGGTGCAGGAATTAACTGTTATGATTTTAAAGAAATTATTAAAAATAGCTTGTAGCTAATTGGAAAATCAGGTGAGCTTATGAGTAGAATAAAAGAAGAGTTAATAGCAATACTATTAGTTTTTATTAATCTAGTAGTAACTATGAAAATATTAATAGAGAGTTTTAAAATAGTTGGATTTGATTATAAATTTGTAATAATGTTATTTTTAGCAGGAGTAATTATATACGGATTTTATGCTAAAGTATTAAATAAAGGTAAATATAAAATATTATTTACCTTTACTATGTTACTTTTAGGAGGAGGTTATGGATATAGACATAAAAGTATAACAATCAGCTTTTTTGAAAACATTATTAAAACCGCAATAGAAATAAATACACAACTTTTAAAAAATAGCAAAACCTATTTTCCTCAATATAGAGAAATATTTTTCATAGTTTTGCCTATTTTAGTTTCAGTTGTAATTTATATAACATATAAAAACAATAAAGCAATAATATTATTAAATTTCATATTTGTAGTAAGTTTTTGGTTTTTACATTATAGTTCAATAATAATAAAGAATTTACATTATTATTTATTTATAACTATAATGACATTTGTTATAGCTAACTATATAAAGTTAACAAAAAAATATAAAAGCATGGAACTAAAAAATAATTTGGACATAAAAAAAATAACTGCTTATGCATTAATAACTGCTTATATTATTATAAAGACTACATCATTATTACCACAACACTATACTGGTATGAACTTAAATAATTATGGGGACTTTTGGGAAAATACTTTTGCTAAAACAAGTGATGGTAGAGAAAGTGCTTTAAATGGCAAATTTACTATAAATAGTTCTGGATATAGTAATAGCGAAAAAAAACTAGGTGGTCCTGTTACCTTAAACAAGCAGGAGGTATTTAGAGTAAAATCTTCAAAGCCATACTATTTAAAAGGTAGTGTAAAGGAACATTATACCGGAAGTTCTTGGACTACGGTAGATAAGAAACTTGGTAAAAAGGATAAAAATTTTAAGTTTGAAAATTCATATATAAAAAGACGAGACATGGGAGTTGGAGCTTCTTTAGGAAGTGTTAGAATTACTCCTACAAAAAAATTTAATAGCACAAGTTTTTTTACTCCTAATATGGGAATTGATATAAAAGGTGATTATGATGAAATTTATTATAATAAAGTTCCAACATTTTTATCAAGATCAGATGTAACTAAACCATATGATGCTATTTATTACATATACAAGGAATATTATGGTATGAGTAACTATGGTGATGTGGTAGAAATTTTAGAAAACATGATAAATAACAAAGAAAACATTAGATATGCTCATGAATTTAATTATTATAATTTTTCCATAAGAAATTTTGGCGAAGAACGTTATTTTTTTGATGAAATTTCTAAGTTAAACAATTCTGAAATGAAAACAGCCATGGAAGATTATAAAGAATATATGAGAGTTTCAAATACTATACCTTCAGAAGTTTATGATTTAACAGCTGAAATAGTTGGAGATAATGATACAGTTATTGAAAAAGCAAGTAGCATTAGAAATTATTTAAGTGAAAACTATCCTTATACTTTAAAAGTCTCTAATGTGCCTATGAATGAAGATTTTGTTAGTTATTTTTTATTTAAAGAGAAAAAAGGATATTGTACTTATTTTGCCAGTGCAACCACCATTATGTGCAGAATTGCTGGAATACCAGCAAGGTATGTAGAAGGATTTAAAACGCCAAACAATATTGATAAAAATGGTGAATATATTGTAACTAATGGGGAAGCACATGCTTGGTGTGAAGTTTTAATAGATCCTAATAGAGATATATGGGCAGTGGTAGATCCTTCTCCTACACCTACTGAGTTTGAAGAAGAAAATACAGCTGAAGAAAAAGAAAGAGAAAAAGAAACTTTAGAAAATGATAATGAGAAAAATAAAAATACAATACCTAACAAAAATAAACTTAATAGAGAAGAAGAGGAAGAATATTGGGATTCAGAATTAGATTCTAAATATGATAATACATTTAAGTATTTATCTTTAATAGTTACAGTAGTATTATATATATTAATTAGAATAATTGGCTTTTATAGAAAAAGAAATAAAATAATATCTAGTAAAAGTGCAATTCCACTGTATCAATATTATTTAAGAAGATTAGAATCTATAATGGTTATTAAAGATGATGAAATAGGGGATTTAGAATTTGTAAATAGTATAAAGAATTTAGAATTAAAAAACAGATTAGAAATTTTAGTAAAACTTTCTTATGAAGAGTTTTATGGCAACAAAGCTGAAACTTCTACAATAGAAAAATTAGAGTATTTTAACTTTATTGAAATGTATGTTAAGAATAATGATAATAGGATAAACTATATGATGAAAAAATATTTTGGATTATAATTATTAATACTAAACATATAGAAAACCAAGGTTGTTGTAGAATTGTTTATATGATGATCTTGGCTTTCTTAAATAGAATTATAATAATTCTAAAGATAAATATAGATATTCTTTATAGTAAAGGAGATAAAAATGAAATACAAGTTAATATGTACAGATATGGATGGAACTCTTTTAAACAGTGTAAAAGAAGTAAGTAAAGGTAATCTTGAAGCTATAAAAAAAGCCCATGATAAAGGTGTTAAAATTGCCATATGCACAGGAAGAATATTTACTTCTGCTAAATATTATGGAGAACTTATAGGTATTAAAGCTCCTATAATAGCATCTAATGGTGCATATATAAGAGAAAAAGATGAAAACAATGTTATATATAAATGTATATTAGAAAAGGATAATTGTTTTGAAATATTGGAGATATTTGAAAAATACAATTTAATTCCTCACTTTTATACTGAAGATAGCATATATGCAGGAGAAACAAGTTATGTGTTTGAATTTTATTCTACATTAAATAAAACAGTGCCAGATGATTTTCAAATAAAAATTAAAAAAGTAGATGATTGGGAAGAAATTTTTATTGAAAATGAATTTGATATATTAAAAGCAGTTGCTTTTGATGAGGATGTAGAAAAGATAAAAAAAGTAAAAGAAGAAATTAGAGCTTTAGGTAAATATGAAGTTGTAAGTTCATTACATAATAATTTTGAGGTTATGAATAAAAATGTTTCTAAAGGAAGGGCAGTAGAAATGTTAGCTAGTTATTACAATTTGTCTAAAGATGAAGTAATAACAATTGGAGATAATGAAAATGACTTATCCATGATAGAATATGCTGGACTAGGAGTAGCCATGGGAAATGGAGAAAAAATAGTAAAAGATAAAGCTGAATACATAACTTCAACTAATGATGAAGATGGGGTTAAGGAAGTCATAGAAAAGTTTATATTGAATGAAAATACTTAAATAATTCTCCATTGTCAATGGTTAATTATCAATTATATAAACACAAGCTAAGGCAATTTATTAATACAAATTCTTAAGTATACAGACTAAATTTAGAGATGGTATATCTATAAAAAAGGAGTTCATTGAACTCTTTTTTTTATGATGACATTTTTATTTTTACAAATTAATAGCTTTAAATTTTGTTATACTAATTATAGTACAAATAGGTGTTTCGAAAAAAAATGACCGGAGGTCAAAAAAACTATTGATTTTCTTCTAAAATAGTAATAGAATATATCTAGGGCAAAAAAATGACTCAGAGTCATTTTCCTTTAAAGGAGTGAAGTGAGGTTGGAAACAAAGGGCAAAGAGCCAATAAAAAAGTCAGAAGCTAATAAACTTGAAAAAAAGAAAAATTTAATGGATGTAGCTTATGAACTTTTTACAACAAAGGGTATTAATGAGACTTATATTAGTGAAATAACCAAAAAAGCTGGAGTGGCAAAAGGAACTTTTTATCTTTATTTTAATGATAAATATCATTTGAAGCATTTAATTATATTAAATAAAAGCAGTTTAGTATTAAAAGAAGCTATAGAAGCTTCTAACAAAAAATCCTTTGATGATTTATCTGGAGAAGTTATATTTTTTATAGATTATATAATTAATTACTTAAAAGAAGATAAAAAACTTCTGAAGTTAATATATAAGAACCTAACTTGGGGGCTTTATAAAAAAGCTTTGCTTAACGAACATGATTATCAAGAAATGAATGATATATATTATCATTTCGTAAAAAAAATAAAGCAAAAACAAAATATAACAATGGATGCAGAAAAATTATTATTCTTAATTATTGAATTAACTAGCGGAGTATGCTATAGTTCTATAATTTTAGAAGAGCCTGCACCTATTGAATCAATGAAACCAATACTATTTGAATCAATAAAAAAATTACTTAATTAGAATACTTAGAAGGTGGGGAGTTTAAATGAAGAAAATCAGTAGAGCAATTGCTAAAAATAGGGTATTAATTTTAATAATATC
Source organism: Clostridium faecium (assembly GCF_014836835.1). GTDB lineage: Bacteria > Bacillota > Clostridia > Clostridiales > Clostridiaceae > Clostridium_J > Clostridium_J faecium. The sequence goes on along the minus strand of NZ_JACSQB010000119.1, from coordinate 45,220 downwards.
AGTGCTGCTTATATTTCCATCTATATATGGTTTTGCAAGTACAAAAGTTAATTATGATTTGCTTACTTATTTACCAGAAGAGTTGGATACAATGAAAGCACAAAAAATATTAAATGAAAAATTTGATAGTGGGTCTACTTCCATGTTGATTGTTGAAAATATGGAGACTAAGGATATAGTTGATTTAAAAGAAAAGGTTAGTGAAGTGAAAGGCGTTCAAAAGGTGGTATGGGTTAATGATATTTTAGATACATCGGTACCAAAAGAAATTTTGCCTGAAAGCTTTAGTAAAGTATTTTATAGTGATGATTCAACTATGCTGATAATAAAATTTGAGGATGGATCTTCATCAGAGTCTACTCAAGATGGTATTGGTGAAATAAGAAAAATTGTGAATAACAAATGTTTCTTAAGCGGCATGGCAGCAATAGTAAAAGACACAAAGGAATTAGCAGATAATGAAACACCATTTTTTGTATTAATTGCAACAATACTATCTGCTATAGTTTTAGCTTTAACAATGAATTCTTATGTCATTCCAATTATATTTTTAACAAGTATAGGATTGGCGGTATTGTATAATTTTGGAACTAATATATTCTTTGGAGAAATATCTTATGTAACAAAAGCTTTAGCAGCAGTTTTACAGCTAGGGGTTACTATGGATTACTCAATATTTTTATTACACAGATATGATGAAGAAAGAGAAAATACAAAAGATAAGGTGGAAGCAATGGCAGAGGCCATAGCTAATACTATGGGATCAGTTGCAGGAAGTTCCTTAACTACAATTGCAGGATTTTTAGCATTATGTGTTATGAAGCTGGCATTAGGTAGAGATATAGGTTTTGTCATGGCTAAAGGTGTATTCATTGGGTTAATATGTACAGTTACAGTACTTCCTGCATTAATATTAACTTTTGATAATGTTATCCATAAATTTAATCACAAAACAATATTACCTGAATTTGAAAAAGTATCATCTTTAGTTACAGAAAAATATAAATTATTCTTGGTAATATTTGTAGTTGCATTTATACCTGCTATATATGGTAATGCACATGCTGAAGTTTATTATAATCTTGATGAATCATTACCAAAGGATTTACCTTCAATTGTGGCTACAAATAAATTAAAAAATGATTATAATATGATCACAACAAATATGATAATTGTCAAAGATACAGTTTCAAACAATGATATAAATAATATGGTAAAAGAAATTGAAAAGGTAGATGGAATAGAAGCAGCTCTAGCTCTTGAAAAATTTGTTGGGCCATCTTTGCCAGAAAATTTTTTACCAAGTGAAATAAAAGGGAATTTTCAAAAGGAAGGCTATAAGCAAATAATTGTTAATTCTTCTTATAAAGCAGCTACAGAAGAAGCAAATAAACAAATAGAAGAAATAAATAAAATAGTTAAGTCCTATGATGAAGAAGGATTAGTAGGAGGAGAAGCTCCACTTACTAAAGATTTGATTGAGATATCAGATACTGACTTTAAGAGAGTTAATGTAGCATCAATTTTAGCTATATTTATCATAATAATGTTGGTATTTATGTCATTCTCACTTCCAATATTATTAGTTTTATCTATAGAACTTGCTATATTTATTAACTTAGGTATTTCCTATTATTTAGGAACAACCATGCCTTTCGTTGCTTCTATAGTAATAGGTACTATACAATTAGGAGCTACAGTTGACTATGCTATACTTCTAACTTCAAGATTTAGAGAAGAAATAAGAAATGGATTAGATAAATATTCTGCTATGACTATTGCAGTTAAAAGCTCAGCTAAATCAATAGTTACAAGTGCTTTAAGTTTCTTTGCTGCAACTGCAGGTGTTGGAATCATTTCAAAACTTGAAATGATTAGCTCTTTATGTATTTTAATGGCTAGAGGAGCAATTATAAGTATGTTAGTAATATTATTTATACTTCCATCAATACTTTTAGTTTGTGAAAAAGTAATTGAAAAGACTAGTAAAAATTTTAAGGGTGAAAGTGGGGTAAAAGAAGATGAGAAAATGTATGTCTAAAAGAGTATTAGCTTTAGTGATGGTAGGAACATTATTAAGTGGAAATATAGTTTATGGAACAGAATTAGTTAAGAAAGATGAAACAGTATATGTCACTTTAGATTCTAGCGGAAATGTAGAAGAAAGAATAGTAAGTGATTGGTTAAGTGCTGAGAATAAAAATTCTGAAATAAAAGATAAGAGTGAGTTAACAAATATTAAAAATTTAAAAGGCAATGAAGAACCAAAAATATCAAATGAAAATATTACTTGGAAAATGGAAGGAAAGGATATATTTTATCAAGGGGAAACTAATAAAAAACTTCCATTAGACATTAAAATCTCTTATGAATTAGATGGGAAATCAATTAAACCAGAAAAATTAATAGGAAAATCTGGTGAATTAAAAATAAATATTAATTATAAAAATAATGAAAAACATAAAATAACAGTAAAAGATAAAGAAAGAGTAGTAAATACACCGCTTACAGTAGCTACTTTAACAACATTACCTGTAGAAAAATTTACTAATGTAAAGGTAAATGGTGGAAAGGTGATTAATGATGGCAACAATCAAATAATAACATTCATTAATATGCCAGGCTTAAAGGAAAGTTTAGATTTAAAAGATGATATGCTAAAAATACCAGAAAACTTAGAAATTACAGCTAAAGTTGAAGATTTTTCAATGGCACCTATTATGATTACTGCTACTCCAAAATTATTAATAGATGATATAGAAGGAATAAAATCAGTAGATGAATTAATTGATAGCATAGATAAACTTCAAGATGCTAGCAGTAAACTTGCTGAAGGAACAGAAACATTTTCAAAGAAACAAGCTGAATTTAATAGTGGATTTAAAACTTATAATGAAGGTGTAAGTAAATTTGCAGTTGGTGTTGGTGAAGCTATTGACGGAATAGGAGCAGCAGCAGATAATTTAGGAAAATTATCTGCAGGAACTTATAAATTGTCATTAGGACTACAGGAATTTGGTTCTAAAGTAACAGAATTTACTAATGGTGTTGAAAAAATAGCTTCTAGCACTGACGCACTTATAGATGGTCAAAATCAAGTAAAAGGTGGAATAGAACAAAGTCTTCAAGGTGCAACTACATTAAAGGAAAAGAAAGCATTAGAACTTCAAGGATTGGAACAATTAAATGGTAGCGTTGAACAATTAGAAAAGGTAGCAGCAGCTTTATCACAAGTCCCAGGAAATGAAACTATGGTTGCACAATTAAATGGAATAATACAAGGACAAAAACAAGGTATAGCTTCTCTTAAAAATGGTGGCAATGAATTTTTAGGGGGTCTTGAAAAATTAGAAGGAGGATTATCCCAAACTAAATTAGGTTCAGAAAAAGTTCTTTCAGGAATGTCACAATTAAAAGAAGGAAGTGCAGCACTTAAAAATGGAGGAATGCAAATTTCAGAAGGATCCAAAGCACTGGCTGCTGGAGCAAGCGAAATATCAAATGGTTCAATAGCACTAAAAGAAGGAACTTCTAAATTAAGTGGTGCTAAAGAGGCTTTAAATGAAGGACAAAAGCAAATAGTCAGTGGTGGAAAAGCTCTTCAAGAGGGATCAGAAAAATTAGCACAAGGTGCTGAAGAAATATCTAAAAATATGAGTAAATTCCATAATGAAGGAATTGAAAAGATGAAAAATGAAGTTAATAATAAGATGGGCGATTTAAGTGAAATAATTGATGTAAAAGATGAAATAGTTAAGCTTTCAAAAAATTATGGAACTTTTAGTGGAGTAGGAGAAGACATGGAAGGAGAAGTTAAATTTGTCATGAAAACTCCTGAACTTAAAAAAGAAGAATCTAAAGAAAAGGTAGAAGAAAATAAAGAAGAGAAAAAAGGCTTTAAAAATTGGATAAAAGATATATTCAAGAAAGAATAAAAATTTGCCTCACAAGAAATACTTATATAGTATTCTTATCATAATATAATATTATATTATAAAATTTAGAGAAAAAAATCCTAACACATCTTAGGATTTTTTTCTTTTAATAGCTTATAATTTTAAATACCTGTAATATATATGTAATGATAAATGAAAAATTAAGTACTACAAATAAAAGAAATTTTAAAGTATAATATTTTATGTATCTACATTAATTGCATATTTAAATTACAAAACAAAGAAAAGTTCTAAGTATTATACTAGAATATACTAACTTTACGAATTAAGTGAATTAGAGTATGATAATGATTAGTGACGTAATATGGAGGTATAGCTATGAATTTAAATATAGTATTATTTCAACCGGAAATCCCTCAAAATACAGGAAATATAGGAAGAACTTGTGTGCTTACAGATTGTAAGCTTCATCTTATAAAACCATTAGGATTTAGTTTAGAAGAAAAACAATTGAAAAGAGCAGGCCTAGATTATTGGCCATATTTAGATATAGAAATTCATGAGTCTTATGAAGCTTTAAGAGAAAAATATAAAGATGGAACTTTTTATTTTTGTACTACAAAAGGAGAAAAGTTTTATACAGAAGTTAGTTTTAAAGAAGGAGATTTCTTAGTATTTGGTCGTGAGTCTAAAGGATTGCCAGATTATATAAGAAATGATAATATGGATAATTTAATAAGAGTTCCTATGATAGATACTACTACTAGATCATTAAACTTATCTAATACTGTAGCAGTCATAGCTTATGAAGGATTGAGACAAATCGGATTTCCTAAAATGAAATAGGAGGAGTTAATTTATGAAAGATAAGAAGATTAAAATCATAACAGATAGTACTTGTGATTTGCCTGATCATATAATTGACAAATATGATATAGAAATGATACCATTAGTATTCACCATAGATGGAAAAACCTATTTTGATAGAATAGATATTAACCTACCTGAATTTTTAAAGAAGATGGATGATTCTAGTGAGCTACCTAAAACTGGACAAATAAATCCTCATAGATTTTATGAGATATATGATAGATATTTAAAAGAAGGATATAAAATAATATCAATACATATATCATCTAAAATGAGTGGTACTTATCAATCAGCACTAGTAGCAAAAGATATGTTAGATACTGAAGATATAGAAGTAATCGACTCTCAATGTGTATGTGGTGCTCTTGGTGCTTTAGTAGTAAAAGCAGCCTTGCTAAAAGAACAAGGAGTAGACCTTACATCAATTAAAGATGAATTGTTAAAGGCTGTGGAAAAGGTAAGAAGTATAACTTGCTTTGAATCACTGGATAACTTGGTTAAAGGTGGTAGATTATCTAAAACAGCTGGAGTTATTGGAAGTTTTTTAGGGATTAAACTTTTGTTATCAATTGAAGATGGACAAATGGTAGTTAAAGATAAAGTAAGAGGAAGCAAAAAAGCTTTGAGAAATATGCTTGAATATATAGAAAGTTACAAAATGGATAAAAAAAATCCCGTAATATTAATGCAGGCTGCTCCAGAAGAAGAGAATATGGGAATATACAACACTCTTAAATCACATATGGAAGATAACAACATAGAATATATTGAATGTGAAGTAGGTTGTGTAGTTGGTACTCATTCAGGAAGAGATGCCTGTGCAGTGTTTTTTATAGAAGAGTAAATTAGGAATTATAATATAATTTTTAGAAGTTACTTTAGGTTTATTTAATAACTTTAAAAACTATATAAAACCAATTTAGTTTGTATAACTGAATGAAAGATATGGAAAAATTATTATAGTAGGATGAAATTTTTGATAAATAATTAACTTTATCATTGATAAATATATATCATTTAAATTTTTAAATTGATTATAGGAAATTTAAATAAGGGAAAATAGTAATAAATATAGAAAATTTTTGGCGAATGTTGTATACTTAGGGTGTAAGATAAATAAATTTAATAGAAGTGTGGATGAAATTTTCGGGAGATAATCTAATATAAATAATTATTTTTATAACAAAGATAGCCGAAGAAGCAAAAATTTATTTTGCCAATAAATTTGAAACTCTCAGGCAAAAGGACCGAAAATGGACATAACTCTGGAAAGCTATAAGCACCGAAGGAGTAAAACTCTCAGGTTTAAAAGACAGAGGCATAGGCAAAACTAAGTGGTGTTTTTGCATATGTCTTTTTTATATGTTAAAAAGGAGGAAACTATGTGATTGAGCCGTTATTTATAATAACTAATAATCCATTATCAAAGAAAACTTTTGAACCTAAGTATAGAGTGGAGTATATAGACGGTTCAGCAATGGATGTTCTAAAAAAGGTGAGGGATAATATACATTTAGGTCATAAGCTCCTAACACATCCTTTGATGAGTAGTGTTAAACCTAATGAAACACCATATAGAACTGCATGTTTATCACTAAAGAAGGAAAATTTAGACATTCAGTCTTTAGAGATAATTGAAAACTCAATAATGACCACAGAAAAATTTTTAAAAGATTTCAATACTCCAAATTGGAGTAATAAAATATTACAAGATTTTCAACTAATAGATTGCGATTTAATAAATAATGCAATTAATTAAGGAGGGTTACCAATGGAACATATTATTTATGATACTATCATTATAGGTGGAGGTCCAGCAGGATTATCAGCAGGATTATATGCTTCTAGATCAAGAATGAAAACATTGCTAATAGAAAGAGCAAAATTTGGTGGGCAAGTAACAACTACTGATGAATTGGAGAACTACCCAGGCTCTATTGAAGATTGTACAGGAACAACCCTTAGTCAAAGAATGAGAAAACAAGCTGAAGAATTTGGAACTGAATTTGTTAAAGATGAAGTTATAGATGTTCAGCTTGAAGGAGATATTAAAGTAATTAAAACAAGAAAAGGCACTTATGAAGGAAAAACAGTTATAATAGCTACTGGTGCATATCCAAGATTAGGTGGATTTAAAAATGAAAATGAATTAAGAGGAAGAGGAGTTTCTTATTGTGCAACTTGTGATGCTGATTTCTTTACAGATTTAGATATTGCAGTTATAGGTGGAGGCGACTCAGCTATAACAGAAGCTATATATTTAGCTAAATTTGGAGAATCTGTAACAGTAATTCACAGAAGAGATCAATTAAGAGCTGCAAAATCTCTACAAGAAAAAGCTTTCAACAATCCAAAAATTAAGTTTATTTGGGATAGCGTAGTAGAAGAAGCTAAAGGTGATGAAATACTTGAAAGCTTAGTGTTAAAGAATGTGAAAACTGGAGAAATAAGTGAACTTCCTGTAAATGGTTGTTTCGTATTTGTAGGATATCTTCCAATATCTGAACTGTTTAAAGGAAAAGTAAATATGAATGATAGAGGGGATATAATCACTGATGAAGAGATGAGAACTAATATTCCAGGAGTATATGCAGCTGGAGATGTTAGAGAAAAATCTTTAAGACAAGTTATTACAGCAGCAGCAGATGGAGCTATTGCAGCTACAAACTGTGAACATTATATAGAGGAAAAATTTAACTAATAGTTAAATATAAAATACAATTTTTTTTAAAGTAAATTGTTTGAAAAGTTAATTAAGTTCAAAAATTTTTACAATATATTATGTAAATTTTGATGAATTTTGATTAAAAATATATTTATAGAAGTAATAAGGTTACTTTTATGAAGAAAGAGAGGGAGTTTAAATGTTAGAGTTAAACAAAGATAATTTTGAGGCTGAAGTACTTAAGAGTGATAAGCCAGTATTTGTGGATTTTTGGGGAGATAAATGTGAAATATGCATAGAATTAATGCCAGGAGTTCATGGCTTAGAACCAAAATATAGCGACAAAATTAAATTTGCCAGCTTAAACATAGGTGGAGCAAGAAGAGTTGCCATAGGACAAAAAGTTTTAGGACTACCAACAATGAAGATATATAATGGAGGAGAATGTGTTGAAACAATCACTCCAGATAAAATATCTACATTAGATGACATTGAAAACTTCATAAAAGCTTACTATGAAAAACTATAATCATTATTTAATAAAAATGTTATTAAGGTAAGCAGTAAACTGCTGCTTGCCTTTAAATAAAAAAACAAAAGTAAGTTAAACTCATAATTCATAGGAGGTGAATGTTTTGCGTCTAGAGATTGGAAAGATAATTATAAAAGATCTTCAATTTGGACCAGAAACAAAAGTTGATAATGGAATTCTTTATGTAAATAAGGAAGAATTACTTAAAGAAGTATCTGGAGATGAGAGAATAAGCAGTATTGATTTTGATATTGCAAGACCAGGTGAGGAAGTTAGAATAATTCCTGTTAAAGACGTAATTGAACCAAGAGTTAAAGTTGAGGGAAATGGAGGAATTTTCCCAGGCTTTATAAGTAAAGTTGACACAGTAGGTTCAGGAAGAACTCATGTATTAAAAGGAGCTGCTGTTGTTACTACTGGTAAAATTGTAGGATTCCAAGAAGGTATTGTTGACATGTGTGGGGAAGGAGCTAAATATACGCCTTTCTCTAAAACAAATAATTTAGTTGTTATATGCGAACCAAAAGAAGGCATAGGACAACATGAGCATGAAGAAGCTGTAAGATTAATAGGATTTAAGACAGCAGTATACTTAGGCAAAGCTGGAAAAGATGTTGAACCAGATGAAGTTAAAACATTCGAAACATTGCCACTACTGGAGCAAGTTAAACAATATCCGGATTTACCAAAGGTTGTATATGTTTACATGCTTCAAACTCAAGGACTTTTACATGATACCTATGTATATGGTGTAGATGCTAAAAAAATAATTCCTACATTCATATACCCAACAGAAGTATTTGATGGAGCTATAGTCAGTGGAAACTGCGTTTCTGCTTGTGATAAAAACCCATCATATGTTCATATGAATCATCCTATAATAGAAGATTTATATGAAAGACATGGAAAAGATTTTAACTTTATTGGATGTATAATTACAAATGAGAACGTATACTTAGCTGATAAAGAAAGATCTTCAAACATGGTTGCTAAATTAGTAGAGTTCTTAGGAGCAGATGCTGCTGTAATTTCAGAAGAAGGTTTTGGAAATCCAGATGCTGACTTAGTTATGAACTGTAACAAAATTTCAGCAAAAGGTGTTAAAACTGTACTTTTAACAGATGAATATGCAGGACAAGATGGAAGTTCTCAATCATTAGCTGACTCAACTCCAAAAGGAGATGCAGTAGTTACTGGAGGAAATGCCAATGAAGTTATAGTATTACCTAAGATGAAAAAAATAATAGGACACATTGAAGCTGCTGATATAATAGCTGGAGGACACGTTGGAAGTTTAAGAGAAGACGGTTCAATAGAGGCAGAAATACAAGTTATAACAGGAGCTACAAGTGAAGTAGGATTTAACTATTTAACAGCAAAAGGATATTAATTTAAATTAAATATTAAGTTTAAATATGAAAGGAAGATAAAATTATGTTACAAGGGAAAAAGGCTATTTGCATAGGTGATAGAGACGGAATACCAGGACCGGCTATAGAAGCTTGTTTAAAATCAGCAGGAGCAGAAGTAGTATTTGCATCAACAGAATGTTTTGTGTGAACAGCTGCAGGTGCAATGGATCTGGAGATCCAACAAAGAGTTAAAGATTTAACTGAAAAATATGGAGCAGAAAATGTAGTGGTAGTAATTGGAGGAGCTGAAGCTGAAGCATCTGGATTGTCTGCTGAAACAGTTACAGCAGGAGACCCAACTTATGCTGGACCACTAGCAGGTGTGGAATTAGGCTTAGCTGTTTACCATGTGGTAGAACCAGAAATTAAGAGTGAATGTGACGAAGGTATTTATGACGAGCAATGTGGAATGATGGAAATGGTTCTAGAAGTTGATGAAATAGTAAATGAAGTTAAGGCGATAAGAGATCAATATAGCAAATTCGTTTAATTTTAAATAGATTCAATACAAAGTTAAAGTAGTAGGAAACTGAAATTGATAATTGACCATAAAGTCTGTAATTTTAATGGTCAATTCCCAATGAAAGGGGGAAAATGCATGATTAAGATAGTTCATTATATAAATCAGTTTTACGCTGGAATAGGCGGAGAAGATAAAGCGGACATTAAACCAGAAGTACGTGATGGTTTTGTAGGACCTGGAATGGGACTAAATGGAATGCTTAAAAAAGAAGGTGCAGAAATAGTTGGAACTGTAATCTGCGGAGACTCATATTTTGCTGAAAACACTAGTGAAGCAAAAAAAGAAATACTTGAAATGGTTAAAAAATATGAACCAGATATTTTTATAGCTGGTCCTGCATTTAATGCTGGAAGATATGGAGTTGCTTGTGGAGATATAGCTGCAACTGTTAAAGAAGAGCTAAATATACCAGTTTTATCAGCAATGTATATAGAAAATCCAGGTGCTGATATGTACAAAAAATCTATCTACATTATATCAACTAAAAATAGTGCAGTTGGAATGAGAGATGCCCTTCCTAAGATGGCAAAATTAGCTTTAAAATTAGCAAAAGGCGAAGAAATTGGAACACCATCTGAAGATAATTATATTGAAAGAGGTATTAGAAAGAACTACTTTGCTACAGAAAGAGGTTCTAAGAGAGCCGTTGATATGTTAGTTAAGAAGTTGAAGGGTGAAGAATTTGTAACTGAATTCAAAATGCCTAACTTCGATAGAGTAGATCCACTTCCACCAATAACTGATATTACAAAAGCTAAAATAGCTATAGTAACATCTGGCGGAATAGTACCAAAGGGAAACCCTGATCATATTGAGTCTTCTAGTGCTTCTAAAATTGGTAAATATGATATAGAAGGAATAATGGATTTAACAAGTGAAACTCATGAAACAGCTCATGGAGGTCATGACCCTGTATATGCAAATGAAGATCCAGATAGAGTAATTCCTGTAGATGTATTAAGGGATTTAGAAAAAGAAGGAAAAATAGGAGCTCTACACAGATACTACTATTCAACAGTAGGAAATGGAACAGCTGTTGCTTCTTCTAAAAAATATGGTGAGTTTGCAGCTAAAGAATTAATTGCAGATGGAGTAGATGCAGTTATACTAACGTCTACGTGAGGAACTTGTACACGTTGTGGAGCAACGTTAGTTAAAGAAATTGAAAGAGCTGGATTACCAGTAGTACACATGTGCACAATAACTCCAGTATCTTTAACTGTTGGAGCTAATAGAATAGTTCCAACAATAGCTATTCCACATCCACTTGGAAATCCTGCTTTAGGCAAAGAGGATGAATATGCACTTAGAAGAAAATTAGTTGAAAAAGCTTTAGTGGCATTACAAACTTCAATTGATGGACAAAAAATATTTGAGTAGTTTTTAATAACCACAATTAAATAGTAATTAGGGAACATTATGTTCCCTAATTACTTCTAAAAATATATGGGAAATGTATAATGCATAATAATTTTTGTAAATTATGTGCTATAGATTATCCATAGAATCAATGATAAAGCTAAGATAATCTAATATAAAATCCAATTAATAAAAATTAATATGAATTTATTTAGCTATTTATAAGGGGAGGTTGGAAGAATATGAATTTTCCAGTGTTAAAGAAAGCAGCGTATATTTTAGTTAATGCTCCAGATATGGTAATACATAATGGAACAACCCAAACGTTAGAAAGAGAAACACATCCTGATTCAGAATATTTAAAGGCATTAAATAGTCATTTAAGACCATTTGAGGAAGTTATGGCTTATGCACCAAATCAAACTTATATAGGAAACCTTACTCCAGAAGAATTAGGAGAGATGCCAAGACCATGGTATGGAAAAAATGTTCCTAACGCCAATAGATTCGGTAAATTTGGTGAAATCATGCCTCAAGACGAGTTCTATGGATTAATGAAGATATCAGATGTTTTTGATCTTGTAGTATTGGAAGAAAAATTTGCAGAAAATATAAAAGAAAAACTATCTAAACATCCACTTATTGCTTCAAAAGCAGATAAAATTGTAGGTGATACCTTAGAAAAAATAGAAGCTTTAGTTAATAATTCAGGTGCAGAAGGATTATATGAAGGTGAAAAATTAGTAGGATGTGTAAGAAGAGCACATGAATTTGACCCTAATTTATCAGCTCATTATATGCTTGAAAATTTAGCTGTTAAAGCTTCAGGAGTTTTAGCAGGAATACATTTAGTAGATAAACTAGATGTACCAATTGATGAAATTGAATATATAATAGAATGTTCAGAAGAAGCTATTGGTGATATGAATCAAAGAGGTGGCGGAAATATCGCTAAAGCTATAGGAGAAATTATAGGATTGACTGGTGCAACTGGTGCAGATATGAGAGGATTCTGTGCAGGACCAACTCACTCCTTAATAACAGCTGCATCACTAGTTAAAAGTGGAATATATAAAAATGTTTTAGTAATAGCAGGAGGAGCTACAGCTAAACTTGGTATGAATGGCAGAGACCATGTAAAGAAAGATATGCCAGTATTAGAGGATTGCTTAGGTGGATTTGCTGTATTAGTTTCTCAAAATGATGGAGTTAGTCCAATATTGAGAACTGATGTTGTGGGAAGACATACAATAGGTCATGGTGCTTCACCACAGGCAGTTTTAGAAGCTTTAGTACTTGATCCATTAATAGAAAATGGAATTAAAATAACAGATATAGATAAATATGCGCCAGAAATGCAGACACCAGATATAACTGAGCCTGCAGGTGCTGGAGACGTTCCAACTCAAAACTATAAAATGATAGCTGCATTAGCTGTTAAAAAAGGACAATTAGAAAAGAAAGAATTGCCAAGCTTTGTTAAGCAACATGGATACCCAGGATATGCACCAACTCAAGGACACATCCCATCAGGTGCACCAATAATAGGACATGGAATAGACCACATTAAAAATGGTGTATTAAATAACTTCATGATAGTTGGTAAAGGAAGTTTATTCTTAGGAAGAATGACTAATTTATTTGATGGAGTTTCAATATTAGTTGAAAAAAATCCAGGAAAAGTTGAAGAAAATACTGGAGTAAGTAAAGAAGAAGTGAAATCAATGGTTGCAGATGCAATGAAAGATTTTGCAGAATTTTTAACAAAAAACATGGAGTAATTAGTATAAGTAAATAAGTAGTTCCTCTAAACTAGAGGAACTACACTTAAGCAAAGGGGTGTAACTATGAGCCAAAATTCAACTAAAGCAATGATAGCTGAAGTATTTAATGATATAGCAAATGGAATAAAAAGCGGTCAATTTGGTAAAAGAGTAAGAATAGGATTAACTATATTAGGCTCTGAACATGGCGTAGAAGAAATGGTTAAAGCTGCTGAAATTGCTAAATCTAAATATGGTGACTTTGATATAGTATTAATTGGTCCAAAAGTTGATGGTGATTTTGAAGTAATAGAAGCAGAAACTGCAGAAGAAGGCCATATTAAAATGACTGAAATGCTTGAAAATGGTAACTTAGATGGATGTGTTACTCAGCATTTTGATTTTCCAATAGGGGTTTCTACTGTAGGTAAAGTTTTGACTCCTGGTAGAGGAAAAGAAATGATAATAGCAACTACTACAGGAACAACTTCAACAAATAGAGTTGAGGGAATGGTTAAAAACGCTATATCTGGTATAGCAGTTGCTAAAGCAAATGGAATAAAAAATCCAAAGGTTGGTATATTAAATTTAGATGGAGCAAGACAGGTTGAAAGAATACTAAATGAAGTGAAAAATGCAGGATATAATTTTGATTTTACTGAGTCATTAAGAGCAGATGGTGGAGCTGTTATGAGAGGAAATGATTTGTTGGCTGGAACTCCAGATGTCATGGTATGTGACTCTCTAACAGGAAATTTACTTATAAAAATATTCTCTTCATTTACAACTGGTGGAAACTACGAAACAGTTGGTGCAGGTTATGGTCCTGGAATAGGGGAAGATTATGATAAACTTGTCAATATAGTTTCAAGAGCCTCCGGTGCACCGCTTATAGCTGAAGCCTTAAGATATTGTGCAACTTGTGCAAAAAATAAGGTTTTAGATATAGCTAGAGATGAATTTAAAAAAGCCAATAATGCTGGGCTTAAAGAACTTATAGACAAAACAGCAAAAAAAGTTGGTAAAAATGAAAATTCAGATGAAAACATAAAAGTGCCAGAGAAAAAAGTTGTAACTTTCTCAATAGCAGGAATAGACATACTTGAACTTGAAAATGCATGTAAAACACTATGGAAAGAAAATATTTATTCAGAAAGTGGTATGGGATGTACTGGACCAATAGTTTTAGTTGCTGAAGAAGATGGAGAAAAGGCAATTGAAATATTGAAAAAAGCTGAATACTTAGGATAATATTGACTGAGCAAATAATGCTCAGTCTCTATTTTACTTTTAGTGAAAAATTGTAACAAAAAATAAAAACAATCCATTAATTGGAAATGATGTATGAATAATTATAAAATATATAAAATTGATTAAAAAATAAAATAAAAATTCATAACAAAATTAAAAAAATTTATAAAACAGTTGAATATTTGAGTAGTTTTTAATTATAATAGTAACAGGGTGTTAATATAGTAAGGGTGATTATTATCATATAATAACACTGTAACTTACATAATACACAGTGTAATCTTAGGAGGTTAGTTTTATGAAAATGAAAAGATTGGTAGCAGTATTGACATCAGCTATATTAACTGCTGGAATACTAGGTGGCTGCGGATCAGCTGCAACTGACGGAAATGATGGCAGTGCAGCTTCAGGAGAAGAAAAGAAAAGTGAGATTATGATAGGTCTTGCAACAGATGAAGGTGGATTAAATGATAAATCATTTAACCAATCAGCAGATGAAGGTGTTAAAAAAGCAGTAGAAGAGTTTGGTGTAAAATACAAACCAATAGAATCTAAAAAGAAAGAAGATTATGAACCAAATCTACAAGCATTAGTAGATGCTGGTGCAGATTTATCATTTGCTATAGGATATCAATTAGATAAAGCAACTACAAATGCTGCAGAAAACAATCCAGAAAATAAATTTGCAATAATAGATGCTGTAGTAGATGCTCCAAATGTTATGTCTATAACATTTAAAGAAGAAGAAGGTTCTTTCTTAATGGGAGTTATAGCTGGTAAAATGACAAAATCAAATCAAATTGGATTTATAGGTGGAAAAGATATTGATACAATTCAAAAATTTGAATCAGGATTTGTAGCTGGTGTTAAAGCAGTTAATCCAGAAGCAGCTAAATTACTAGAAAGTCCAGATGGAGAAAAACCTGGTAAAAATGTTAAATATGCAGACTCATTTGATGATTCAAATAAAGGATACGAATTAGCTAAATCATTATATAATGCTGGTTGTGACGTTATATACCACTCAGCTGGCGGAGTTGGAATAGGAATGTTTAAAGCTGCTCAAGAATTAAAAGATTCAGGAAAAGAAGTTTGGGCTATTGGAGTTGATAAAGACCAAGCTGTTTCAGTACCAGAATATGCAGGCGTAATACTTTCTTCTATGATTAAGAGAGTTGACGTTGGAACTTATAATGCTACAAAAGATGTAGTTAATGGTGAGTTCAAATCTGGACACACTGTATTAGGATTAAAAGACGGTGGAGTTGGTATTGCTGAAACAACAGAAAAGAATACTCCAAAAGATGTTGTAGATCTTGCTAAAGATTATGAACAAAAAATAATTAAAGGCGAAATAAAGGCTCCAGCAACAAGAGAAGAAGCTAAAAACTTTAAATAATTGTTACTTTACTGGTAAATAAAAAAATAGTATAATAAAAGCTAGATGTCCGTTTGCATCTAGCTTTTGTTACTCATTAGCTAGATTTTAAAAATTAGAAATTTTCCTTTCTTTATCCAAAAAATTCATGCTAAAGGTATAGAAAAAATGTAGTATAATAATTAGTAATTATCTCTAATTATTGGGAATGGTAGTTGAGGTTATTAGTATTAAGGAGGAAACGGGATGAACAAGGTAATAGAAATGAAAGGTATAACCAAAGTTTTCCCTGGAACTATTGCCAATGATAATGTGGATTTTGAACTTTTAAAAGGCGAAACTCATGTTTTACTTGGAGAAAATGGTGCAGGTAAAACCACACTAATGAATATTCTGTATGGATTATATCAGCAAGATAAGGGCGATGTTTATGTAAATGGAAAAATAAGCAAAATAACTAATCCTAATGACGCCATTAATTTAGGAATAGGTATGGTGCATCAGCATTTTATGCTTGTTCACAATTTTACTGTAGCTGAAAATATAATATTAGGTACAGAACCTAAAAAAGGTGCTAAACTTGATATGAAAACTGCTATTAAAAATGTTGAAGAGCTTTCAAAAAAATATGGTTTTGCAATTGATGCAAATGCTGTAATTGAGGACATTTCTGTAGGACAGCAACAAAAGGTTGAGATATTAAAAGCTTTATATAGAGGGGCGGAAATATTGATACTTGATGAACCTACAGCGGTTTTAACACCTCAAGAAATTGAAGAGCTGGGAAATATTATTAAGAACTTAAAAAAAGAAGGAAAATCAGTAATATTAATTACTCATAAACTTAAAGAAGTTATGAGTATGAGTGATAGAGTTACTATAATTAGAAGAGGAAAAGTAACTGGTACTGTTAAGACTAATGAAACTAATATTGACCAACTGGCAGAATTAATGGTAGGAAGAAAAGTAAATTTAGTAGTTGATAAAGGTGAATGTAAGCCAAAAGGCGAGATTTTAAGAATAGAAAATTTATCTGCAAATGACCATAGAGGAGTTGAAGTTGTTAAAAACCTTAATTTAGTTGTTAATGGCGGGGAAATTCTTGGCATTGCAGGTGTTGATGGAAATGGTCAAAGTGAATTTTTAGAAGTATTAACTGGTCTTAGAAAAGCTAAAAGTGGGAAAATTGTATTAGGAGATAAGGACATATATGGCAAAGCACCAAGAGAAATTACAGAATCAGGTGTAGGTCACATTCCAGAGGACAGACATAAAAGAGGATTAATTCTTAAATATTCA
Source organism: Clostridium faecium (assembly GCF_014836835.1). Lineage (GTDB taxonomy): Bacteria > Bacillota > Clostridia > Clostridiales > Clostridiaceae > Clostridium_J > Clostridium_J faecium. The sequence goes on along the minus strand of NZ_JACSQB010000119.1, from coordinate 28,272 downwards.
TTATTTGAAAACTCTGTACTTGGAATTCACAAAAATAAACCTTTTAGTAAAGGAATTGTAATGAATTACAACGAAATTAAAGCCCATTGTGATAAGCTTATAGATGAGTTTGATGTCAGAACTCCAAACAACGAAGTATTTGCTTCTGCATTATCAGGTGGTAATCAACAAAAATTGATTGTAGCTAGAGAAATTTCAAAGGACCCAGAACTATTAATTGCAGCTCAGCCAACAAGAGGATTAGATGTTGGGGCTATTGAATACATACATAAGAGGCTGGTAGAAGAAAGAGATAAAGGTAAAGCTGTACTTTTAGTATCCTTAGAACTTGATGAAATTATGGCACTATCAGATAGAATTGCAGTTATGTATGATGGTAAAATAGTTGCTATACTGGACAGAAGTGAAGCTACAGAACAAAAACTTGGTATATTGATGGCCGGAGGGACATTAGAAGAAGCGGAGAAAGGAGCTGACATAAATGAAAAGTGATTTTAAGAAAAATTTAAAAGTTATAGCTTTCCCATTTATAGCAATAATACTTTCATTGTTTATATCAGTATTTTTCATAATGTGGGCTAAAGGTTATTCAATAACTCAATACTTTACAGCATTAGGGGAATTAATATCTATTGTTTGGCAAGGAAGTTTTGGTACAAAGAGAAATATTATGACTACACTAACTGAAGTTACTCCATTAGTGTTTACAGGAGTTGCTCATGCCTTAGCATTTAGATGTGGACTGTTTAACATAGGAGTTGCAGGACAATTTGCCCTTGGAATGCTTGCAGCTGCAATAGTTGGAACAATTCCAGGATTAAGTCCAGTAATTCACATTCCATTAATGATAATATCTGGTATAATAGCTGGTAGTGTATGGGCTGGAATACCAGGCTATTTAAAAGCTAAATTTGGAACAAGCGAAGTTATTAATACAATAATGATGAACTATATATCAGTATTTCTTTGTAACTATATTATATTAAAGACACGCTTTGGAGTGCCTGGTGAGTCTAGTACTCCAATAATTGAAAAAAGCGCTCAATTTACTAGATTTATGAAGGGTGCACAAGCTAATACAAGTATATTCTTAGCTATATTAGTTGCAATATTTATATATTGGCTATTGTGGAAAACTACAGTTGGATATGAAATTAGAGCTGTTGGTATAAATCCACATGGTGCAGAATACGGTGGAGTTAATATACCTAAAAACATGATATTAGCTATGGTTATTTCTGGAGCTCTTGCAGGACTTGGCGGTGCAACTCATATATCAGGAGTTATGCATACTCTTCAAGACTTTATGGCTGTACCAAGCTATGGATTTGACGGAATTGCCGTTGCATTGCTTGCAAAGAATAATCCAATAGCATGTATAGCTTCAGCAGTACTATTTGGGGCACTAAATAACAGTGCTAGAGCATTACAGTTAAATGGAATTCCAAAACAAATAGTATATTTAATACAAGCAATAATTATTATATTTGTTGCTACAGATTATATTGTTAAGTACTTTGAAGAGAAGAAAAAGAAAGGGGCGATTGTAAATGAGTAATTTTAATGCAATTGCACTATTAACAGCTACACTAAGAATAGCAACGCCTCTAATTTTTGCAGCACTTGGAGGAATGTTTTCAGAAAGATCTGGGGTAGTAAACATAGGATTAGACGGTATGATGACCATAGGTGCATTTTTTGCAGTTTATGGAACTTATGCATCAGGAAGTCCTCTTATTGGTATAGTTTGTGCTATGATAGCTGGAGGAATTCTAGCGTTAATTCATGCAGTTTTAAGTATAAATTTAAAAGCTGACCAAGTTATATCTGGTACAGCAATTAACCTTTTCTCCACTGCTCTTGCCAGCTTCTTGATTTCAAGATTATTTGAAGGAAGCGGTGGTCAAACAGATTTAGTTAAAAGTTTACCTTATAATGTACCGGATTTTATACTAAAAATACCTGTATTAGGAGAGATACTTGGTGGAATTAACTGGTTTGTAATACTTGCTATAATATTGGTATTTGTTTCACATTATGTTATGTATAAAACTCCATTAGGACTTAGAATTAGAGCTGTAGGAGAACATCCAAAAGCAGCAGATACATTAGGAATAAATGTATACAAAATGAGATATTTATGTGTGGTTTTATCAGGAGTACTTGCAGGACTTGGTGGAGCTACATTATCACTTGGTATAACACCATTATTTAGAGATAATATGGTTGCTGGTAGAGGATTTATAGCTTTAGCAGCAATGATATTTGGTAACTGGAAACCATTTGGACTATTAGGTGCCTGTGCACTATTTGCCTTTGGTGAGTCATTCCAAATAATGGCACAAGGTTTCTCATGGTCACTGCCAACAGAATTTTATTCAGCAATCCCATATGTTTTAACAATGCTTGCTTTAGCAGGATTTGTTGGAAAGACTCAAGGACCGGCTGCCTCAGGACAACCATATGAAAAAGGTTCAAGATAATTAAGACTAATATATTTTATATAAATAAAATGTAAAATTAAGCATTCTATAAAATAATTGCTATTATAGTTAATTGTTTTATGGAATGCTTTTATTTATTTAAAATGTAAAAAATTATATCGATATTAAAGATAAAAAGAGAGCATATATATTTATTTATAAGATAGTTGACTATTATGTGATTACAGAATATTTAATCCATTTGCCAGAAATATTATTTTAATAGTATAATTATAGTACATTTTTAAAATATTTAATAAATTTAGAAAATTTCATTATATTTTAGAAAATTAAAATCATAAATAATCAAATATTTGTTTTTTATAATTATGAATTGAACATATAAATCTAAATTTAAATGATTTTTATAATTTATGCAATTTATACAATTAGGAGGAAGAAACTATGAATAGACTTAAAAGTATTTTTGGGCAAACAGTTGATGAGGTTTGGGAGAAGCTATGCAAACAAATCAACGGGGAAATAGTAGATAGAGGAATGTGGAAAGATAAAAGAATTGAAGTAAAATATAAATGCTGGACAATTATATTGGATTGCTATACTATTATGGCAGGAGAAACTCCAATGACTTATACAAGAATTAGAGCTCCTTTTATAAATCTAGATGATTTTAGATTTAAAATATATAATAAAAATATTTTAAATAGTATTGGTAAAGAAATTGATATGGAAGAGATTAAGACGGAAAATGAAGATTTTGACAATAACTATATAATTAAAACTACCAATGTAGAGAAAATGAATATAATTTTATCAAAAGAAAAAATTTTTAATATCATATTAAAGCAAAAAGAGATAAATCTTGAGATAAGAGATGATGAAGGAAAATTTGGTGTTGAATTTCCTAAAAATGTAGATGAGATTTATTTTCATACTTTAGGTATTATAAAAGATGGGGAAAGGCTAAAAGATTTATATCATCTGTTCTGCGAGTTACTGGATTCGTTATGTGAAATTGGAAGCAGTCATGAGGAAAAAATATCTTTAGAAATATAGGAGAATTATTCAAAATTAAAGAGAAAAATATTTTTCACTAGCAATTTTGTGTTGCTAGTTTTTTCATTCTATAATTAAAGGTTAAATTTTGTTACAAACTTCAGGTGGAAAGAGAATACTGAAAAATATTCATAATTGTTGAAGTTATAAAGGTGTATTATTTTAAAACATTTACAAAAATTTTGATATATTGGAAAAAGTATAGTATATTATTAAAGGATAAAAAATAATATAAAAGATAGAAGAAAAATATTGTTTAATTATTTTTCGGTAAGGGGGATTTTATGAAAAAAATATTAAAAGCTAATTTGTTTGGGATGATAGTTATTATTTTAATGATTGTATTATCAATAACAATTCAACCACTAATGTTAAATGCAAATGTTCCATTGTTTAGCAGTGTAGCAATAATGCAGATATTGGGATTTTTTCTTCCTGTAGTTGTTTATTTATTAGCAAGTAAAGAAAATGCAAAGAATACTTTAAAATTAAATAAACTTCCGTTAAAAGATATACCATTGTTAATTTTATTATCTATAGCATGTCAGCCAATGATTATGGGATTAAGCGGTATATCATCTCTGATATCACCTAACAGTTTTAGTAATGTTATGATTAATCCTGTATCTGAGACATCTATGGTTTTAACTATATTTTTTATAGGACTTGTTCCTGCTATATTTGAGGAATTAGTTTATAGAGGTGTTATACTATCAGGATATGATAATGCAAATATTAAAACAGCAGCATTATTTTCAGGATTATACTTTGCCTATATGCACTTAGATATTCAAAGATTGTTATACACTTTAGCTCTAGGGATTTTATTTGGATACCTTGTAAGAATAACTAAATCTATTTATTCTTCAATGATTTGTCATTTTCTTGTGAATTCTATACAAATGGTATATTTAAAAATAATGTTAAGCAGACATGAGGAAATGATTTCAGCTGCTGAATCTGCTACAGATTCTGCAGCATTAGGAATAGGCACAATTTTAATTTTTGTTGCTATGATTGTGGTAGGGGTATTACTAGTTAAATTAGTTATAGGTGGATTAAAGAAAAATCACAAATTAGATTATGTAGAAAGTAATGAAAATAACATAGGTGAAAAACCTGTAAATTGGCCATTTATAGTTACAACAATAATTTTTGTAGCTATAGTAATACTTAATTACATGGTTTTATCTCAAGCAAATGCTGGCTAAGAAAGCCCTTTCTAGTTAAATAAAGAGACTTTCTAGCTAAAGAAAGACCCTTTTCAGCTAAGGAAAAACCCTTTCCTTACTTGGAAAGGGTTTTTGTATTATAAAAGATTTAAAATTAAAATATTATTTATAAATAACTATATTTTAAAACAGTATTCTTGCAATGAAATCATTTTAACTAGAAAAATGTTGTGTGCCATAATAAACATATTTAAATCCTCTTAAATTCTGTACTTTTGCTATACTTACAGCCATCTTTTTATGGTTAGGATTTAACATTGCTTCTTTATGAGAAGGTGAATTTAGCCATAAAGAGAATAGTGCTTTAGCATTATATTTTGAGCTGTCATCCGATGCAGCCATAAGTATATTCTCACCATAAGTACTATAGTTGTAATTAAAAGCCTCTGCCAATGCAGCTGGACCAGCATTGTTATAATTAGGATTTCCATGGCTGAAATAATTTAGTTGTATCATAGAATTAGATTTATATTTAGCTATAGGATAAATTTTATCATCCCAAATTAGCGGAGCAAGACCATGTTTTTTTCTAAGATCATTGGTTAAATTGAAAATTTCTTTGTCAAAAGAAGATATATATTCTACTTTGTGTTTGTTAGGCAAAGCTTTAGGAGATTTTGGAATATGACTATTTTTTTCATATATGAATTTTAAAATATGATTATCTACCTCTTCTCCAATTAAAAACTTATTAATTATATTTTTATTTTCTAACAAACTGTCTATTTTAGGAATTATATCTTCGTTTATATCATCACTAAGAAGTAATATAGGTGCCTTGTTATTTCCTGCTACAACACTTATAGCAATAGCATCAGGAAATTTAGAGCCTTTTGTCATATAAAGATTGGTAAAATCCAATTCTTTTTCAAAGTACTTTATTATATTAAAATTAGTTTCATATCTATTTTTGCCATCAATTCTCACTGCATTAGGTAATAGAGCTTTTACTTCATCTGATATAACTCCAGTTCCTCCTATTATGTAAGATTTGCTTATTTTATTTTCTGAAATATAATTACTTATATTTTCTGGCATAGAATCCCTATTAGTAAATAAAATAGGAATATTTTTCATTGCAGAAATCGATGAAATAGAAATAGAATCAGCAAAACTATTTACTGATGCAATAAATACCTCATTTACATTTTTTATCATAGAAGCTACTTTTATAGAAGTTTCAAAATAATCTTTCCCATAAATTCTTTCAATGTTTAAGTTAAGCTCTTTTAAAGTATTTTCTACAGTTTGAGATATATTATTGTAGTTCCCTATAATATAGGCCTTTTTAGTTTTAAGATCCAGTATTTCATTTTTTACTTTATCATTGATTTCATTCTTTGAAACAAGTAAAATAGGTGCATTTTTGGATTTAGCAAAGGACGATGCAATTAGAGCATCTTGAAAATTTTCACCACTAGCTATTATTATGTTATCTGTAGTATCAAAATTGTGATTGGAAATAATAGCAGAGGTTTCATATCTATTATTGCCTTGATAAAGATAATATTCAATAGGTATATCTTTAGCTTGTACATTATTTGATGCAGAAATAATAACCAGGAATAAAAATATAAGTGATAATTTAGAAAAAATATTGTTTTTCATAAGTAAATTCCCCCAAGTTAAATTCAGATTATTTATACATTATTATACATGTTAAAGCTTATTTTTACAATAAATCACCTCTTATGTATAGATGGGCAAGTTATAGATAGACTTGTCACAATAAGTTTTAAATTTATTAAAATGAAAACTAGGTATTATTTTTTAGGACAAAGGAAATAAATTAGTGAATTTTACTTTGTGTCCAATAAAGATTAATGGCGTAAAATATAATAAGTCAAATTATATACTACCTTAAAAATTTAATATATATCGTATCTTTATGATTAAGAAATTAACTTTTAAAGTATTACATCTATGGTGAGGTGAAACAGTGTGAATAAAAGAAAGCTTATTACTAAAATTTTAATTTTATTTATTATATTTTATATGATATTTTATAATTCAAATATAAAATTTTATACAAATGAAGGAAAATGGGCATTAATTAATTACAAATATGAAGAGTTTTATGATAAAGAAGAATATATCTATGTAATTAGATTAAATAAACCTATAGCTCATATAGAAAAATATAAAATGGAAAAAGAAAATGTTGTAAATATAATAGCAAAGCCTGAAGAAGATATAATAATATCTTTTTTAGGAGAAACAGAACTTTATAATATAGAAAAGAGAGATGGAATAGATGTCAAAGATGAATATTTTCTAAATCCCATAGAGTTTAGTTTTAACATTGATGCCTATAAAGTGAAAAGGAAAAACTTTGTTTTCAGAGTAAAAAACAATAAGAAAAATATCATAAGTTTTAAAAATAAAAAAATAATAAATATAATTTTAAACTAAAATAGCGAACTTGTTTTTAAGTTCGTTATTTTTATCTTTGTAATTTTAAAAATTTATATGAAAAAATAAAATTATTTTTATATTTTATAAATCATTAATTATCAATTGTGAATTAATATCTCAAACTATTAAGCTACATTTAGATATAGGTTAAATTTAAAAGCAGTTTACCTATATTGTAGATAGCAAAAGATAGCAAAAAAAATCATAGTTATGTTATAATTAATTGAAGAGTCATAAAAGTTTTACGATTTTGGTGGTGATGAAGTGAGTTTGAATTTTGATTTAAAGCTTACAATGGAACAAAAATTAGTTATGACTATGGAGATGCAGTTGTCAGTAAAGCTTCTACAAATGTCTTCTTATGATTTATTAAAGCATATAAATAAGGAATTAGAAGAAAATATAGCCTTAGAAGTAAAGTCAAAAGAAATCGATGAATTAAAAAAAGAAGAGATTAATTATTCAAAGTTTATAAAACATTTAGAAAATGGCAACAAAACCTTCGAATATGGATATAAAGATGAAGAAGTTTCTCCTTTAAACTTCATTTCTGTAAAAAAGAGTTTAAAAGATTTATTAAAAGAACAGTTAATGGAAATAAATCTTGAAAAATCAATAATAGATTTATGTAACTATATGGTTGAATGTATAGATGAGAGGGGATATTTAAATACTTCATTGGAAGAGATAGCATATATTAAAAAACAGCCATTAAGTCATTGTGAAAAAGCTTTGATGGTAATTCAAGATTTAGAACCTATAGGTGTAGGAGCTAGGGATTTAAAAGAGTGTCTAAAGATACAATTAGACAAAAAAGGGTTAAAAAATTCACATATATATGAAATTATAGAGGAACATTTAGAGTTGGTTTCTAAAAACAAATATAATGACATAGCTAAAAAATTAAAAATAGACAGTAAAACTGTTCAAGATTATGTAGATATAATTAGAACTTTAGAACCTAAGCCCTCAAGAGGATATTTTACAGGAGAAGAAACAAATTATATTATTCCTGATGCTACTATAAAAAGAATAGATGATGAATTTATAATCATTATGAATGACTCTGTTTTACCTAGGTTAAACGTAAACAATATGTATAAAGAAATATTAAATAACAGTAAAGAAAAAGAAGTAGTAGATTATGTAAAAGAAAAAATGAATAAGGCAATGTTTTTAATAAAAAGCATAGATGAAAGAAGAAACACATTATATAAAGTTATAGAAGAAATAATTTCTCTTCAAAAAACTTATTTTATGTATGGAGAGGATTATTTAAAGCCTATGACCATAAGAGATATAGCAGATAACATAAATTTTCATGAATCTACAGTAAGTAGAGCTATAAAAGATAAATATATTGCTCTTCACACTGGTAAAGTAATTAGAATAAAAGACCTTTTTACCAATTCTTTAAATAGTGTAAATGACGATATTTCAACTAATAGTATAAAGAAAAGAATTAAAGAAATAATAGAGAATGAGAATAAGAAAAAACCATTTTCTGATTCAACTATATGCAATATATTACATAATGAAGGAATAATGATTTCAAGAAGAACTATAGCCAAATATAGAGAACAATTAGGAATTTTTAGCTCTTCTCAAAGAAAACGATTATAATTTGGATTATTCTGAAAATATAATAAAATAACTACAAAAAGCTATTCACAAAAATAGCTTTTTGTAGTATAATATATACTATAAGAGGGACAAAAAATGACCTATGGGCATTATGTGTCCCAAAGGAGTTTCAAAAATGCAAGAAATTATGAAATTACAATTAAAAGTGGTTCCAGAATTGTTAGAAATTATGGAAGAACGCTATAACATTTTAAAAAATATTTATTATAATCAGCCTATTGGAAGAAGACTTCTGGCAGCAAATGTTAATTTAAGTGAAAGAGTAGTGAGAAGCGAAATAAATTTTTTAAAGGAACAAAAGCTTATAGATGTTCATAGTTTAGGTATGACTATAACTAAAGAAGGAGAAGAAGTTTTACAAGGATTAAAAGATTTTGTTGGGAAATTAAAGAAATTTCAATCTATAGAGTGTTATATCAAAGAAACATTAAATTTAAAAGAAGTTATTATAGTTCCTGGAGATGTAGATGAAGATAGAGCTGTATTAAGGGAATTGGGGAAAATTGCTTCTAACTATATAAAGAACATTTTAAAAGATGGAATAATAATTTCTTTAACAGGTGGAAACACTGTAAAGGAGATTATAGATAATTTTCCGAAAATAAATAATTTTAATGATATAACTGTACTTCCTGCTAGAGGTGGTATTGGGAAAAATATAGAAATTCAATCTAATACACTAGTTGGTAGGCTGGCATCAAAGCTAAATGCTAACTATGAAATATTGCATATTCCTGACAATATCAGCGAAGACACTTTTGAGGCATTAATAAATGAAAAGGGAATAAGAGAAATATTTAATAAAATAGAAAATTCTTATATAGTTATTCATGGAATAGGTGATGCTGTTGAAATGTCCTATAAAAGAGATTTGAGCAGAGATATTATTGAAAATATAAAAAAACTTAATGCAGTAGGAGAAGCCTATGGTCACTATTTTAATTACAATGGGGAAATTGTGCATTCAATGCCTACTATAGGAATAAATGCTGATAAGATTTCATTTATAGAGAATATGATAGCTGTGGCTGCAGGAAAATATAAAGCTAAAGCAATTATATCTGCTGTAAGGGATAGAACCAATGAAGTTTTAATTACTGATGAAGCTACTGCTAAAGAAATATATAATATATTATCAACTGACAACAATATGCTTTATTGATTTAAACAGTACTTAAATATAATTATTTTTTAGGAGGAGAACTTGTATGATAAAAGTTGGAATTAATGGATTTGGAAGAATAGGAAGAAATGTTTTTAAAGTATTGACTAAAATATATAAGGATGATTTAGAAGTTGTAGCTATTAATGATTTAACTGATTCTAAAACATTAGCTCACTTATTAAAATATGACTCACTATATGGAAAATTTGATGGAACAATAGAAGCTAAAGAAAATTCTATAGTAGTTAATGGAAGGGAAATAAGAATATTTGCAGAGAGAGATCCTAAAAATATCCCTTGGGGTATTTCAGGAGTAGATATTGTTATAGAATCAACAGGATTATTTACTGATGCTAATAAGGCTAAAGCACATATAGAAGCAGGAGCTAAAAAAGTATTAATTTCTGCACCTGCTAAAAATGAAGATATAACAATAGTTTTAGGTGTTAATGAAAATGAATATGATAATTCAAAACATAATATAATATCAAATGCTTCTTGTACAACTAACTGTTTAGCACCATTTGCTAAAGTGTTAGATAAAGAGTTTGGAATAGTAAGAGGTCTTATGACTACTGTTCACTCTTATACTAATGATCAAAAGATACTAGATGCACCTCATAAAGATTTAAGAAGGGCAAGAGCAGCAGCAGAAGCTATGATTCCAACTACTACAGGAGCTGCTAAGGCAGTAGCATTGGTTTTACCACAACTAAAAGGAAAGTTAAATGGAATGGCTGTTAGAGTTCCAACTCCAACAGTTTCAATGACAGATTTAGTTTGTGAACTTGAAAAACCAGCTACAGCAGAAGAAATAAATGCAGCATTTAAAAATGCAGCAGAAGGTGAATTAAAAGGAATATTAGACTATAGCGAAGAACCATTAGTATCAATTGATTATAGAGAAAATGAACATTCATCAATAGTAGATGGACTATCAACTATGGTAATTGAAAACAACCTAGTTAAAGTTGTTTCTTGGTATGATAATGAATGGGGATATTCAAATAGATTAGCTGACTTAACAAAATATATTGCTGACAGGCTATAATTTTAAATTATAGTGTGGTGAAAATAAAAATCTAGTTCTATAATTATAAAGGACTAGATTTTTTGTTATAAGATATAAATGGTTTTTGTAGTGGACAATTGACAGTTAAAGTTGAAAGTATTTTTAATAAAAAATTTATTTGAATAAATGTTTTAATTATCAATAAATACTAGTTATATGGTGAACACTGTTTGCTAATACAGAATTCAGTTGAAATTTTTCATCAGTAACTGAAAAATATATAATAATTAGGTATTATGAATTGAATAAGGTTTTATATCTTCAAAAAATTATAAATAATTAAATAAAGAAGTCTAATTAATTGCAATAAAATCCAATTTATTGTAGAATTTTAAGAGAAGTATCATAGAAGAATGAAAGGGGATTAACAATGGTATTCAACAAAAAAACTATAGAAGATATAATTGTTAAAGGAAAGAGAGTATTAGTTAGATGTGATTTTAATGTTCCTATTGTAGATGGAGTAATAACAGACGAAAACAGATTACTAGGTGCACTTCCTACAATAAAATATTTAATTAAAAATGGTGGAAAAGTAATTTTATGCTCACATCTTGGAAAGCCAAAGGGAGAACCTAAAAAAGAGCTATCTTTAGAGCCAATTTCAAAGAGGTTATCAGAACTTTTAAATATAGAGGTTAAGTTTGCAGATGATGATAATGTAGTTGGTGAAAATGCTGTAAAATTAGCGAATGAAATGAATGAAGGTGAAGTAATATTACTTCAAAACACTAGATTTAGAATTGAAGAAACTAAGAATGAAGATAGTTTTTCTAAAGAATTAGCATCACTTTGTGATGTGTTTGTTAATGATGCATTTGGTACAGCGCATAGAGCTCACTCATCTACAGTAGGAGTTACTAAATTTGTAGATGTTTCTGTTTGTGGGTATTTAATACAAAAGGAACTTAAATTTTTAGGTGATGCAGTTGAAAATCCAGTTAGACCTTTCACAGCAATCTTAGGGGGAGCTAAGGTTTCTGATAAAATAAATGTTATAAATAATTTATTAGAGAAGGTTAATACCTTAATAATCGGTGGAGGAATGGCCTACACATTTTTAAAAGCAAAGGGTCATAATGTAGGAAATTCATTAGTGGAAGAAGATAAAGTAAATTATGCCCTTGACATGATGAAAAAGGCGGAAGATAAAGGCGTTAAGCTTTTAATACCATTAGATCATGTAGTAGCTGATAAATTTTCAAAAGATGCTGATCCTATAGTAACAGAAGGTGAAAATATTAATGATGGATATATGGGATTGGATATTGGACCAAAAACAAGAGAACTTTATAAAAACTCAATAACAGAATCCAAAACTATAGTATGGAATGGACCTATGGGAGTATTTGAATTTGATAATTTTGCAGAAGGTACTAAAGCTGTTGCAGAAGCTATGGCAAATAACAATGAAGCTTCTACTATAATTGGCGGAGGAGACAGTGCTGCTGCAGTAAATATATTTGGATTAGGGGATAAAATGACTCATATATCTACTGGTGGTGGAGCATCACTTGAATTCTTAGAGGGAATAGAGCTGCCAGGAATAGTTGCTCTAAATGATAAATAAAAAGCTTAATTTTGGAGGTGTATTTATGAGAAAAGCAATAATTGCAGGTAACTGGAAAATGAATAAAACTATAGGGGAAGCCGTTACTTTAGTAGAAGAGTTAAAGCCATTGGTTAAAGATGCAGCTTGTGATGTAGTTGTATGTCCAACTTCTATATGCTTACCAGCAGTAGTAGAAGCAGTTAAAGGAACAAACATAAAGGTTGGAGCACAAAATATGCATTTTGAAGAAAGTGGTGCTTTTACAGGAGAAATTTCACCAGTGATGCTTAAAGAACTAGGTGTTGAATATGTAATTATAGGACATAGTGAAAGAAGACAATACTTTAATGAAACTGATGAAACTATTAATAAAAAGCTAAAAGCTGCTTTTGCTCACGGATTAATCCCAATACTATGTGTTGGAGAGTCTTTAGAGGAAAGAGAAACTAATATAACAGAAGAAATATTAGCTAAACAAGTTAAATTAGATTTAAATGGCATTAAATCAGAAGATGTTAAAACAATGATTTTAGCTTATGAACCAATTTGGGCTATAGGTACTGGAAAAACAGCTACAGCAGAAGATGCCAATGAAACAATTGGATTTATAAGAAAAGTAATAGAAAATTTATATGGCAGTGAAGTAAGCGAAGCTATTAGAATTCAATATGGTGGTTCTGTAAAACCTTCTACTATTAAAGAACAAATGGAAAAAGAACATATAGATGGAGGTTTAATTGGAGGTGCTAGTTTAAAAGCGCAGGATTTTGGTGCCATTGTAAACTATTAATTTAAAAGGTGGGATAAATAATGGCTAAAAAACCAGTGATGTTGATGATTTTGGATGGATTTGGCTTAAGTGACAACGTAGATGGTAATGCAATAAGAAATTCATATAAGCCTAATTTTGATAAATTAGTTAATGAATATCCACATACTACATTAAAAGCCAGTGGTTTGAGTGTAGGTCTTCCAGAAGGACAGATGGGAAACTCAGAAGTTGGACATTTAAATATTGGTGCTGGAAGAATAATTTATCAAGAATTAACAAGAATAAGTAAAGAAATAAATGAAGGCTTGTTTTTTAAGAATGATGCCTTTAATCAAGCTATAGATAACGTAAAAGTAAACAATTCTTCTATACATTTAATGGGACTTTTATCAGATGGAGGAGTACATTCACATATAGACCATCTTAAAGCACTAATTACGCTATGTAAGAATAATGGACTTAAAAAGGTTTATGTGCATTGCTTTCTAGATGGAAGAGATGTAGCACCTTCTTCAGCAAAAACTTTCATAGAAGACTTAGAAGCCCATATGAAAGCTGAAAATACAGGAAAAATTGCAACTGTAGCTGGAAGATATTATGGTATGGATAGAGATAATAGATGGGAGAGAATACAGCTTGCTTATAATGCTATAGTTAAAGGTGAAGGTATAAAAGCTAATAGTGCTATAGAAGCTGTTGATATGGCTTATCATGATAATAAAACTGATGAATTTGTCATTCCTACAGTAATATTAGAGGAAGAAAATTCTGTAGCTAAAATATCTAATAAAGATTCAGTAATATTTTTTAATTTTAGACCTGATAGGGCAAGAGAAATAACTAGAGCTATAAATGATAAAGTTTTCAATCACTTTGAAAGAGAGTGTCTTGATTTAACTTATGTAACAATGACTCAATATGATAAAACCTTAGAGAATGTAATAGTAGCTTATTCACCTGAGAGTTATAATAATACTCTTGGACAATATGTAAGTTCTAAAGGTTTAAAACAGCTTAGAATAGCAGAAACAGAAAAATATGCCCATGTAACATTTTTCTTTAATGGAGGAGTGGAAGAAGCAAATCTTAATGAAGATAGGGTTTTAATTCCTTCACCTAAAGTTGCCACTTATGATTTAAAACCTGAAATGAGTGTTTACGAAGTAACTGATGAAGTTTTAAATAGATTAAATAGCAATAATTATGATATGATAATATTGAATTATGCTAATCCAGATATGGTAGGCCATAGTGGTGTTATGGAAGCGGCAGTTAAAGCAATAGAGTCAGTAGATATTTGTCTTGGCAAAGTTGCAAATAAGATTTTAGAGATGGATGGCACATTATTTATAACTGCTGACCATGGAAATGCAGAACAGATGATAGATTTCTCAACAGGAAAACCTATGACTGCACATACTACAAATGAAGTACCATTTGTATATGTTTCTAAAACTGCTAAAGAATTGAGAAAAGGCGGAATATTAGCTGATATTGCACCTACTATGTTAGATGTTATGGATTTAGAGATTCCAAGTGAGATGACAGGAAAATCATTAATTAAATAGCAAATATCTTAATATATATTTCTAAATATTTACCTTATGAGGAGGAGAACTTATATGAAACAACACGTTGAAATTATAGACGTATACGCAAGACAAATACTAGACTCAAGAGCATTTCCAACTGTAGAGGTTGAAGTAACTCTAGAAGATGGAACAGTAGGAAGAGCAGCAGTGCCATCTGGAGCTTCAACAGGAATATATGAGGCTGTTGAACTAAGAGATGGAGATAAGTCAATATACAATGGAAAAGGTGTTCTAAAGGCTGTTGACAATGTAAATGACATAATAGCTGAAGAATTAGTAGGAATGAATGTACTTGACCAAGTTGCAATAGATAAAGCTATGATTGAAATTGATGGAACAGAAAATAAAGGCAAGTTAGGAGCTAATGCAATACTTGGAGTATCTTTAGCTTGTGCAAAAGCTGCTGCTGAATATTTAGGACTTGGAATTTATCAATATATTGGCGGAGTAAATGCAAAAGTTTTACCAGTTCCAATGATGAATATACTAAATGGTGGAAGCCATGCTGACAACAATGTGGACTTACAAGAATTTATGATAATGCCTGTAGGAGCTAAATCTTTTAGTGAAGCATTAAGAATGTGTTCAGAAGTTTATCATGGATTAAAATCTATATTAAAAGCTAAAGGATTATCAACTGGTGTTGGTGATGAAGGTGGATTTGCACCAAACTTATCTTCAAATGAAGATGCTATAAAAGTTATTATGGAAGCTATTGAAAAATCAGGATATAAAGCAGGTGAGGATATATTTATAGCACTTGACCCTGCTTCATCTGAGTTTTATGAAGATGGAAAATATAATTTAAAAGGAGAAGGCAGAGTTTTAACACCAGAAGAAATGGCTGATTATTATGTTGAACTTTGTGCAAAATATCCTATAATCTCAATTGAAGATGGTATGGCAGAAGAAGATTGGGAAGGATGGAAATACCTAACTGATAAACTTGGTGGAAAGATTCAGTTAGTAGGAGATGACTTATTTGTTACAAATACTAAGAGATTAGAAATGGGAATTGAAAAGGGAGTTGCAAATTCAATTCTTATAAAATTAAATCAAATAGGTACATTAACTGAAACTATCAATGCTATAGAAATGGCTTCTAGAGCTGGATATACTGCTGTTGTTTCACATAGAAGCGGTGAAACAGAAGATACAACAATATCTGATTTAGTTGTAGCAATGAATGCAGGACAAATAAAAACTGGTGCACCAGCTAGAAGTGAAAGAGTTGCTAAATATAATCAATTGCTAAGAATTGAAGAAAAATTAGGCGATATGGCTGAATATAGAGGAATAAAAGCATTCTATAATATCAAAAGAAAGTAATTAACTATAACACAGAAGACTTAGTCTTCTGTGTTAACTTTTATATGTTAGAAAGAAATAAGAATTAAAATATTTATATAAATTATTTTGCAAATGGAATCTTATGGTTAACTTTTTACATATATATGATGATTTCACATTGTAAATTATAAATTAATATGTTAAAATAAGTACATTAATGGTTAGGTACAGGAGGGGTGTACAAGTGAAAAATGCACTTATAGCAATTCAAGTAATTTCTGCAATTGTAATGATAATAGCTATATTATTACAACCAAGTAAAGGAAATGGAATACAAGGATTAGTGTCAGGAACTTCAGATACATTTTATTCTAAAAATAAGACTAAAACTAAAGAAGCTTTTTTAATGAAACTTACTATATTTTCTGCAGTAGTATTTGTAGTTTCTATAACTTTAATAAATATGAATTTATAAAAGCTAAAGTGGCATAAGCTGCTTTAGCTTTTTTCTTATAGTTAAACAATGTATAACTGCAATTATACATTGTTTAAGGATGTAAAGGGTACATAACAATTCTTAAGTTATTTCTTAAAATTTCAATAATTTACAAATAAAATAAAGTATAATTTAACTTATTTGTAAAAATGATATTTAATTAACATTTATAAACTCAAATGTATTTTTCTCTATGAATTTATATTTACATGTTAAATCATTAAAGTATATAATTAATGTATATATAGATAAAATACCCTAAATTTTAATGTATGATTGAATATGAATTATAGCTTAAAATAATCCACAATTTTAAAAATGGATTATTTTATAAATAGGGTCTAAAATAGATTTATAACAAGGGGGAGAACTCATGGGGGAGTATAAATCAAAGCTAGAGAGCAAAGAAATGGACTTCTTATTTGAGGGAATAGCAACTTTAAGAACTAAGGAGGAATTTTATAGATTTTTTGAAGATATATGCACTGTTTATGAAATAAAAGCAATTGAACAAAGGCTACAAGTTGCAAGAATGCTTATGGAAAAGCGAACATATCTTGATATTGCCAGCAGTACTGGAGCAAGCACTGCAACTATTAGCAGAGTGAATAGATCATTAAATTACGGCAATGATGGATATAAAATTGTTTTTGAAAGAGTAAAGTGGGTAGAAGATAAATAGTTGATTATAAAAAACAAAGTCGTGGCATTAAGTCACGATTTTGTTTTTTAGGTTTATTGGGAATGCATCTGTGATATAATAATAAGATAATATGTTCGTAACCTATATTTAGTTTAGGAGTGATTTAATGGACTTAAAACAATTATTAAATAAAGAACAATATGAAGCAGCAGTATCTGTTGAGGGACCATTACTAATATTAGCAGGAGCAGGTTCAGGTAAAACTAGAGTTTTAACTTATAGAATAGCTCATATGATAGAAGACCTACATATATATCCTTCTCAAATACTTGCTATAACTTTTACTAATAAAGCAGCAGGAGAAATGAAAGAAAGAGTTATGAACCTAGTAGGGGAAAAAGCAGAAAATATGTGGATTTCTACTTTTCACTCTAGTTGTGTAAGAATACTTAGAAGAGAAATTGAAAAGTTAGGCTATAGTAAAAATTTTACTATATATGATAGCTATGATTCTAAAACTTTAGTTAAACAATGTATGAAGGAATTAAATATAAACGAAAAAGATATAACTGATGGAGAAATTTTAAGTAAAATTTCATCAGCTAAGAATGAATTAATTTCATCAGAAAAATTTAAAAAGGAAAATGAAAGTGATTTTAGAAAGAATAAAATAGCAGAGGTTTATCTTTTATATCAAAAGAAACTTAAAGCCAGCAATGCATTAGACTTTGATGATTTAATATTTAAGACTGTAGAAATTTTAATAAACCATCCTGATGTAAGAGAATTCTATCAAAGAAAATTTAAGTATATAATGGTTGATGAATATCAGGATACTAACAGGGCTCAATATGAACTTGTTAAGCTCTTAGTAAATGAAATGGAGAATATCTGCGTTGTAGGAGACGATGATCAATGTATTTATCAATGGAGAGGTGCAGATATTAGAAATATTTTAGATTTTGAAAAGGACTATCCAAATACAAAGATTATTAAGCTAGAACAAAACTATCGTTCTAAAGGAAATATTTTAACTGCAGCCAATATGGTAATTAAAAATAATGCTCAAAGAAAAGAAAAAGTACTGAGAACAGAAAGTGAATCAGGAGAGAAACTTAAAATTTATAGAGCTTTTAATGATATGGATGAAGGAAATTTTGTTGCCAGTGAAATTAAAAGGCTTATGAGAGAGAAAAATGCTACTTTTAAAGATTTTGCTATACTTTATAGAATGAACTCACAATCCCGTATACTAGAGGAAGCTTTTAGGAAACAAGATATTCCTTATAAAATTGTAGGTGGATTAAAGTTCTATGATAGAAAAGAAATTAAGGATATAATGGCTTATTTAAAACTTATAAATAATCCATTAGATGATATAAGTTTAAGAAGAATTATAAATGAACCTAAAAGAAGTATAGGGGATACCACTGTAGGAAAAATCCAAGAAGTAGCAAATGATCAAGAGGACTGTTTATACAATATCCTTTTAGATGCAGATATGATACCTGGGTTAACACCAAGGGCAGTGACATCTATAAACAAATTTGTAAGTCTTATTAATAGCTTTATAGCAAGAGCTGATCATATGTCTGTTTCTGAGCTTATTATGGCAATTTTAGATGAAAGTGGCTATATGGATATGCTTAAAAAATCTAAGACTACAGAAGATGAAAGCAGAATTGAAAACTTAAAAGAGTTAGTTTCTGATGCAGTAGAATTTGAAAAGACTAGTGAGGATAAGTCTTTATCAGCATTTTTAGAAAAAGTTACTCTTGTTTCAGATATAGATAATTTGGAAGAAAAAGAAGATGTGGCTGTAATGATGACAGTGCATAGTGCAAAAGGACTTGAATTTCCTACTGTATTTTTAGTTGGTATGGAAAATGGAATTTTCCCAGGGATGAGTTCTTTAAATAGTTTTCATGAAATGGAGGAGTCAAGAAGACTTTGTTATGTTGCTATAACCCGTGCTAAAGAAAATTTATATATATCTTCTGCAGAAACTCGTATGGTTTTTGGAAGAACAGTAAGTTATCCAGTATCAGATTTTGTGTCAGAAATCCCTCAAAGTCTTAAAGAAGTAGTTGGCGGAGAAAAGGCAAGAGGTGTAAAAACTTTTAAAAGTAAGGCTAGAAATACTTCAGAAGTAAACCCTCATTCATTAAGAGGAATGGAAATGGAAAGAGTTAAAAACTCTATAACAAAATCAGCCAATTTTATTATAAATGGAAGTGAACATACAGATTTATCTGAGGCCACACCTGGAAGAAAAGTTAAACATGATAAATTTGGGATGGGAACAATAATTTCTGTCACAGGCAGTGGAGAAGATACTTTATTAACTGTTGCTTTTGATAATATGGGAATTAAAAAGTTAATGCTTACTAAATCACCATTGGAATTTCTTTAAAGTCTCTTAAATAAAAGATGACTAATAACTGAAAGGAAGTTTTATGATGAATAATAGGGAAAAAATGATTTCATTAGTTGAAGAGCTTAATAAATATGCATATGAATATTATGTTTTAGATAAACCTTCAGTATCGGATAAAGAATATGATAAATTATATGACGAATTAGTTGATTTAGAAAAAGAATTAGATGAGGTACTACCACATTCTCCAACTCAAAGAGTTGGAGATATAGTACTGCCTGAATTTAAAAAATATATTCATAAAGGACGATTATGGAGCTTAGATAAAGCTCAAAGTATGCAAGGAATTATAGAGTTTCATAATAGAAATTTAAAGGCAATAAAGGAATATAACAATAGCCATGAGGATAAGCTGCCAAATCCCAGCTATATAGTAACTAAAAAGTTTGATGGACTTTCTATAAATTTAACCTATGATGAAAATGGAATATTATCTACTGCAGCGTCAAGAGGTACTGGGGAAATAGGAGAAGATATCACTGCACAAGTTAAAACTATAAAGACCATACCACTTAAAATTGATAATAATAATGTAATTGAAATTCGTGGAGAGGCTATAATGACCAAAGAAGCTTTTGAAAAATATAATGCTACTGCAGAAATACCACTTAAAAACTTGAGAAATGGTGCTGCAGGGGCTTTAAGAAATTTAAATGTAAAAGAAACAGCAAAAAGAAATTTATCAGCTTTCTTTTATGATATACCATATAAGGAAGGAAAGTCTTTTGAAACTTACGAAGAAATGATAAATTTTATTATAGAAAAAGGACTTCCTGTAGATTCTTATTTTAAGATATGTACTACTATTGAAGAATTAGAAAATGAGATAAATTATATAGAAAGTATACGCAGTGAGTTGAATTATGATATAGATGGAGCAGTTATTGCCATAAATGATATGAAAACTCGTGAGATTTTAGGATATACAGTAAAGTTTCCTAAATGGGCAATTGCCTACAAATTTGAAGCAGCAGAGGCAACATCTAAAATTCTATCTGTGGAGTGGAATGTTGGAAGAAGTGGAAGAGTTACACCTACAGCTATATTAGAACCTGTAGAATTAGGTGGTGTCACTGTAAAAAGAGCTACACTTAATAATATGGATGATATTAACAGAAAAGGTGTTAAATTAGGCTGTGACGTGTTTGTACGTCGTTCAAATGATGTTATTCCAGAAATTATGGGAGTAGTGGAAAGCACTATAGAAAACTCTTCTCCAATAGAACCACCTGAGGTATGTCCAAGTTGTGGAACTAAATTAATTCAAAATGGAGTGCATTATTTTTGTGAAAATACACTTTCATGTAAGCCACAAATGGTAAAAAGTATAGTTCATTATGCTGGCAGAGAAGCTATGAATATAGAAGGATTTAGTGAAAAAACTGCAGAAGCATTATTTGAAAAGTTAAATATAAAATCTATTCCAGATTTATATAAAATTAAAAAAGAGGAACTTTTACAATTAGAAAAGTTTGGAGAAAAAAAATCTCAAAATTTAATTGATGCCTTAGAAAAAAGCAAGAATTGTGAGCTGGCTTCATTTATATATGCTTTAGGGATTCCTAATGTAGGAAAAAAGACTGCAAAAGATTTAGCAAATGAATATAAATCAATGGAAAATTTAATCAATTCTTCCTTCGAATCTTTAATTAACATTCCTGAGATTGGAGACATTGTAGCAAAAAGTATTATAGATTTTTTTAAGTTGGATGAGGTTATAGAAAATATTAAAGAGCTATTTCAATTAGGAGTTAAACCACATTATGAG
The DNA here is from genome assembly GCF_014836835.1 of Clostridium faecium. Taxonomy (GTDB): domain Bacteria; phylum Bacillota; class Clostridia; order Clostridiales; family Clostridiaceae; genus Clostridium_J; species Clostridium_J faecium. The sequence continues at coordinate 6,694 of NZ_JACSQB010000119.1, read as the reverse complement.
GAGATAGAGATAAAAGAAAATCCTTTTACAGATAAAACTGTGGTAGTTACAGGAACCTTAGAAAACTATTCAAGGAATGAAATTAAAGAAAAATTAGAAGAACTAGGTGCAAGAATATCTAGCAGTGTAAGTAAAAAGACTGATTATGTTTTAGTTGGTAAAGAACCTGGCTCTAAGTATAATAAGGCATTAGAACTGGGAGTTAAAATATTAAATGAAGAAGAATTTAATAAAATCATAAATGGATTATAATAAAAAACTATAAAATGTTATTCATAAAACTAAAGCGTTAATCTTTTGATTAACGCTTTAGTTGGTATTATACACTTTTTTTAATATCATCACATAAATTCTCTTTTTCTGAAATATTTTCTTCTGATATAACCTTTTCTTCATCATAATTAGTAATCATATTACTATTTTCAATAGCCTTTGTTAATCTATAAATATTGTGAGAGAGCTTTTCTAAAAGATAATTTCTATACCTTGTTTGATGAAAAAATTGATTATAAATTACAAAACTCCATATTCCTAAAAGTATAAAGGTGAAAAGGGCAATTACTCCTAAAATTTCAAGTAATAATGTTAACATTATCTTACCTCCAGTGAACTAACGGTTTATATAAACATCATTTAATACCAATTATGATTTTTAACTTTTTATTATTTAGTATTATATCACATATTTACTCTATTTAGTATTTTTATGCTATAAATTTTTATTATATGAATTAATATATGTAATTTGTAAATAATTAATAGATGAAATATTATATTGAGGAATGATAATAAATGAAGAAATTAATATTGGCAATATTTTTAGCAATAATTTGTATATTTTCTATTTCAATTGAAGATTCAGATAAGCTATTAACAAAAAACGAAGAAAAAAACTATATTGTTTATAATATGGAAAAGGCACCTATGAATTTAGTTATGACAGATTCTAAAGATATAAGGGAAAAAGATTTGTTATTAGCTCTATTTGAAGGAGTGGTTAAAAAAGACATCAATGGGGATATAAAACCAGCATTAGCAGAGAGCTATGAGATAAGTGAAGATAAAATAGAATATAATTTTAAAATAAGACAAAAGGCTAAGTATAGTAATGGTAAGCCTATAAATGCTGAGGAATTTGTAAAGTTCTTTGAAAGTTTTCTTCAAGATGAAAAGAATATTTACAGTGAAAAATTTGATATAATTTTTGGTGTTAAAGATTTTAGAGAGGGGAAAATACCTTTTTCTAAAGTTGCTATAACTTCTAAAGATGATAATACACTATGTATTAGGTTAAATAAACCATCTAATGATTTGTTAAATCTTTTATCTAATCCTGTTATGGGACTTAGAGATTATAAAGATTTAAAAGATGATTATAAAGATATATACAATAACATTTTGTATAGTGGACCTTTCATTATAAAAGATATGTTGGATAATGGGAATATTATTATAGAAAAAAACTCTAATTACTATAATAGCAAAGAAGTTACTGATGAAAAAATATCAATTACCTTTATAGATGACAATGAGAAAGCACTAGCTTATTTTGAAACAGGAGAAGAAGAGAAAATAGATATTTTCATAAATCCTCCTATTAATGAATCACTAAGGTTAACAGAGGAAAATAAGCTGGAAGGGTTCCCTGGAAATACAAGTGTTTATCTTAATTTTAATTTAAAACACAAAGGAGTATCTAAAGATATAAATTTTAGAAATGCAATAAACAGCTCTATATCTAAAGATTATTTTGCACAACAAATATCAAGGGATTTTGCAGTAGCTGCATCTTCTTATGGAGCTGGTAAGGAGAAAATTTTTGATACTTATGGTAACAAATCTTTAGGTGAAAAATTTTTATCTGCTAGTAATTATTCTGAAGATGTAGTTTTAAAATTATTTTATGAAAATAATTCCCTTGAGAAAAGAATTGCAGAGGATATAGTAAAAGATCTTGAAGATGATTTATCCATAAATATAAAAATAGTACCTTACGAAAAGGCAGATAGAGAAAAAATTATAAAAGAAGGCAAATATGATATGATATTATATATTCATTCTTTCAATGAAGATGATGAGATGTCGTATTTTCAATTGTGGAGCAATACTTCAGAAGAAAACAATTATGGATTTTCTAATAATGAATATGATAGCTTATTAAATAAAGCAAAAAATGAACCAAATTTAGAAGAAAGAAGAAAGATATATGCAGACTGCGAAAAGATTTTAAGTGAGCATTTGCCATCTGTACCTATATATAATTTAAATACAGTGGTTTGTAGAAAACCATATATTGGTGGAATACAGATGACCAGAGATGGAAATATAATATTTGATAATATAATGCTTGAAGAAGAAAAATTAGAGGGAAAATAATTCATGTACAGAGAAAGTTTAAAAATGATGCATCTATAAAATAGCTTTGCAAGTTTAATATAAAGATTTAAACTTGCAAAGCTATAAAATTTTATAGAGTTTTAAGAAATAAAATGACATAGAAAATAAACATGTTTCTATAAGCATCAAAACTTGGTTTGCTAGGTTTGAAAGTTTGTTTTTTATTACTATAGGTCACATATTTTGCAAAAATTGGTGCTAACTCACTGTTTTCTGGTGTAGACATTGATGACATTCTAAAAAATTCATCTTGAAGCAAATCTTCTGCTTTGGATGAAAAATTTTTATATCTTTCTACATCATCTAAAGTAGGCGCTTCAGGCCAGCTTAAAATCAAACCTGAACCAATTACTTGATTTTTGTATATATTATAAATTATTGAATTATCAGGATCTTCATTTTCTTCTTTTTCTATATCATAATGAAGCATCATGGCACATAAATACAGTATTATCTCATCTGAAGCAAATTTATTTTCTTTCTCTTGAAAATCTTTTATAAAAATACCATTGTCATTTTGGTAAAGATTTTCTAATAGAGAATATGCCTTTTCACTTTCATCCTTAAATTTTCTAATACCTGTAGTTTTGTATAAAATCATGCAGTTTATATAAAGCAAGCATGTAGTAGCCAAATTTTCTTTTAATGCTGAAATAGGAATGTGCTTAAAATTTTCCATCATAAGCTCTGAAAAATCTAGTAATAAAACTAATGCATTATCTAATTTAGAATACTTATAGAAAATATTAAAAGCAAAACAAATTTTCACTAATTCATCATGAGACACATTATAAATTTCCTCTTTAAATTGCTCAAACATATTAAGTATATCTAAAGCAAAGTTTTTAAATTGATTATTTTCACTAATTTTATCATAGGTAGAACATTTATAATATGCAGTCATAAGTAATGCTTGATTAGAAAATTTAAATTTATTCTCTTTATCATGAAGATTATATTGTCCAAGTAAAGGTTCAGAAGTATCTACTTTATCAACAAAAACTCCTTCGTTGTTTCTGCAGTTTAAAGCATAAAATTCTAGTTGTTCCTTTGCCAAATCTAAATAATAAGTTTTCAATGAGTATTTATCATCGTCAATATCTATAAAGTTGCTATAATAATCTGCTAGCTCTAAAAGCCCTAAAGTCATATAGGCATTAGAAGCTATATTTATTTCTCTTTTAAATTTTTTATCATTCCACTTAAGTTTATCATTCTCATTTATTAATCTTCCATCAGCTTTTTTATATAGGCTTAGTAGTGGAGAATTTCCATGGTTTATGCTATTATCATTTGTAGGCAATATTTTATTTCTCAAATGATCATTTGGTGAAATAATTCCACAATTGGAGCTTAAAACTATGTGTGCTATAGATTCTTTAGATAAGTAAAAAAGTTGACTTTTTATGTTTTCGTTATCTAAAATGTTGATTCGTAAAAATGGTCCTATATATTTCAACGTAACACCACCATAATATTGATTATATTTAATAATATGATGGTAAATGGGAAAATGTGCTAACTATTTACATTAGAAAAATTTAAAGGAGAATAAAAATGGAAGTTGGAAAGCTAAACTGGGATGATTTAAAATACATTATTGACAAAAATAAAAGTGTGAAAAGAGATGAGGTCAGAGTTAGAAATGGAATTGGCGAAGATTGTTCAGTTATTGAATATGGTGACTTTGAATGTATCCTTTCTACTGATCCAGTAACAGGAGCAGATGAAAATATAGGGAAAATTGCAGTACATATAAATTGTAATGATATTGCTTCTTGTGGAGTTGAACCTATAGGAATACTTGTAACAATTTTAGCACCGCCTACTTCTACTTTAGAGGATATAAAAAATATAATGAATGAAATTGATGAGGAAACAAAAAAGTTAAATGTTGAAATATTAGGGGGACATACAGAAGTTACAGAAGCAGTAAATAAAATTATAGTGTCTTGTACTGCAATAGGTAAAGGAAAAAAGAACAGTGCTATCTCTACTTCAGGTGCTAAAATAGGGGACACTATAATAATAACTAAAAAATTATGTTTAGAAGGTACATCAATTTTAGTCAATGATTTTTATGATGAATGTAAAAAAATACTTACAGAAGAAGAGATAAATATAGCAAAATCTTATGTTGAAAATATAAGTGTTGTAAAAGAAGGAAAAATTGCAGGAGAGCATCCTGTAAATTCTATGCATGATATTACTGAAGGTGGAGCACTTGGAGCACTATGGGAAATGGCAAAAGCTAGTAATGTAGGATTTAAAGTTTATAAAGAAAAAATGCCTATTTCTAACATTACTAAAAAACTTTGTGATGAGTTTAAAATAGATCCATTAAAATTTATATCTTCAGGGAGCATGTTAATAACAACTAAAAATGGAGAAGAATTAATAAATAAATTAAATGAAAAAGGGATAGAGGCTTCTATTGTAGGAACTATTACAGAGGAAAAAGGAATATTAGTTGACAATGGAACTGAAATAGAAGTAGCTCCGCCAGAAAGAGATGAGCTTTTTAAAATATTTTAGTCATATGGAGGAAGAAATGAAAAGATTAATAATAGCAAGTAACAATAATCATAAAATACAAGAGATAAAAGAAATGCTTAAAGATTTTTCATTAGAAATTTTAAGTTTAAAAGAAGCTGGAATAGATATTGATGTTGAAGAAAATGGTACTACATTTATGGAAAATGCGATGATAAAAGCTAAGGCTATACATAATATATGCAAAGAGGATATGGTATTAGCAGATGACTCAGGACTTATGGTAGACGCTTTAAGTGGCGCACCAGGAGTATATTCAGCAAGATATAGCGGAGAACATGGTAATGATATAGCAAATAACAAAAAACTTATAAATGAGCTTAAAGGTGTCAGCTTTGAAAATAGAACTGCTGCATTTGTTTGTAACATGGTTTTAATTGTAGATGATGAAAATATAATAAAAGTTGAGGGCAAAGTAGAAGGAAAAATTAAAGAACAGTACATAGAAATAAAAGATGCTTTTGGATATGATCCATTGTTTTACGTAGAGAGCTTAGGAAAAACTTTTGCTGAAGTAAGTTCCCAAGTAAAAAATTCTATGAGCCATAGAGGAAGAGCTTTAGAAAATTTAAAAAAGGAATTAATTAAATATATAGATTAAACAATGGAGAGTGACGATGGACAATTGACAATTATGGTTGGAATAGATTCTTTAATAGATTTTTACTAGCAATGAATTTGGTAGTTTGATAGGGAGAACTTTATCAATGGATAATTCATAATGCACTAAAATTGTTCATTGTCAGTCGTCAATTTTCAATTAAATGTATTGATTTTTTACGTCTATAGTATTATACTATTGTCTTATAATTTTAGTATTGCAGTAGGAGGAATGTATATTGAAACTAGGCGTAATAAGTGACACTCATGGGAGCACAAAAGGGATAGAAAATGCCATGAAGGTTTTAAAAGATTGTGATGTAATATTCCACTTAGGTGATTATACCAATGATATAGAGTATATTGAAGAAATATATGACGGAAAGGTTATAGCTGTAAGAGGTAACTGTGACTTTTACAGTAATATTTGTGAAGAAAGAATAGAAAAAATAGGCAATAATACTATATTTTTAACACATGGTGACAAATATGGTGTTAAAATAAATATTTTTAAACTAAGATATAAAGCTATGGAAGTGGGGGCTAATATAGTATTATATGGACACTCACATATATCAAAGGTAGAATATGAAGAGGGAATATGGTTTATAAATCCAGGTAGTCCATCATATCCAAGAAATAGAATTAAAACTGTATGCATTATTGACATAGAGGATAATAATATTAAACCACAGATTGTTGAAATATAGGGAAAAACTCTCTTATTATTTTTCAAATGTTAGCAAGATTTGCTAAAAAAATTACCTAAATTTTTATAAAAAGTTTCAAAAAGGTGTTGACTTATAAAAATAAATGTTGTAGAATAATCAGTGTCGTCAGGAGATAAATGACAGGTTAACAGACGGATATAAAGTGATTTTCCGGGGTGTGGCGCAGATGGGAGCGCGCGTGGTTTGGGACCATGAGGTCGCAGGTTCAATCCCTGTCACCCCGACCAATTTATTTAAAGCTTAATATGCGGGTGTAACTCAATGGTAGAGTGCTAGCCTTCCAAGCTAGTTACGAGGGTTCGATTCCCTTCACCCGCTCCAAAGTGTCAAAACACTAATATGCGTTTTTAGCTCAGCTGGATAGAGCAACGCCCTTCTAAGGCGTGGGCCAGGGGTTCGAATCCCTTAAAACG
>NZ_JACSQB010000093.1 GCF_014836835.1 Clostridium faecium | reverse complement strand
GTAATTATACTATACATAGTCATAATTAGTACATTCTTAAATGATCATTTTCTTACATTTCTATATTATCATTTATATCATTTGAAGATTTTGCATACAAATGGCTTGAGAGTGTTAAAGATAACATTGCTTATGGTACTTATGCAGGATATAAACAGGCATTAGAAAGCCGAATCATTCCCTACTTTAAGGGATATAAGGTAGCTCATATCAAAACGCCACACATTGAAGCATTTTATAGAACTCTGGTTGATGACTATGCAACAGGTACCATAAAGAGATTTGCTAATGTGTTGAATCTGATTTTTAAGACAGCCAAGCGTTACAGCATGATTGAGAACAATCCTTGCCAAGACGCACAAAAACCAAAGAGAAAAGACGAGGACGAGGGCTTAAAGTTCTTTACTCCAAAGCAAGCATTGATGTTTATGAAATCTCTGGATATGTCATACGAGGTAACCTATAAAGGCCACAAACGAATTGACGATACAGGAAAGCCTTATTATGTGAACGATTATGTGGAGTCCTACACAGTACCGACACAATACAAAGTGTTCTTTACTCTCTCATTGTTCTGTGGATTCAGAAAAGGCGAAACACTTGCTTTGCACTGGAATGACATTGACTTTAAGGAAAAGAAAATCTCTATTTCAAAGTCTGTGGGTATGACGGAAAACGGATTTGATTATAAAGAGCCTAAGACAAAGAAGTCTGTCAGAAAGGTATCTATCCCAGATGATATAATCCCACTTTTGAAGCAGTATCACTTTGAGTATATGCAAACACGATTTAGTCATGGTACTGCATGGCAAGGCGATTTGAGCAATGGCGGTAATCTGTTCATTCAAGCAGACGGAAAACTTATGGGGCATACAACACCTTATCAGTATTTCACAAAGCATTTACACCGCTATAATGAATGGGTGCAGAATAATCCAGATAAAGCAAAGGCTAAGGGATTAGAGGAATTACCGATTATTCCGCTTCATGGGTTGAGACATTCATGTGCTACCTTGCTTAATTATCTGGAAGTCAACATCATTGAAATATCAAAGACATTAGGACATTCAACCTGTTCCACTACAATGAACATCTATGCTCATAGCTTTGAGGAACAGCAAGAGGAAGTAGCAACAAAGGTAAATGAGTTCTTGCGATTGAACGCATAAATAATTGAGAGCCAGAGGAAAAAATCCAAAGGCTCTCATTTAGTCATCATTCATCTTTCAATTCCATGTGGTCAAGGGCATATTGCAAAGCCATGCTGATTAGTTCATTACGAGAACGATTCGTTTTAGCTGCTAAATCGTTATATTCCTCTTGCAAGGCTCTATCTATGCGTATCGTCATGGTGACAGATTTATCTTCTTTTGGTGTTACGATAAATTTCTCCATAATGCAATTCCTCCATTGATTTTAGTTACAGTATAGAGTTGACAACAGGCACAAAACTATGACACAATATTGAGTTATATTTATAATTCACATTTGCATTGAATTATTACATCACATCTATTAAAATGTAAGAGCAGAGTTTATAGAACTCTTACAGTCCATATAGATGAGGTGATGAAATTTGCAACCAATTTTTACAATGCAGTATGGAGAGTTTGCAGTCGCAGATTATCTATCAAAGAAAATAAAAGGTACTTCTGTTTTTATTCCTGCTTCGGCACAGGAAAAAGGTATTGACTTATTGCTATATCGCTATGACAATGGGTGCAACAAGGTCAACACTATTCAAGTTAAAATGTCCAGGACATATTATAATGACAAGGAAGATTCTGGCTATCCATTCTACTTGTGGTTTAATAGGTTCCCTGTTCAGCAAAACGCAAACTGGTATATACTGGTTGGGATATATGCAAAGTACTCTGATGATGTTAAAAATGCACGTGCAAAAAGCACTAAATGGGACACGATAATGCTCGCATTTACGAATAAAGAAATGTTGCAATTTATGTCAGAGGTTAAACAAAGGCGTGACCCAACAAAAGATGATAAAATGTTTGGGTTTGGCTTTGATTCAAGCAAAGCTATTTTTCAAACGAGGGGTTGTCCAGAAAATCGTGATATGAGTTGCTACCTTATAGAAAAACGCATTGACGAAATTACACATTCATTTATTTAGTGGTATCTTATTAAAGGGGTGGTGGAAAATGAATACCTACACAAAGTTAACCGCATATTTGCCTATTCTTGAAGCTGATAATTTTGGAAAGTGGGTAGTTGATAGCAAAAGCAAAGGAACGATTGAGAGCCCTATACAAATGCCCTATGTAACTTATTCCAGAATGGCGAGACACTTTATAGATGATGTTTACACTTTCGCTGATGAACACCAAGAATACGGCCTTTACAGCTACAATGATATTCTGTTTGAAAACGGAATCGAATGGAGTATTGTTTCCATGAGCGAAGTTGATACTTCTACTTTGGACGGAAAATGTATTACAGCCTTGCTTATGGGTGCAATTCGAGCAGATAGGTTTTCAGAGGGTGCGTTACTATACTTTTTTGAAACAGGTACAATTACAAAATGGCTTAATCGCCTTAAAGAAATAGATGAAAAAAAGAGTCTTGACTGAAACAAACAGCCAAGGCTCTTTCTTTATACTATCGTAATACTAAACTTACGGCGTGATATGGCGTGATAGACCGAGTTAGGGAAAGTAGAAATCCCAAAAAGGTAATACGGGTATCACTTATGGAGAGTTATGGAGAGATAGGGCGAGTGCCTGTTAATCTTTATTAATTTATTTTCAGAGTATATATTAAGTTTTCACATTGTAATATAGGTATATTAATCAAGATCATGAATATGATATAATAATTTGGTTGATCAATGTAATTTTGGATTTTTTAGGAAAGGAGGAGAATTATGAACTGTTCACATTGTGGAAAAGAGATTCAGCAGGATGCAAAATTTTGCCCTAATTGTGGAAAAGAAAATTTAAGTAATAATGGAAATAATGAAATTTCATATTTTAAGGGTGAAAATAGTTATAATTATTCAGCTAATATGAATAATAATTTTGGATATAATTCTAATAGAGTATCGGAAGAGGAATTAAGAATTTTTATTGGTGAAAATAATACAAATTATTATATAGAAAAATGGAGCTTAATTAATAAAACTAATAAAAGTGTTAGTTGGAATTGGGCATCATTTTTCTTAGGATCTTTATGGTTATTATATAGAAAAATGTATGTATGGGGAGTTCTTATGATGGTTGTTTCTATGGCAGCCACTTTAAGTGGAGTACCTTTTTCATGGCTTATATTAGGTATATTAACAGGCATGTTTGGAAATAAACTTTACTTAGAGGAAACTCGAAAAAAGATTATTGAAATTAAGAGTATTACTGGCGATTTAAATAGACAATATGAAATGATGAGATCAAAAGGCGGTACAAATTTAACATTGCCAATAATAATAGCAGTTATAGTATGTTTAATAAGGGTATTTTTAATAATACTAGGTATAGCTGCTATAGGACTTTTATATAGGTAATAATATTAAAAAGAGTATTTGCAAAGGTATAATTATAATACATTTGTAAATACTCTTTTGATTTGATAAGATATTATTAGATAATTCGGCAAAAAAAGGAAGGGAGTTAAAGGTATGGATGAAAAGAAGCTTTTAAAGAGCTTATGTGAAGGACATGGTCCTAGTGGGAGAGAGCATTGGTTGTTTGAAAATATAAAAGAAGCTTTTTCAGAATTTGGGCAGGTTACTTTAGACAATTTAAACAATACTATTATCCACAAGAAGGGTAATGGAAAAGGGAAAATAATGCTTATGGCTCATGCTGACGAGATATTTATGGTGGTTACAGCTATTGATAGCAATGGATTTTTAGAATTTAAAGGGAATGGCATTGATCCAAAAGTATTGGTTTCTCAAGAGGTTATAGTTCATGGAGAAAAAGAAGTATTGGGGATAATTGGAGTAAAGCCACCTCATTTGATGAAAGAAGATGACAGAAAAAAAGCTGTTACCATTGATAGCCTTAGAATTGATACAGGACTTTCAGAGGAAGAACTAAAGAAGATAGTTAAACCAGGAGATTTTGTGACATTAAAAAGGGAAATTAGAGAATTATTAAATGATAATATTGCTTCAAAGGCAAGTGATGATAGAGCGTCAATAGTTGCACTTTACACTTGTGCAAAGGAACTTAAAAATGTAAATCATGATTTAGATGTTTATTTTGTTGCTTCAGCACAAGAAGAGGTTGGACATAGAGGGGCTAAGACGGCTAGTTTTGGTATAAGACCAGATATAGGAATTGCAATAGATGTTGGATTTGATGATAGTAAGCTTGGTGATGCTGGGTGTGGAGTTAATTTAGGAGATGGTCCTATGATTACCGTTGGACCTAATATACACCCAAGATTAAGAAAGCACCTTATATCAATAGCAAAGGAATATAATATACCTTATCAATTTGAAGTATGTCCTGGAAGTACAGGTACAGATGCTTGGGATATACAAGTAACTGCTGATGGTATCCCAACTTTACTTTTTTCAATTCCTCAAAGATATATGCATACTTCTGTGGAAGTTATAAATATGAATGATATTAAAAATACAGGAAGACTTTTAGCAAAATTAATAGAAAAGTTAAAATATGAAGATTTGGAGGGAATACTATGTTTCTAACAGAGGAACTAAAAAAAGGTGAATTACTAGATAAATTATGTTCTGCTCCAGGCCCCTCAGGTTATGAAGGTCAAGTTAGAGAAATTATAAAAAAGGAAATAGAACCTTATGTAGATGAAATAAAAGTAGACAAAATGGGTAATATTGTAGCACACAAAAAGGGTGAAGGAAAAAAGGTAATGATAGCTGCTCATATGGATGAAGTGGGATTTATTATTACTGGATATAATGATGATGGTACTTTAAAATTTAGAGCTTTAGGTGGAATTAGTACTAATGTTATTCCTGCTAAAGCAATATTAATTGGCGATAATAAATTGACAGGAGTTATAGGGGCAAAGCCAATACATCTTCAATCAAAAGAGGAGAGGGAAAAACCTTTAGGATATGATGATTGCTGCATTGATATTGGTGCTAAGGATAAAGAAGAAGCAAAAAAATTAGTTGAACTTGGAGAATATGCAGTATTTGATACTAAATATGACCACTTTGGAGATAAACTGCTTAAAGGAAAAGCTTTTGATGATAGAATAGGATGTTTAGTACTAATTCAAGCCTTGAAAGAAAATTATAATGGAGATATTTACGGAGTATTTAATGTTCAAGAAGAAGTAGGAGAAAGAGGAGCATATATCTCAGCTTTTAATGTACAACCAGATGTTGCAATAGTGTTAGAGGGAACTATATGCGCAGATATGCCTAATATTTCAAAGGATTTAAGAGCTACAGAAATAGGAAAAGGACCTGCTATTTCTATAATGGATAAAACAAGTATTTTTCATAGTAAACTTGCAGATGAAATTATGAAAATAGGAGATGAAAAAAATATTCTTTATCAAAGGAGAAGAGCAATAGCTGGAGGAAATGATGCAGGAGTAATTCACACAGTAGGTCAGGGAGTTTCAAAAATTGCTACTATTTCAGTTCCTTGCAGGTATATTCACTCATCAGTATCTGTTGCCTCTCAGGAGGATTATATAAATACTTTAAAATTATTAAAAGAATACTTAAAAACATTGTAGGAGGGGAAGTTTATGGACATATTATTAGAAAAACTAATAAAAGCTTTTGGCACAAGTTCTCATGAAGAAGGCGTAAGAAATGTGATTTTTGATAAATTAAATGAGTTAAATATAAATTATGAAGTTGATAAAATGGACAATGTTATAGTTAAGATAGGTGCAAAAGTAGAAAATGAAGAAGATAAACTTATGTTTGTTTCTCATATGGACACAATAGGATTGATTGTAACAGTTATTGATGATAAAGGTTTTGTTAAGGTTGGAAATTTAGGAGAAGTTAAAATTTCCAATATAGTTGACAGTTTAGTAGTTTTTGAAAATGGAACTATAGGAAGAGCTTGTAGTAATAAAAAGTCACCAGAAATAGATGATATCTATATAGATTTAGGAGTAAATAGCAGAGAAGAGGCACTAAAGAAAATAAAAGAAGGGGATGTAGCAGTATTTAAAGGTGAAATAGCAGAAATAGGAGAAAACATAGCATCACCAGCCTTGGATAATAGAATTGGATGTTATATGCTATTAAAAATAATAGAAAGATTATCTAAAAATAGAGAAAAACTGGATAGTTTAAATAAAGAGTTTTCTTTTGTATTCTCTACTCAAAATATGTTAGAGGGCAGAGGCGCAAGAGCAGCAGCATATGCTATAGACCCTATGTATTGTATAGTTGTAGATACTGAAGCAGCTAGTGATGATTTAGGTGGAAAAGGAAGATTTAAATTAGGAAATGGTCCAGGACTTCATGTCTTTGATAAAAATTTAATAGTACATCATGAAATAAAAGAAATGCTTGAAAATGCTTTCCAAAAAGCTAATATTGAACCTCAATACGTATTTAGTGAGAAAGGCACAGATGGTGGAAGAATTCATAAAGAGACAAATGGAATAAAAACAGGAGTAATTTCCATTCCTGTTAGATACAAAAACAGTATAGCAGAAATGGCAAACTTTAAAGATATTGAAAAAGGAATAGAAATATTGCATAATGTAATATTCAATTAACGTGTTAGTATAAAAATTAAATATTGCATAAAATAATTTCATAAAGATTTTGCATGGTAAATAATATTGATAGTTAAATTTTAAAGAGATATTCTGATTTTAAGAATATCTCTTTAAAATGTTTTTAATTATACCAATCTTATTTAAAATATAAATTTTTAAGCTTTTATAATAAGTTTTTTTCCACTTCATCAAATCCTATTCTCTCTATCATTGAAGCAAGTCTTTCAAGTGGATTAGCATTTTCATTGTAATAAGTCATAATTTTATCTAGCATTGGAAGTATTTCTTCTTCTTTAAATAATTTATTTAATGGTTTACCCATTTTAGCTTTTCTTCCAAATCTTCCGCCTATATATAGCTTTAATCCTTCAGACTTCTTTTTGATAGCTCCAAGACCACAGGCAGTTGCACATTTACCACAGTGGACACATAGTTCTTCTTTATAAACTAATTTCTTATTTTCTTTTACTAAAGCTCCATCTTTACATACTTTAATACATTTACCACATAGAACACAATTGTTTTCATTAATTTCAATATCCACATGAGGTATTATTCCTATGTCATTTAACTGTGCTTTACCACAATTATTAGGACATCCTACAACACCTATTTTGAACTTTGCAGGTAATTCTCTTCCAAAGTACTCATTATGTATTTTACCAGCCAAAGCTTGCGTGTCTATTTGTCCATGAACGCATACTGTGCCTTTACATGCTGTAACTGGTCTTACTTTTTTACCAGTACCTCCAATAACTAAATTGTTTTCTGCAAGTTCTTTTTTTACTATATCTATATCTTCATATTTTATGTATGGAATTTCAATACATAATCTAGTTGTCAATCCTAAATAGCCTTTCCCATATTTTGAAGAAATTTTTGATAATGCTGACAATTGTTCAGAAGTAAAATTACCTGCATTACTTAATATTCTCATTGAATAATATCCTTCTTGTTTTTGAGCTAAGATAGCTTGTGACTTTAATACTGCTTTTTCTTCAGTAGAAACCTTAATATCCATAAAAAACCCATCCTTTTACGTAATATAAAAAATAAATTTAATATTAAAGATTAATTAAATTTAAGTTTCTTAGGTAAATTTATAGCTCCAATATAATGGGAAAAATATAAAATTTATATTTATACAATAATAATAACCCACAAACTTAAAATTAATATCTATATTTATTTTAACATATTTAATTTATTTAATAAATCTAGCTAACTCTTAATATAATTTATGCCTATATAATAAAAATTTATATTGACAAAAGATCATATTGATAATAATATGAATGTATTAAGTGTATTAGTTGATATAGTACACATAATACGGAAGGGGGTGAAATATTGATAAATATAGATAGTAGAAGCAATATCCCTATTTACGAACAAATAGTGAATGGAGTTAAAGAAAATATATTTAAAGGTATTCTTAAACCAGGAGATAAATTACCTTCAGTAAGAGAAATGGCTTCAATCATTACTACTAATCCCAACACAGTAAGTAAAGCTTATTCGGAACTTGAAAGAGAAAAGATAATAGAAACTATAAGAGGTAAAGGTACATATGTATCTTTAAGCTATAAGCCTAAAATAGATGAAGATAAAATAAAAACAATTAAGGAAAATTTAAAAAAGACTATACTAGAAGCTCATTATATGGGAATGGATAAAAAAGCGGTAATTGACATGCTAGAAAATATTTATGACGAATTTAGGGGGGATTTAAATGATAGAAATAAATAACCTGTATAAGAATCTTGGTAATAAAGAAATTTTAAAAAATATAAATTTGAAGATTGAGAAGGGAAGTATATTTGGAATTATAGGTCCTAATGGTTCAGGAAAGACCACTTTAATTAACACTATAGTAGGAGCTTATAAAGCAGATAGTGGAAGTATAGAGATAATGGGAGAAGATATTTATGAGAACATTAATATGAAAGAAGAAATAGCTTTTGTGGAAGATGAAAATAGTATTTTTTCTAATTATAAAGTAAAAGATGTTATAAGTTTTTATTCAAGAGCTTATAAAAATTTTAATAAGGAAAGATTTAACACTTTAAATGATATTTTTAAGATAGATGAAAAATATAGAATTTCAAAACTTTCTAGAGGAATGAAAAAAATTCTCTTTATCATGATAGGTTTTAGTATAATGCCTAAGATAATAATTTTAGATGAACCTACTATAGGATTAGATCCATTGATAAAAAACCAGTTTATAAATTTAATTCTAGAAGAAGTAGCAGAAAGAAATACTACCATTTTAATTACATCTCATAATCTAGATGAATTGGAGAGAATTTGTGACTCAATAGCTATAATTAATAAAGGAGAAATTAAATATACAAGTTCTTTAGATAATATGAAGGAAAATATTAAAAAGCTTCAAGTCATGTTTAAAGAAGATACACTTTTAGATTTAGAATCATGGAATGAAGTAATTAAGGTAAAGAGAATAGGGAGAGTTCATAGTATAGTTGTTAAAAATTACACTAAAGAATTAGAACAAAGACTGAATAATTGTGGTGCTACTTATATTGAGGAAGTAAGCTTAGGTCTTGAGGAATTATTTATAGATACCATGGGAGGTGAAGGTCTTGATAAATAAATATTTCAATAAAGCAATATATTTCCAGGATATTAAAGCTCTAACTGTATATTCAATGATTATTTTAATTATTGCTCCAAGATCATTTTCTTCAAATAATCACTATAAAAATATAATAAGCCAACCAATGATAATACCTTTAGCAGCTATATATATAGCTATGATAACTGCAGCTTTTGGATGGGGCAAATTTAAAAATATGAGATTTCTGTCTGCCATTCCTACATCAAAACTTCAAATGTTAATAACTAAGATTATAGCAGTATTAACTGCTATATGGATACCTTTAATATTTGATTACGCTATAAGATTATTAACATACTTTAATGATGTGGAAAAATATAAAGCAATTAATATAACATTTCATGATATAAATTTATTTCTTTTATCTCAGCTAACTCTAGCTTTTATAGTAGTAACTATAGCATTATTATTTCAAGGCTTAGTTGGAAATAGTATTTTAGCTTTAATTTTAAGTTTTGTATGGGTGCCATATAGCGCAATTACTCCAATAATGCTTTCAGGTTTGCTTTATAATAAAGTAAAGTTTATAAGTGAAATATTTGCATATTTACTTATTCGACCATTAAGGTTTATAGAACTATTAATGTTGAAAGGTCCATTAAATATTATATGTTTATTATTAATTATTATAGCAATGTGGATAGCAATTATATGGTTATTTAAGAATAATACTGTAGAAGATTATGATAAGGCATTTACTGTTAAGTTTAGTGAAGTAGTATTTAAGATTTGTATAGGAATTTTTATATCTATTGTAGTTATGACCATTATAGGGATGATACTAACAGCAAGTAAAGGTAAAGGAAGTTATATTAATCTTCTAACAGAAAGCAATAAGCTTGTAATAAACCTAATAGGAGTAATCGTATTGCCGATTTCTTATAGAATTCAGGGAAGGCTAATAAATAGATATAATAATAAATAGATTATATAATAACAATTTCTAATTTCTTTTTTAAAGCTAAGAGGCAGTTGAAAAATAAAAAATAATAAAAGAGGGAAAGTCTCCCTCTTAATTATATGCTTAATTTTAATGCAGTATTAATAGATGAATTCATGTACCTTAACAAAATGATATTTCCATTTTATAATTTAAATCCTTTAAAATTTTTTCTCTCATTAGTTTTAGAATACGTAACATATCACCAGTTTCAACGGTCTCATTATTATCACTTAAGAACTCTCTTATTTCTCTGGTATTTAATTTTCTATTTATACTTATTTCATATTTTACAATTCGCTCAGCTAAGCCACTTAAATAAATAGTACGGCCTGTAAGCAAAGGTTTTTCCATTATATTTTTCAATACATCCAGCCTACGTTTTAATCCTGCAATTTTCATAGGTTGAGGGGAGACATAATCTCTTTTAGGTCTTAATTTTATTAAATAAGGACTGGTTGTATCTAAAGTATAACTCTCATTGGTATTACAAACATCTCCAATATATTTATAATAGATATCTTCATTTATGGTCTCAAGAAGAATCTCTTTGGTAAAATTAGAAATGTTAACAATCTTATCTTTTAATCTAATTATTTTATTATCTAAGTCAATTTGATGAGTTTTTAAGTTTAATAAGTCAAAATAGGCCTTTCCCATAATTCCTTCAAATAATAAAATAAATATTGCTTTATCACTTCCATTGATTAATTTTTCTGATAAAGCTTTATTCAATTCAGTTCTTGTACAATATCTATTTTTTAAATCTTCATTACATATAAGATCCTTTATCTCGTCTGCTTTAATGGAAAAATTCATAACACATCTTTTTATTTTCATTTCTTCTGCATATTTTATGTATTTTTTTATAAGACTGTATTTAGATGTAATAGAATTATAAGTTTTTGCATTAAATGCTTTTAAGGTATTTTTAATTTCATCTTTGGTGAAGTCATATAAATCTTTTTTAAATACATGTTCCTCAAGTTCTAGAACATTTTTAAATATATTAATGTATTGAAGTTTCATAGTTTTGCTATATTTTTTTTCGATTTCCTCAATAAAATGTTCCTTAAAATTGACGTTTGCATATTTTAGATTATCTTTTAAACTGGTCACCATACAATACTCCTTTCAGCATGTTGCCAATTATATGTAAGTTAAATATAATTAATTATACATTATAATGAGAAAGTATTCTATATATAGTATTAAAATCAGTACATACATAATTATTTACAATCTTTCAGTTTCATATTAAATCATAATAAAAAAACACTGATAATATAAAAATATTACCAGTGAATTAAAATGAGAGTATACGTATTAACTATTTAGCAACATAATAGCATCTCTTTGGAGATTCTATTTTACCTTCATCTTTTAATTTTTTTATTGCTTTATCAACATCTTTTTTCTCTATACCAGCTTTTTCTGCAATTTCTCCAGATTTCATAGGTTCTCCATTAGTTTTTAGAGTTTCTAAAACTTTTTCTAAAGTATCCATATATAAACCTCCAAACAATAATAATTATTATGTAATAATTGTTATAATAATTATATTATAACATGAATTTTTACAATATCAACATTTTTTAATAAAATATACAAAATTTTATTTAATGCACAACTTCGGTAATTAACTATTGACAATGGACAATGCAAAATTATGTATATTTCTCGGTAATAATTGAGAAATTTAAAATTGACTAACTGTAGCGGAGAACAGCGTTCTCCAGAAAACTTAACCTGTATCCATATAATTATGGTTATAAAATTTGATGATGTTACATGTTAAAACAATAACTGGTGAACACTGTTCGCCATGCAAAAAAACTAGCAACACAAAGTTGCTAGTTAGAAAATTTGTTTAAAGAAATTATTTTGCTTAAAAATAATTTCATCATTGATTGTACATTGTCTATCACCAATTCTCAATTACATAAGTGCAAGCTTAAATAATTTAATATCACAGTTCTATAAATTTGTATAGATTAAATTTATAATTGATAGCTATATCATTAGCCTTTAGACATGTTATAATTTCCTGTATTATTAAATTCTTCTTTAAAAGCTTTATCTGCATATGGTTTAAATTCCTCTGCTAATTTATCGAGCTTGTTCATAAATTCTTTGTCTTTAATCATCATTTCTGCACTAGGATGGGTAGGTTTAGCACCAGTTATGGCTACAATTTCTCTAATTTCTTTTGGATTATCTATCATAGGACAAGGCAATAATAAATTTTTATTATAAGGATGTCTTCTTCTTAATTCTTTAAAATAATTATTTTTTAATGCTTCCAATAAGGGTTTATTCTTCACATTGTCAGTAGCAAAGTGAGAGAATATGCAAGGTTCCAAATCTTCTTTAGAATTTATATGGCAATAGAATTTTCCAGCAATGCACCCACCTACATAAGGGGCATCGTTAAAGAAATCTATAGGGAATATTTTTTTATTTGCTCTTATGCTTCGAGTTTTTTCACCAAGTTTTAATCGTTGTTCTGGAGAAAGCATATATTTCATATCCTCTATTGGATTATTACCTATAGGCATAAACATAAAGTACCATATCATTCTAGCATTCTTTTCTATAAGCATATCTATAAATTCTTCTGAAGTAACAGAATCTATGTTATTGTTGGCAGTAGCTGATGAAGCACCAAAAGGTACTCCTTTTTCTTTTAATAAGTCCATACCTTTCATTACAGAATCAAAAGTACCAATACCCCGTCTTCCGTCGGTATTTTCTCTGCCTCCTTCAAGAGAAAGCATAGGCATAACATTCCCAAGTTCAGCAAGTGTATCTACTAACTCTTCATTAAACAAACTTCCATTGGTAAATGGCATAAAGTATACATCATTATATTTTCTATAAATATCTATCATGTACTCATTGAAGAAAGGTTCTCCGCCTAAAATAACTATATAGTATATTCCAAGATCTCTAGCTTCTTTAACTAGCCTATCAACTTCTTCAAAAGGAATATCATCCTTTTTACTGTAATTAGCAGCATAACAACCTGTACACTTTAAATTACATCTCATAGAAGGACTAATCAAAATTGTAAAAGGAATTTTGATATCATTATCTTTACCTAAAGCTTCACGTTTAGGCACACCATACCATAAAGCATTTCCTATCATATTAGTAAAAAATTTTTTTAAACAGTTTTTATTAGTATTTTTTAAAATATCCATCATAAATTCTTGAATTCTTGGAGATGTAGAATACATATTGTAAACATCATCTACGATTTTTTTACTAAATTCATCTCTGGCTGCTTTTTTAGTTATATTAAATAATTTGTCTATGTTTTTTTCAGGGTTTTTATCCAATAAGTTTATTGCGGTTTTACAGACTGCTTCTTTTGCTTTTCTTTCTAAATTATCCTTAAATTCCATACATATACCCCCTAAGGAAATAATATTTGTTATAGTTTATTAAATTAAGTATGTATAATTTATAATATTTATGACTTAAAGTCAGTTTTATAAGCATGTTTATGCTTCATATTTAAATATATGATTAAAGGTTAAGAATAATTAGTAAAAAAATTTTAATGTTATATATTTGCAAACCTTGTGAAATGCTGTATATAAAAATGAAGAATTTATTTTTATACTTCATTTTTATATATCTAGCTTTAAAACATATCTTTAAATAATTTTAAATATAATTCTTCTTTTCTATCATTTTTCACTTTAAAATTTTTTCTTACTTCATTTACAAATTTTTCATCAATTTCTCCAATTACAAGACCTTCAGTATCCTCAAGGCTGTTTATCTCTTTTCCTAAAGGATCAACTATCATTGAAAAACCATTATAGGTTAATTCATTTCCTTTACCTACTCGATTTACTCCTGCAATGTAGCATTGATTTTCAATAGCTCTTGCTTTAATTAAGGTTTTAAAATGATCTATTCTGCTTTCAGGCCAATTAGCTGCTACAGTGATAAGATGAGAATTTTTAGATGCTATTTGAAAAATTTCAGGAAATCTTAAATCATAGCAAATAAAAGGAGTAATAGCTATATTATTTATATTACAAGTATGTATTTCTTCTCCAGATAAATAATGAAGGCTTTCATCACCAAAAGAAAAAGGATGAATTTTATTATAGTTTATTAAAACTTCACCATTATTTGAAATTATGGAATAAATATTTTTGCCCATAATTTTATTATCTAAGAAAAACTTTTCAATGTGACCAAAACCAATAGCTATATTATATTTTTTGGCATAAAATTTCATCTTATTTAAAGAAAAATTGTCATCTTCACCAAATTCTTCTACATTCATTGTAAAACCTGTTAAGGTCATTTCTGGAAATAAAATTAAATCTATAGACTTAGTTTTACTTTTCCTTATAAAAGCCTCACATAATTTTAAATTTTTTTCTTTTTCTTCCCAAACCATATCAATTTGTGCTAAAGCTAATCTCATAGAAACCCTCCCTTCAGTGCATGTCATAATTATTGCTAGTGAAAAAATTATTTAATATTATATCTATTTATATTTAATTATAAATCAATTTTTAGTAAATATATAGGAAAATACAACTTTAAGAAAAATTTTACATAGATCTATATACAATGATAACATAAAAATGTCTTTATTATACTATAAGAATAATTTAAGAATGTTATAATAAAAATATACTATATATAGTGTTCTAATTTTCTAGATAAGGAGTGTGTTATGTGTATTACTAATTATGTAATTAAGATGATTTTAAAGTATAAGCAGCATAATGTACCGGCTTTGGCTTCCCAACTAGCCTACGATATGTTACTTTCTTTTTTTCCCTTTTTAATATTTTTATTAACACTTTTAGGACATAGTTCACTTGATGCTAATAATGTTTTAGTTGCACTTCAAACTGTAATGCCTACAGAGGCATATGTATTAGTAGAAAATACAGTAAAACATATATTATCAACGAGAAATAGTGAATTATTGTCTTTTTCGCTTATATTTACTTTATATACTGCATCTAGAGCCTTTAGGGCCATAATATATGGACTTAATAAAGCATATGAAGAAAAAGAAACAAGAAGTTATTTTAAAATAATTTTAATTTCAGTAGTGTTTATGATTGGACTAGTATTTGTAATTATATTTATATTGAGTTTTTTAGTTTTTGGTGAAATGATAAGTGAGGGAATTAAAAAATGGCTTGGAGTGGAATTAGCTTTATTTAATTATGTACATTTATTAAGGTATCCATTTTCATTAGTATCTATGACTTTTATTTTTGCAGCTATATATCATTTTATCCCTTGCAGAAAGTTAAAGTGGATAGAAGTTTTACCAGGAGCAGTTTTTACTACTATAGGATGGATAATTTCAAGTTTGGGATTTTCATATTATGTAAATAATTTTAATAACTATTCTGCTGTTTATGGTAGTATAGGAGTTATTATAGTTTTGATGATATGGCTTTACATAACTTCTATAATAATTTTATTAGGCGGAGAATTAAATGCTATTTTAAGTCATGAAAAAGAATTAAAAAGAAAATTGTCTATAAAGTAATTTTATATTTTATAAGGGAATATATTATTAATAGGGTATTAAGCCAATATGGTTTAATACCCTATTAATTTATAGAAAATATTTAAATTAAGACCAGTTATGATGAAAAAATTATATCAAAAGAAAAATAAAGTAGGTTTAATATGATAATTTTAAAATTTTTAAATAAAAAAATTTTATTATTTGTAAGCAATATATAAGGGGGAGGGCATGTATCCACTAAAATTTAAACCTGTTTATTTTGAAAAGATATGGGGAGGACGTGGACTAGAAAAATTTAAAAAGCATCTTCCTAAAGGAAACATAGGAGAAAGCTGGGAATTATCCTGTCACAAGAATGGATTGAGTATAATAGAAAATGGATTTTATAAAGGGAAAACTTTAAAAGAGGTAATAAAAATTGAAGGAGAAAAGTTATTAGGAAAAAATGTTCATTTAGAAAATTTCCCTATACTTATAAAGTTTATAAGTGCAGAGGATAATTTATCTATACAGGTACATCCTAATAATGAATATGCTAAAGCTGTAGAAAATGAAAATGGTAAGTCAGAGTTATGGTATATACTTAAAGCAGAAAATAGCTCTAATATAATTCTTGGCACTAAGCCCTGTAGTAAAGGTGAATTTAAAAATGGAATAATCAGTGGAAATTTAGAAAAATATTTAAATGTGATTAATGTAAAAGAAGGAGAAGCTTATTATGTCAATGCTGGATTGGTTCATGCTATAGGAAGTGGGATAGTGTTAGTAGAAATTCAACAAAGCAGCGACATAACATATAGGGTATATGATTATAATAGAGGAAGGAAAATTCATATAAATAAAGCTTTAGATGTAATAAATTTAAATATATTAGGGGAGCGCTTAAAAGAAAGAAAAGAGATTTTAAAGGGATATAATAAAACAAAGTATGGAGAGATGGAATATTTCTCTGTGGAAAAATATGAGATAAATGGAGTTTTACAAGAGGAAAGTAGTGAGAGAAGCTTTTATGTATACATTTGTATAGAAGGAAAAGGTATTGTAGCTTATAATAATAATGAAGAGAGACTAGAGTGCGGAGAAGTTGTATTAATACCAGCCACTTTAGGTAAATACTATATAAGCGGCAATTTAACAATTCTTAAAGTAATTATGAATGTATAGATTTAGGAGGATTTATATATGAAAGTTAAAAAAGCTATTATTCCAGCAGCAGGATTAGGAACTAGATTTTTACCTGCAACTAAAGCAATGCCAAAAGAAATGTTACCAATAGTTGATAAACCTACAATTCAATATATTATAGAAGAAGCAGTAGAAGCTGGAATTGAAGAAATACTTATAATAACAGGACATAACAAAAAATCTATTGAAGATCATTTTGATAGAGCTGTTGAATTAGAATTAAACTTGAAAAATAGCGGAAAAGAAGATTTACTAAAATTAGTTAATGATATAACCAATTTAGTAAACATACATTATGTAAGGCAAAAACAGCCGAAAGGATTAGGCCATGCTATTTCTTGCGCTAAAATTTTTGTTAAAAATGAACCTTTTGC
The DNA here is from genome assembly GCF_014836835.1 of Clostridium faecium. GTDB lineage: Bacteria > Bacillota > Clostridia > Clostridiales > Clostridiaceae > Clostridium_J > Clostridium_J faecium. The sequence goes on along the minus strand of NZ_JACSQB010000093.1, from coordinate 47,584 downwards.
AGTGCTCTTAGGTGATGATGTAGTGGACAGCAAAACACCTTGCTTAAAGCAACTTATAGATGAATATGAAAAGCGCAATTGTACAATTTTAGGAGTACAAAAAGTTAATAAGGAAGATACGAACAAATATGGAATAATTAAAGGAACACAACTTTCTGATAGGCTATATAAAGTAGAGGATTTAATTGAAAAGCCTAAAGTGGATGAAGCGCCTTCAAACGTGGCTATATTAGGAAGATATATAATAAATCCAGCTATATTTGAAATTTTGGATAATACAAAGCCAGGTAAGGGAGGAGAGATTCAACTTACAGATGCATTAAAAACCCTTATATCTAAAGAAGATATATATGCTTATATTTTTGAAGGAAAAAGGTATGATGTAGGTGATAAGTTAGGATTTTTACAAGCTACAGTAGAATATGCTCTAAAAAGAGATGATTTAAGAGATGATTTTATGAATTATTTAAAAAATATAGTTAATTAATAGTAATAAACCCTATAATAAAACCGTAGCTTTTAGCTACGGTTTTATTAGTGAATATCCCAATAAACACTTAATAAAAAAAATAATTTTTCAAATATTTTTAAAATAAAGGGTCTTTAGGTTTTGGGGCTATATCAAAGAATAGGTAATCAATCATTTGATTTATAGTTTCTTCTTCATCAAATTTTAAATACCATATATCATCTATAACTTCAGATTTGCAATATCCATCTATAGGAAAACGCTGTTGTTCTAATTTTATTCCAGTTTTAAATACAGAAGTACCTAAAGACATCATTTCAGTTTTTGTTAAGCTGGTAGTAAGCATAGGTGCAATACTAGATATAGTTTGTGGAAGTTGAGTTATATCAGATTTTAATGCTTTATTTAAAGTAGTTTCTAAAATTTTTCTTTGTCTTTCAGTTCTAGAAAAATCCCCATCACCTAATGCTCTAATTCTACTATAGGATAATGCCTGCATACCGCTTAATGTAACTTTACCAGAATCATATAAAATATCTATTGGTTTACCAGTAATTTGAGCAGCATCGCTTTGATACTGGTTTATTAAATTTGTTTCTTCAGGTGTTACGTCAAGCTCAATACCTCCAAAATAATCTATTACATCGACCACTGATTCAAAATTAACTGCTATATAATCTGAGATATCCGTACCAAAGTTTTGATTGATAGTTTTAATAGCTAATAATGGACCACCATAAGCATAAGCATGGTTTAATTTATCATGTCCATGGTCTTCTATATTTACATAAGAATCTCTCATCAAAGAAGTAAGTTTCAATTTGCTATGCTTTGTATCTACAGTAAGTATCATAATGGCATCTGAACGACCTTTATCTTCTGTAGATCTGCTATCAATGCCAAAAACTGCAATATTAGTAATTCCTTCTGTATGATCTACATCTTCTTCAACATCACTATTTTTAGGTTTAATTTTTTCAGTGTTTATTCCTAATTCTTTTTTATCATTTGTAAATTCTACAGTTTTAATTTTATCTAATAGTGAATAGCTATAAACATAAACTGCACCTAAGCATAGTAACAAAACAGATAAAGTTACAAATATTATTTTTTTTACATTCTTATTTTTTTTCATAATATAAACTCCTAATTTTATTATTCTAATTTTATATTACTACAAAGTTAAGGCTAAAAATTAACTTTTTTTAAATATTAATAATATTATTATAATACAAATTTCGATAAATCGCGAAAAAAATGTTGAAAAATAGATAAAAATTTTTCTAAGTACATTGTTAATTTTATTGTAAAATATAATATGTTATAAAAATATGATATTTCATAGTTGTAATATAATTTAAATACTATGTGGGGGCCGAGAGGATATGGTTTTAACAGAAAGCAAAGATATAAAGCTATTTGAATTCTTGTCAGATGCTATACTAGTCCTAGGTGAGAATGATAAGCTTTTATATTGCAATACAACAGCTAGCAACTTAATGGGATATAATAGCTTTATAGATATAGAAAATAAGTTGTTATATGAAGTTATGACTATTGACAGTAATGACGAAGTAGTTATAAATTACGATGCCTTAATAAAAAGCAATATTTTAAATAAGGTTACAAAAAAAATAACATTTAAATCAGGAGATGAAGGGATTTTTAATCTTAGAATTAACAATGTTAAGTATAATCAAGAAAATGCTTTTATAATAATTATGCAGAAAATTTCATCAATAGAAGAGGAACAATATAATAGTAGGAAATATATAGATTCTATAAATAAGAAAATAAAGGATGATGAAAAGCTTAAAAATAAAGAAGTAGAGAAGGCAAATAATTTAATAAATAGCTGTGACTTAATAAACAATAGTATAATGAGAAAAATTTTGGTATATTCCCCAAATATAATCATTATTAGAAAGAATGAAGAAATTATCTTTGCAAATAAAGAAGCACAATATTTTTTAAATGTGGATAATGAAGAAGAAATAATAGGCCAAAAATTTTACGACTTAATAACCTTTGATTCGACATTAAGATTAGATTATAAAAGTATTTTTTCTGAACTAAATCATTCAAAAAGTCAACTTCCACTATCACAAGTTAAACTCAAAACTTATAATGGTAAAGAAGTATATGGAGATATATTTTCAATGTCTTTTTTTGAGAATAACGAAGAATTCAGTGTATTGATAGCTAAAGATATAAGTAAAAGAGTTCATATGGAAGAAAAACTTATAAAAAATGAAGAGTACTATAAAAGATTATTAGAATTCTTACCTTATGGAGTGGCTATTTTAAATAATGGTAAAATTAATTTTGTTAATGAAGCACTTGTAAATATGTTAAGAGAAAAATCTATGAATAATATAATAAACAGCAATGCTTCTAGATATATACCAGATGAATATAAACATATAATGTATGAGATGGGTGAGCACGTATTTAATGAACTAAAGCAGATAGAATTTAGACAATTAAGTTTGATGAGAGCTGATGGAACTGAAGTAGAAGTAGAAGTAGGGGCAGCACCGTTTATATTTGAAGACAGTTTATCTGCTATTATAGTAATTTATGATGTTACAGAAAGAAAGAATGCACAAAGAGATAAGTATAAGCTAGAACAAGCTTTAAAATATGATAGGCTTAAGACAGAATTTATAGCAAACGTTTCTCATGAATTAAAAACACCTCTAAATATAATATTAAGTGTGGTGCAGTTATTGCAGCATAAACATATGGAAAACGGTTTAGTTGGAGAAGAAGAAACGACTAAAAGATATTTATCTGTAATGAAGCAAAATTGTTATAGATTATTAAGACTTATAAACAATTTAATAGATATTACTAGAATAGAAGTGGGATATCTAAAAATGGGCTTTGGAAACTATGATATAGTGAAAGTGGTAGAAGATATCACTATGTCTACAGTTGATTATATCGAAAGTAAAGGGTTAAGTTTAATTTTTGATACAGATGTAGAAGAAAAAATAATTGGAATAGATAGAGAAAACATGGAAAGAGTCATGTTAAATCTGTTGTCTAACGCTATTAAATTTTCCAAAGAAAATGGACATATATGGGTTAATATTTATGATAAAGGAGATACAGTAGAAATATCAGTAAAGGATGATGGAATAGGCATTTCAGAAGAAATGCAGGAAAGTATATTTGAAAGATTTGTTCAAAGTGACCCACTATTTACTAGAAATCATGAAGGAAGCGGCATTGGATTATCATTAGTAAAATCTATTGTAGAGGCTCATGGTGGACAAGTTTATGCTAAAAGTAAGGAAGGCTATGGCAGTGAATTTATAGTAGAACTCCCTAACATACTTTCTAAGAAACAACCTAAAATTATTGAAGAAAACTGTAATCAAGATTATAACGTAGAAAAAATTCAAATTGAATTTTCAGATATATATAGTTAAAGATAATTATAAATAAACTTTAAAATTATAAAGTAATTTTTACAAACATTGGAGACTACAGCATATACATAACATTGATTAAATTTATTAATATTGATTTAAACTATACTGAATTTAAATAGAAAGCTAAAACACTATTTAAAATAAAACAATTTTAATATTAACTGTGAATTTCAGTTTATTAAATTGTTTTGTGTTGAGTATGAACATATAGTTTAAGTGAAATATTAATGATTTATCAATGGCTGAAGTTGCTGATAATTTTGTTATGCCATAAATATAAAAAAAATTTCAAATAGGTATTGACATTGATAATCATTATCATATATAATTTAACCATAGAGATTATCTTAATGTTTATTTAATAAAGTTAATTTATAACTGAATTAACTAGGTGAATTTAGTGCACGCCATAACCACTAAGTTTACCCCCTAAATAGTAATACAAACAAGTTCTAAAAACTAATTCAAAAATTGTTATATGTTCAAAGTTAAACCCATAATTAAAACCCTATACTTTTTAAAATATATTTAAGAACTTGTTTGTATTAAGATATTTAGTGATTCTTCCCAAACTTAATAGAAGTTAGAAACTTAAAGATAATACCTAAAACCTTTAAATTAACATGATAAATATTTGTTACGAATAAAAAAACCTTCTTAATATGGAGGTTTTTTTATTTATTATAAAAATTAAATTTTAATTTTAACTATAAATAATGTTTATAAATATAAAATGTGGATATAATTCTAGAAAAGTGATAAGTGCTAAACAAAATTTTGTTAGCATTAAAGCAAGCTGGAGGGAATTTATGAATAGGATTGTTTTAGTTGGAAGAATAACCAAGAAACCAGAAATAAAATCTCTGGATGAAAATAGCAAGGTATTCACTAGAATTATGCTGGCAGTAGATAGACCATATAAAACTGCGTCTGGAGAAAAACAAGTAGATTTTATTCCAATAGTATTGTGGGGTAAAAAAGCAGAAATTGTTTGCGAATACTTAGATAAAAATAGCATGATAAGTGTAACAGGAAGACTTCAAACAAGAGTTTTTGAAAACCATGAAGGACAAAGAAAATTTATATCTGAAGTTATTGCAGATGAGTTTCAATTTATGAGTTACAAAAAACAAAATGAGAATATAGGATAAAAGAAAAATTAGAAGGGCAGTGATGTTTTCACTGCTCTTCTAATTTTTTAGTATATATTTTCCTGTAATATTTCGTTTAAAGACATGTAGTTCTCAATAGCATTTAACAATTTAACAGATTTACTTGTATCTCCTATAAGTATTCCGCCAATTACTATATCATCTTTAAAGAAAAGCTTTTTATAAATTTTATTTTCTTTATCTTTAAGTTCTAAAGCTTTGCCTTCTGTTTGGGTTATTTTTCCGCAGGAGAAAATTTCTATATTCATAGCATTAAAACTAATTGGACTTTGGAATCCAACAAAATTTTTATCATCACCAGCTGCATTAGCTCCAGCAGTTTTTCCCATTTCAATGGCAGCAGGCCAGTTACCATATACTACTCCATTAATTTCTGCTACATCTCCACAAGCATATATATCTTTAATAGATGTTTCCATTTTTTCATTAACTATTATTCCTCTATTAACTTTAATATCTGTACCTTCTACAATATTTTTATTAGGTAGGATACCTACAGAAAATAGAATCATATCTGCTTCAATTTCTTTTCCATTATTCAATTTTACCACTTTTTTATTTCCTTTATCTTCAATAGCTTCAGCAGCAGCATCAAGAATAATATTAACACCAGAGTTAATAACTGCATCCTCTAATGTAATACTGCCTTGAGCATCCAATTGCTTTGTTAATAGATGTTTTGCAAATTCTATTACAGTTACATCTTTATTATCTCTTTTGAATTCCCAAGCAGCTTCAAGTCCTAACAAACCACCACCTATCACTACAATCTTATTAGAATGATGTAATTGGTCTTTTATAGTATTAAGGTCATCTAATCCTCTTAGTGTGAATATATTAGGTGTGTCTGCACCTTTAACAGGTGGAATAAAATTTTTACTGCCATTAGCTATAATTAATTTACTGTATTTTATAATATTATTGCTGTTAGTTAATATAGTTTTTTCGTTAGGATTAATTTTTTCTATTTTAGTATTTAAAGTTAACTTTATATTATTCTCTAAATACCACTCTTTTGGAGAAATATAGAAATCTTCATCCTTTAATGGGTCTACAATTCCATCTGAAAGAGCAGGTCTATAGTATGTTAGATGAGGTTCAGAAGAAATTATTTCAATATCACAAATTTTATTTCTTTTTCTGATAGCATCAGCAGCATAGTATCCTGCAATACCATTTCCAATTACAACATATTTTTCATTGTTTTCAGATTTAAAAGTTACTAGCTCTTCAGTAACTTCAACAAATTGTTCAGAATTGGCTCCACATACAGGGCAAATTTCTGGTGGGGTGTCACCTTCAAAAATTTCTCCGCATATTACGCATTTCCAACGTTTTTTGCTGGTAGATTTATTATTTTTAATACCTTTTTTAATTTTCTCTTCAATTCTTGCTGCAAAATTTTCACCAAAGCTATATGCTTTAGTTAAATCTTCTGTAGTAGGTTTAAAAGATACTTTAAGCGGTGGTATAGTATTTAATTTTAATTGTTTAATTCTTTCCATAACATTAGGCACACCTTCTCCGCTCCATCCATAGGACCCAAAGGCAGAAGCAAGTTTACCTCTATGAATTATAGGATTTAATGAAACTAGTATATCCCAAATTGGTTTTAGGGCATCTCCGTTTATAGTAGGAGTACCAAATAACACCCCTTGAGAAATATTTATTTTATCTAATATATCATTTATATCGTGATGAATTACATCAAAGCTATGAACATTAAAATTACCACAAGCTTCAATCCCCTTTTTAATTTCCATGGCTAGACTTTCAGTATATCCATAAGCAGAAACATAACAAAGAGTTACATCAAATTTGTCTTCATTAGGTTTAATTTCTTCACTCCATATTTTATAAAGGTTAACAATTTTAAGAGGGTCTTCTCTGAGTATAGGTCCATGTCCAGGACAAATCATATCTATTTTTAAGTCTTCAATTTTTTTAACGGCAGATAATACATGACTTTTAAATGGTCCCATAATTACATCAAAATAATATTTCAAGGCTTCAAGATAGTCATTATTATTTTCATTATAATCATTAAAAACTTTTGGATTGCAATAATGACATCCAAAAGAGTCACAGGTTATAAGTAGATTGTCTTCTTCTATATAAGTATATATAGTATCTGGCCAATGTAAAAATGGAGCAGAAATGAAATTTAATTTTTTATTTCCAAGATTTAAAGAGTCACCATCTCCTACAACAATTGAGTCAAAATTCCTATGGACGATATTTTTCAAGAAATTTAAAGCAGCAGGACTTCCAACAACTTTTGCATTTTTAGCTATTTCTAATAATTTAGCTACACTTCCTGCATGATCAGGTTCAGTATGGCTTATTACTATATAATCAACTTTCTCCACATCAATATTTAAAGACTCTAATCTTTCAAGATATTCTTCTAAAAATTTAATTTTAACTGTATCAAATATGGCTGTTTTTTCACTTCCTTTAACAACATAGGAATTATATGTTGTGCCAAAAGGAGTGTACATAACTATGTCAAAGATTCTAAGATTAGGATCTAATGCTCCAATCCAATAAATGTCCTTTTTAACTTCTAAAGCTTTCATAAAATATCTCCTCCTTTATTAAAAATTGTTTTAAAATACCTATTTAAACGATTACTACTGTATTATAGATAAATTATTTTTAAAACTATATAGGTTTATGAAATTATTTTTAGGGAATGTTGCAAATAAATTGTGAATATTTAATTATATTATATAACTATTTGTTAATAATTAATAGTGTTTAGCTTATTAAGATAAAATAAAATTATATAAAAACTTGTAATAATTATATTAAAAAATGTTAAAATACTATTTGGAAAGGAAGTGAAATTTGATTTTTGAGATGGTTTTACATATATAGTTTTTATAGTTAATTTGTAACTCAAAAATCAGATATATTTGTGGAAATAACAGTTTCAACTATAGGTGCATTAATTGCACTGATAATTTCAATATTTTTCATATTTAGAAAGCTACATCCAGCTTATAGCTTAATACTAGGAGCTATAATAGGAGGATTAATAGGGGGAGCAGGACTGCAGGGGACTACTAACCTTATGATTGATGGAGCAAAAAATATAATGCCAGCAGTACTTAGAATTATATCTGCAGGAGTTTTAGCAGGTGTTCTTATAGAATCTGGTGCTGCAGTTAAGATATCAGAAACTATAGTACATACCATAGGAGATAAGAATGCACTGATAGCCTTATCTATTGCAACATTAGTATTGACTGCAGTAGGTGTATTTGTTGATGTTGCAGTTATAACTGTAGCACCAATTGCATTATCTATTAGTGCTAAAAGCAATTTTTCTAAAGAATCTATATTGTTAGCTATGATAGGTGGTGGTAAAGCTGGAAATATAATATCGCCTAATCCTAACACCATAGCAGTATCAGAAAATTTAGGTGTATCTTTAACATCTGTTATAGTTGCAGGAATAATTCCTGCAATAATTGGATTTGTCATAACCTGTGTATTATCAAGAATGCTAATAGATAAAGGTAGTAAAACAACATCTTCAGAAGGAGAAGATAAAGATGGTAGTTTACCTAGTTTCTTTTCAGCTATCATAGGTCCATTAACAACAATATTTTTACTTGCCTTAAGACCTATAATGAACATAGCTATTGATCCATTAATAGCATTGCCATTTGGAGCTATAGTAGGAGCAATATTCATGGGAAAAACAAGTGAATTAAAATCTTATGCAGCTAGAGGTCTAGAAAAAATGAGTTCTGTTGCTGTACTCCTCATAGGTACAGGTGCATTAGCAGGTATAATAGCTAATTCAGAATTAAAAAATACTATCATAAATATGGTAGACATGTTAGGATTCCCAACATTTTTATTAGCACCTATAGCAGGAATATTAATGTCTGGTGCTACAGCATCAACTACTTCAGGAGCAACAGTAGCATCTTCTGTTTTTGGACCTACTTTAGTTAATTTAGGAGTTAAACCATTAAATGCAGCAGCTATGATTCATAGCGGAGCCACTGTATTAGATCATCTTCCACATGGAAGTTTTTTTCATGCAACTGCAGGAAGTGTATTTATGGATACTAAGGAAAGGTTTAATTTAATTGTATATGAAAGCATTATTGGTCTTACCATGACAATTGTTTCTACAATTATTTATGGAATACTATAGAAAGTAGAGGGAAATTTTATGAATATAAAATTTGTTTTAGCCCCAGATTCGTTTAAAGAGAGTATGACTTCAAAGGAAGCTTGTGATGCTATGGAAAGAGGAATTAAAAAAATTATACCAGATGCTGAATGTATAAAGATGCCTATGGCAGATGGTGGAGAAGGCACATTAGAAGCTTTAGTGGAATGTACAAAAGGGAAAATTTATGATGTAGAAGTGATGTCACCATTAATGGAGAAAATTACTGCACATTTTGGTATGTTGGGTAATAGTAATACAGCAGTTATTGAAATGTCTAGTGCTAGTGGCATTATGCTTGTTCCTAAAGAAAAAAGAAATCCACTAGTTACAACTACTTATGGAACAGGACAGCTTATTAAAGCTGCATTAGATATGGGAGCTGACCACTTAATTATAGGAATAGGCGGAAGTGCAACTAATGATGGTGGTGCAGGTATGATTACAGCATTAGGAGCAAAACTTTTAGATAAAGATGGAAAAGAATTGAAATTAGGTGGAGGAGAGCTTAATAAGCTTCATAATATAGATATTTCATATATGGATCCTAGAATTAAGAATGTAACAGTGGAAGTAGCTTGTGATGTAGAAAATCCACTTGTAGGAGAAAATGGAGCATCCTATGTGTTTGGACCCCAAAAAGGTGCAACAAATGAAATGGTTAAAATTTTAGATGATTCTCTTAAACATTATGCAGATAAAATAAAAGAACAGTTTAATATAGATATATCAAATGTTCCTGGAGCTGGTGCTGCAGGTGGCTTAGGTGGAGGTCTGCTTGCTTTTTTAAATGGTAAACTGAGAAGTGGAATTGAACTTGTAATTCATCATACAGCATTAGAGGAGAAAATAAGGAATTCAGATTATGTAATCACTGGTGAAGGCAGCATAGATAATCAAACTATTTTTGGAAAAACTCCTATAGGTGTAAGTAGAATAGCTAAAAAGCATGGCGTACCAGTGATAGCAGTTGCAGGAAGAATAGGTGATGATATAGCAACTATTTATGATGAGGGAATAGTATCGGTATTTAGTATACTCCAAAAAGTAACCTATCTGGAAGAAGCTTTAGAAGATGGAAAAGAAAATTTGGAAAAAACTTTAGAAAATATAGCTAGATTATTAATATTAAATAGCAATAAAACTTATAAATAAAAAATTTAAATAGTAATATTTGAATTTATAACTTGTATAATTGACAATGGAGAATTATGGATTTTCCACCCCTAGGGTTTATACCAAAATTATGGACTTAAAATAATATTAGAGTAATCATAAAATTTTGATTTAAAATTAATTTTATTTAAACCCCTGGGGTGCAGTATGATATGGTACTACATCTGCAACATTGGATGATAATTTAGTAACATTGATTATATCTATAATATTAGTATTATATCACTGGTTTTATTTCCGAACTATACTGCACCCCAGTGTAACCTTAAGGGGCTTTACATTGCTCCCCAGGGTGGTAAAAAACTAATTAAAGAAATTAGTTTGATAGGACTAATTTCAACCATAATTGTCAATTCTCCATTGTCAATTTTTTAATTGTTAATTAACACATTAAACTGTTAACTTACATTCAGATATATATTTGACTTTAGAGTAGTTTATCTATATACACAATCTTATTAAGAAGGTTAACAAATTAATTCCTTTAATTGTTAGAAAATACTATTAAATCAGAAAAAGAGAAGGTATAATAGTAAATATATAGTTAACTATTTATTAATTTTTTATAGACAAGATTAATTTAAAAAGTGAAGTTTAGGGGGTAGTAGTAATGGAGGTTTTAAAATTTCAGCAATTTAGAGAAAAAATTAGAAATAACGTAGGAAAAGTAATTATAGGTAAAGAAGAGAATATAGATAAGATTATAACTGCATTTATAACTTCTGGACATGTTTTGTTAGAAGATGTTCCAGGGTTAGGAAAGACTAAACTTGCTAGAAGTTTAGCTAAAACTATGAATTGTACTTTTAAAAGAATTCAATTTACACCAGATTTATTACCATCAGACTTAACAGGAATTTATTTTTATAATCAAAAAGATTATGAATTTGAATTTAGACAAGGACCGCTTTTGAGTCAAATAGTGTTAGCAGATGAAATAAATAGAGCAACTCCTAGAACTCAATCAGCCTTACTTGAATGTATGGAAGAAAGACAAATTACTGTAGAAGGACATACTATTCAATTGAATAAACCATTTTTTGTTATAGCAACTCAAAATCCTGTAGAACAGTTTGGAACATTTCCACTACCAGAAGCTCAATTAGATAGATTCTTTATGAAACTTTCTATGGGATATCCTAACTATAATGAAGAAAAAAATATGATGAATAGATTTATGGAAAGGGACCCATTAAATGATTTACAACCAGTTATTACTATGGAAGAAATAGAATATGTTCAAAGCAATTATAGCAGTGTTTACATTAGTGAAGAAATTAAAGAATACATATTAAATATAGTGATTGCTACAAGAACTCATAATGCTATTGAATTAGGATGCAGTCCAAGAGCAACATTAAATTTGATGAAGGGCTGTCAGGCATATGCAGCAATCAATGGCAGAGATTATGTGATACCTGAAGATGTTAAAAAATTAGCCCCATCTATTATGAGTCATAGAATAATTTTAAAAAGTGAAATAAATATAGATGATAGAAAAGCTGATAAATTAATAAATGAAATATTAAATACTGTAGAAGCACCTTTAGAAAAACTGTAGAGGCGATATTATGATATATGTATATTTTTCTTTATTTACATTATCCATGTTGTTAGTTTATTTAGGATATATAACAAGAACTAAGGGTTTTAATAATCTTAAGGTGTTTCGAGTAGTTGAAAACAATAGAATTATGGAAGGAGAAAGCTTTAGAATTACAACTGTTATAGAAAATAACAAATATCTTCCTATTCCTTTTTTAGTTATATCCGAAAAAATTCCTTATGGAATAACTTACAGCGGTGAAAAGTTAAATTTTAAAGATGGAAACAGTCTATGGCATATAGGTAAGTATAGTATTAAATGGTTTGAAAGAAAAAGAAGAACCTATACTTTGATAGGAATAAACAGAGGTACTTATTTAATAAAAGATATGAAAATAACTATAGGTGATATTTTTGGCTTTTCTATAGATACTAAAGAAATACAAGATTTTATAGAGGTATTAGTATATCCAAGGCTTATACCTATAAAAAAATATGTTTTTGATACAACAAATTTTAATGGTGATAATACGGTTATAAGATGGATTCACAAGGATCCGCTCTATATAAAAGGAATCAGAGAGTACAATGTAGAAGACAGAATGAAAGATATACATTGGAAATCAAGTTTAAAAATGAACAAACTTATGGTTAAAGACTATGATTATACATCTGAAAGACAACTTATATTAATATTAAATGTTCAATGTCATAAAGATTATTGGTGTAACATAAAAAGTGATGTTATTGAAAATGGAATTAGAATTACAGCATCATTAGCTAATAAAGCAATAAAAGAGGGAATACCTACAGGAATTTGGACAAATGGAAGAATTATATCCTATTCGGAAAATCTTTCTGGGGAAGTATCACCTGAAATTAATAGCTTTAAAAAAATTATGGAAATGTGTGCAAGAATAGATTATACAATTAGAGTAGAATTTAATAAATATCTTCAAAATAATATACAAAGACTAGATAGAAATTGTACTTATGTTGTTATTACTCCTTACTTAGATAGTGAAAGCAGAACAATATTATCAAAAATTAGAAATAAGGGGTTTAATATTAAAATGATAGATATTTCAAATGACAATTCTATAAATCCCATTGAAGGTATAGAAAAACTTTCTTTTAAAGGGGTGAGTAGATAGATGAGTTGGTATAGACAAGTAAAAATTTTATATACTACAACATTGACAGTATTTTTCTTTATTATGTGGGGGTTTATAGAAAAAATATTATTTCAAAGGGATATAAAATATTTACTAATTATTATGACTTTAATTTCTGTGTTTTTAATGCAATATCTAATTCATAAAAAAATAAATAAATATTTATCTGTATCAGTTCCTTTAATAATTTCAACAGTAGTTTTATATTTTATATCAAAAGATTTATACATAATTGTAGATTTAATATTTTTGGCTGCAGTTATGATTTTTAATTTATCCATGGAAAATGACACAGTAAATTATTATCAATGTAAACGAAATTTAATTAATGGATTGTATTTAATTGTTCCTATAGGAGCTATTGCAATAATACTTAAATCTACTTTGGTAATATATCTTTTTAGAGCATACATGTTTTATTTAATACTTATGATTATTACATTTAGAGAAAGTTTAAGATATACGTACAATATACGAAATAAATCTTCTATATATATAAATTTAGGAATTTTATTAGGGATAATTGGGCTATGTCAAGAATACCTATTTAATGCTTTTAAGAAAATCATAACATGGATTGGAGGGATATTTTCTTTTATTACTGAAGGAATTTTAACAGTACTTATAAAAATTCTTGAAAAGCCTATAGAAAGCATAGTTAGTGCTCTTAGAAGAGCTATGTCTAAAAATAAAATTTTAGAAAATATGTTAGAAAACTTAGAGGGAAAAGAGAAGTCAGCAGAGTTTATATATGAAGAAAGTACATTTAGATATCCTATGTGGAGCAAAATTTTAGTTTTAATTTTAATAATTTATTTTTTATATAAAATAATATATAAAGTTAAAATAAATGTTAAAGTTAATGAAGATTATATAGAGTATACAGAAAGTATAAGTGAAAAAAATGAAGGAAAGAAGCCAAGATATATTTCTACATTTATGAAAAAGTTATTTAGAAAAAAAGGAAACATAAGAGAAGAGATTCTTTATACCTATGAAAACTTTGAAAGAATTACATCAAAAGCTGATATATACAGACCTTATATGACTGCTACTCAACTTAAAAATGTAACAAAGATAAAAGTAGATAGCACAGATGGATTGGATGATATGACTGATATATATAACAAAGCGAAGTTTTCTATTAAGGAACTTAGTGAAGAAAATCTACAAAAAGTAAAGGATAGTTATAAAAATATAAAAAAGCAAATATAAAATTAAAAAGGAAGAATTAATAATTGTCATTGAAATTAGTTCTAATCAAACTAATTTCTTTTTTCTCTTTAAAAGGTTTCTTAGTGTATTAACTTAGAATAATATGAATTTTACATGAAAAATCATAGATGGAATATAGAAAATCAAGGTAAACTCCAAAAAGGTAAAATAACAATTTTACAAAAAGGTAAAAAATTTCAAACAAAAAGTTTCAACAAAATTTTAGTTTTTCGACATAAAATCATGTGAAAAAATATAAATTCAACTGGCAACATTATAGCATAGATTTAATAAATATCAATAGAAATATAAATCTGTCACTTTAAAGGGATAAAATATAAATAAGTGCTACAGTAAATGACATAATTTTTTTTAGTCTAGTGGTACAATTTATTCATGTAGAGAGAGTTCGGTTGAGGAGGTCGTCTAAGTGGTTGTAGTTGAAACTTTAGCGCAAGCTGTAGAAATTGAAAAAAATGTAGAGTACAACTATGTCTATAAACTGCTAGAAAGTAGTTATGGTGTAGATGTTAACGGAAAAACTCAAATTGTACAAGCGTATGGTATCGAAGTGGAAAGAGAAGATGTAATTAAAGGGAAAAAAGTATCCCAATGCAGAGATTTTGTAAAGTATATAAGTCCTAAAAAAGAAAAAGTAGGAAATATTATGAAGATGTTGTATCAGCATCTGGTATCTCCTATACATCTTATAGATGTTATTGGAGAATATGTTGATGAATGTGTAAATGATTTTGATGAAGAATTACTTATTAAAGAAATGAAAGAAATAGAAGGTTTGAAAAATATGGTAGCATTATAAGTGAGAAGTTTTTTCTTATTATTTTATTGGAATAAGGGAGAATTTCTCCCTTATTTTTTGGAAATACAAAAATTGAAGGAAATAAGGAGATAAACTTATGTAACAACAAATTATTTTGATAAAATTAATTTTAGTAGTCTGTTGCAATTTTCAAATTCATGGTAATATAGATAAAAGGGTATAAATTATAAAAATAAAATGTTTTAATGCTTATTAATTAAAAAATATAATTCACTTAAAGCACCAAAAAATAATTAATATTTTAGCTTATATGTTGCTAAAATAAAGAATTAAAATTCTTAAATACTTTTTTGGAATTTTGATTAATTATTCTAGATTGCTAAAATATTTTAATTATTTTGAAAAACAATCTAATTTTCACTTAATTAAATTATTAGGAGGTGAAATAGTGATAGCAGGTGTTGGAGTAGATATAGTTGAGATTCGAAGAATAGAAACTGCTATGAATAGGACAGAAAGATTTTTAGAAAAAATTTTTAATGATTCTGAGTTAAATTATTTGAAAAGTAGAAATTTAAGACCAGAATATATAGCTGGACGATTTGCTGCTAAGGAAGCTGTATCGAAAGCTTTAGGTACAGGTTTTAGGAATTTTAATTTTAAAAATATAATAATTGAGAATGATAATCTTGGTAAGCCAATAGTGACTTTAAATGGCAATGCAGATTTGATTGCAAAAGAAATGGGAAAATATAATTTGCATTTAAGTATTTCCCATGGTGAGGATAATGCAATAGCTTATGCCATATTGGAGGTGAGACTTAATGGGAAATAGTCTTCAGAACTTCAAAAATACAATTTTTACAAACTTACATAATATTTATTTAAAAGAAATAAAATTAACAGAGGAGCTTATTGTAAATTCATTAATAGAAAGAAAGATAGATGGACATAAAGGTGACTACGGGAGAGTGCTTGTTATAGCAGGCTCCAAAGGTTATAGTGGAGCAGCATATTTAACTACTCAAGCTGCAGTTAGAAGTGGTGCTGGGTTAGTAACACTATGTACTCATAAAGAAATTCAAGACATTATGTGTATAAAACTTTGTGAAGCCATGACTGTAAACTTTGAAGAAACAGATAGGATTAATAATATTGTTGAAAAAAGTAACGTAATAGCATTTGGACCTGGAATGGGAAATAGTAGACTTACCTTTAATATATTAAAAGAAATCTTAACTAAAAGCGAATGTCCTATGGTTATTGATGCTGATGGATTAAATGTATTGCAAATGAATTTAGAGCTTTTAGAATATAAGAATAATCAAATAATATTGACTCCTCATTTAAGAGAAATGGCAAGACTTACAGGATTAACATTAGATGAGATTAAAGAAAATAAAGTGAAAATAGCTAAAGAATTTGCCAAAGTACATAATGTTATTTTGCTTCTAAAAGGATATAATACTATAATTACAGATGGAACAGAGGTGTATATAAATACCACAGGAAGCAGTGCTATGGCATCAGGTGGCATGGGAGATGCTTTAACAGGTATAATAGCATCTTTTATAGCACAGGGATATGAACCATTAAAAGCCACCTATATAGGTGCATATATCCATGGATATTGTGGTGATTTATTGGCAGAAGAAATGTTTTGTGTAAATGCTACTCATTTAATAGAGTATTTACCATATAGTATTAAAAAACTTATGAACAAGTTATAAATAATTTAATTTGACAAGCTATAATAATTGGTTATAGTATTAGAGAAATAATAATAAATATAGTAGTGTATTATTTTATATGGGGGAATGTAATATGAATAAACCATTAAGAAATTCACTACTAGCTATAGGTAGTCTAATAATTTTAACCATATTATTTTTTACAATAAGGGGAATGAGAGATTCTGTTGCAGAAGAAGTGCAAATAACTGAATATTTGAAAAACATAAAAGCATATAAGAGTAATGTAATAATTGAAGTAAATAATTCAAAACAAAATTTAGTATATAAGGGCAAACAAAGTTATAAGAAAAATTCAACTTATGTACTAGAACTAGAGGATGAAAGGGTATTTATTTTTAATAATGATGAATTAGTTGTTAAAGATAAACATAACAATAGAGAATATACCATTTCAAGTGATTTTGACCAAGTATTAAAATATTGTTTTATAGGAAACTTTATAAACCTTTTGTATACAAATGAAGAAATAAATTATTCTATTGAAAAAGTAAGTAATACACAATGTTTAGCTATTAGTTTACTGCTTCCGGGAATAAACAAAAATATTTACAAAGGAATAATGTATGTTAATCTGAAAAACGGTTTGCCAAAAGAATTTCATATATTGGATATAAATGGTAAAGAAAAAGTAAAATGTACTTATGAAGATTTTATGGAGTTAGAAAAAATTGAAGATTATGAATTCGGAAAAATATAGTTACAAAAAGGCAAATTAAATATATTATAAGAGATTAAGATAGTTAAATTAACTGTGGGGTGGAAAATTTGTTTAGACATTTAAGACCAGTATGGGCGGAAGTAGATTTAGATAAACTAGCTTATAATATGAGAGAAATAAGAAAAATTGCCAAAAGTAAAAATATTATAGCTGTAGTAAAAGCAGATGGATATGGTCATGGAGCAATAGATATAGCACCAGTGCTTTTACAAAATGGAGCTAATGGATTAGCAGTTGCAGTAATAAGTGAAGCAGTAGAATTAAGAAGATCAGGAATCGAGGCACCAATTATGGTCCTTGGATTTACACCTCCTAATTTAATAGATAATTTATTGAGATATGATATTGAACAAACCGTAATTAACTATGAATTTGCCAAAGAGCTATCAAATATGGCTCACAAGAAAAATAAAATAGCCAAGATTCATATTGCAGTAGATACAGGTATGGGACGTATAGGATTCTTACCAAATGACAAAAGTATTGATGAAATCTATAAAATTAGTCAATTACCTAATATAGAAATAGAGGGGTTATTTTCACATTTTTCATCAGCTGATGAAAGGGACAAGGAGTATACTAAGTTACAGGTTGAGCGTTTTAATGAATTTTACAATAAACTTAAAAATTTAAATATACAAATTAATAACAGACATATTGGAAATAGCGCCGCAATAATCGATTTACCGGAAACTCATTTTGAGGCGGTAAGACCAGGAATTATATTATATGGATATTATCCATCAAAGGAAGTAATAAAAGAAAAAATAAATTTAAAACCAGTAATGTCATTAAAATCAAATATTATTCATATTAAAACTTTGCCACCAGGAGAACATATAAGTTATGGTAGAAGATTTAAAACGGAAAGAGAAAGCATTATTGCTACTCTTCCTGTAGGATATGCTGACGGTTATACAAGACTACTTTTTGGAAAAGCAAAAGTTATTGTTAATGGTAGGTTTGCACCAGTAGTTGGTACTATATGTATGGACCAATGTATGATAGATATAACTGATATTGAAGGTGTAGAAATTGGAAATGAGGTTATACTAATGGGTGAAGACAACCATAATAATAAATTTACTGCTGATGATGTAGCAGAACTTTTAGGTACAATAAATTATGAAATTGTTTCAGCAATAAATAAAAGGGTACCGAGAGTTTACATAAAAGGTGGTAAAGTAATAAAAGTCAGGAATTATGTATAACATAGGCTATCATAAAAAGTAAAAAAATGTTGTATAAAGTAGAAAAAAGCCCATAATTTCTTTGACATCTTGACAGTTATTGAATTATAATTAGAACTGTACATAATGGTTGTTATTAGTTTTATAGGAGGTATTGAATTTCCATGTCAGATTCAAAGAAATTAAGTGTGAACCTCTCCAAAACACTTTTGGGAAAAGTTGGTAAAAAAATAAATCCAGATTATAAAAAAAATAGTGAATTTATTGACGAAACCATAATACTATATATAGAAGAGGAAAACTCTATCGATTTTATAGAAACTATGAAGCAAGGATATTTATCTATGAGTGAACTAAATTTAGAAATTGCTGAATTTGGGTTTGAGCAAGATGTTTGTGACTTCATAGAATATGAATCTAGGCTTTAGGAGAGTGAATTGCCTAATGACAACTGTTGTGAAAAGAGGAGATATATTTTATGCTGATTTAAGTCCAGTTGTTGGATCGGAACAAGGTGGGGTAAGACCAGTAATTATTATTCAAAATGATATTGGAAATAGGTACAGCCCTACAGTAATTGTTGCAGCTATTACTTCTCAGATAAATAAGGCGAAACTTCCAACTCATGTAGAAATTTCTTCTGAGGAGTATGGATTAAATAAAGACTCGGTAGTTTTGCTAGAACAAATAAGAACATTAGATAAAAGAAGACTTAAAGAAAAAATAGGTCATATGACAAAAGATGATATGGAAAAGGTTGATACATCTTTAATGCTTAGTTTAGAGTTAAAGCATAAAAATAAGAATAACTAAATATATAGGAGTTGTGGTTTTCACAACTCCTTTATTAAAGTATTTTATTTTAAGAACAGGCTAAACAACCGTTAAAGAAAAGTGTTGTTAAAAAACATAAAATTGTTATAATAGTTTATAGAAGATAATCTAGGAGGTAGAGGCATGGAAATAACACTAGACCAATTAAAAAACATTGCTAAAGAGATAAGAAAAGACATAGTTATGATGCTAACTGAGTCAGCTTCAGGACATCCAGGTGGTTCGTTATCAGCAGTTGAAATTTTAACTACATTATATTTTAATGAGATGAATGTAGATCCAAGAGACCCTAAAAATCCAAAGAGGGACAGATTTGTACTTTCAAAAGGACATGCAGCACCTGTTTTATATAGTACATTAGTAGAAAAAGGATTTTTTGAAAAATCTGAGCTTATGAAATTAAGAAAAATAGGTTCAATACTTCAAGGACATCCTAATATGAACTATGTTCCAGGCGTTGATATGTCAACAGGTTCATTAGGTCAAGGAATTTCTACAGCAGTAGGTATGGCACTAGCTGGGAAATTAGACAATAGTGAATATAGAGTATATACTCTTTTAGGCGATGGAGAGCTTGAAGAAGGTCAAGTGTGGGAAGCAGCTATGAGTGCTGCTCACTATAAGTTAGGAAACTTAACAGCCTTTGTTGATTATAATGGACTACAAATAGATGGAGATATATCTGAAGTTATGAATCCAAATCCAATAGCTGATAAATTTGTTGCTTTTGGTTGGAATGTAATAGCATTAGAGGATGGACATGATTTAGAAGCTATTAAAAATGCTATAGAAGAAGCTAAAAAAGTAATAGATAAGCCTACAGTGATAGTATGTAAAACAATTAAAGGAAAAGGCGTATCATTTATGGAAAATCAAGCAGGATGGCATGGAACTGCTCCTAATAAAGAGCAATGCGATTTAGCATTAAAAGAAATAGGAGGGGAAGCATAATGACTAAAGTAGCAACAAGAGAAGCATACGGAAAAGCCCTTGCAAGAATAGGTCAAGAAAATGAAAAAATAGTAGTTTTAGATGCTGATTTATCAAAATCCACAAAAACTGCTGATTTTAAAAAAGTTTGCCCAGAAAGATTTTTAAATATGGGTATAGCAGAAGGAAATATGATGTCAGTAGCAGCTGGACTTGCAAGTTGTGATAAAATTCCTTTTGTAAGCACTTTTGCAATGTTTGCAGCAGGAAGGGGCTTTGAGCAAATAAGAAATTCTATATGCTATCCAAAGTTAAATGTTAAGGTATGTGCAACTCATGCAGGATTGACAGTAGGAGAAGATGGTGCATCTCATCAAGCTATAGAAGATATAGCATTAATGAGAAGTGTACCAAACATGGTAGTTATAAGCCCAAGTGATGCTATTGAAACAGAAGCAGCTATTGAAGCAGTTGCAAAGTATCAGGGCCCATGTTATGTAAGACTTGGAAGAAGTGCAGTACCTACAATAAACACAAGTGATGATTATAAATTTGAAATAGGAAAAGCTGTTACTTTAAGAGAAGGAAAGGATGTTACTATTATTGCTACTGGAATAATGGTAGATGCTGCTATTGAAGCTGCAAATACTTTAAGTGAAGAAGGAATAAAAGCAAAAGTTATAAATATACATACAATTAAACCTATTGACGAGGAAGCTATAACTAATGCTGCTAGAGAAACAGGACTAATAATAACAGCAGAAGAACACAATATAATTGGTGGATTAGGTTCAGCAGTATGTGAAGTTGTAACTGCAAATCACCCAGTTCCGGTACTTAGAGTTGGTGTTAAAGATACATTTGGTGAAAGCGGTAAGCCAGCAGATTTATTAAAAGCTTATGGTTTAACCCCAGATGATATTGTGAAATCAGTTAAAAAAGGATTAGCTTTAAAATAAATATTTTAAAGGCTTCACAAAGTGATATTTGTGAAGCTTTTTTAAAAATTAAATTTTGTTATGCTTAAGTTTCTCTTGTTGAAATTACCCAGAGTTATAAATTACTTTATAGGGATATTAGTTTTAAAAATCTGGATTTTACAGAAAATAATGATTTTTTACTAATGAGATGTTATAATAATGAATAATAAAAATTTTTATGTAAATGTAATATTTGTATTTTAAAAATTAATTAGGAGAGAAATAAAGAATGAAATCTAAAGCAGAACAAAGGTCAAAAACTAAATTAGTATTTGAAGATATTTTTACAAGTTTTAAAGTTTCACTTAAAATATATTTAATTCCAATAATATTGGGGGTAATTGCATCAATTATATATTGCTTAGTAAAGGATTTGCCCATAAGTATTTATACTTTACTTAGAGGACCTGTACATATAGGTATTTGGATATCTTGTTTAGGATTACTTATAGGAGCTGTAGCTTTTATAAAGCCTCAACATATGGAACCTTTAAATTATCAAAAACAATGGAGAACTTATTATAAATTTTTCAATTTAATAGGTGCAATAGTATCAATATGTTTTATGATGATGATATATTCATTGATTATAGATACATTATTGTGGTATATGACCATGAGTTAATATAATTATTAAAAATGTACAATTGAGGCAGAAATTATTTTTTAGTAAAAGAATTTTTTTAAACTGCTCTTTTAACTAGCAACTTTAAGTTGCTAGTTTTTTCGTGGAAAGTTAATTGTAACTTCCTAGGAAAAGCAATAAATTATAATTTTTTAGAAATAGCTGAGGAATACCCTCAATTATTAATTGGTTATCGTAATTATAAATTGAATAGATTTTTAGCTAGTTATGTGACTAAGACTATAGATAAATTACTCTAAAGTCAAATATATATTTGAATGTAAGTTAATTAATTTTAAACCTATTAGTTAATACTAGGGAATATTCATAATTTTGTATTGTGAATTAATTTCACCCCTGGGGTGAAGTATGGTTGGAAACAATACTAATAAATTTAACTAATGTTTTTACTATCAATACAATTGTTAGTTTCTTTGTAGGGGCGAACAGTGTTCGCCAGTTATTGTTTTAACATGTAACATCATCAAATTTTGTAACCATAATTATATGGATACAGGTTAAGTTTTGTGGAGAACATTGTTCTCCGCTACAGTTAATTAATATTATTTAGAAGTAGTATATATAGGGTGTTCCATAAATTGCTTATTTTTATTTATATTTAAATATGTTATCATAATATTAAATTTTAATTTATAAGCTTGTTGTAAATAATGGAACAATATTATGATATATCCATTATTTTTTGCTTTTTCCACATTATTTTCAAGTTTTTTGTTATTATTAATATTATGAAGAAAAAATATGTTATAATATTTCTAACTTAATTAGTACATGAGAAAGGAATAGTAATGTTACAAAGAGAGTGAGGAAAAATGATGATAGAATTTAAAAATGTAACTAAAGTATATAATAATAATGTACTTGCATTATCAAATTTAAATATAGAAATAAATAAAGGGGAATTTGTGTTTTTAGTTGGTCCAAGTGGTGCTGGAAAATCTACTTTTATAAAAATGTTATTAAAAGAAGTAGATCCTACTGCAGGAAGTGTAATGGTAGCTGGTACAGATTTAACTAAACTAACTCATAGACAAATACCTTATTATAGAAGAAAAATTGGAGTAGTATTTCAAGACTTTAGATTAATACCAACTCTTAATGTATATGAAAATGTTGCTTTTGCACTAAGGGTTATAGGTGCAAGTGAAAGAGAAATACATAAAAAAGTTCCTATGGTTCTATCTATGGTTGGACTTTCTAAAAAACATAAGTCTTTCCCTCATGAGCTTTCAGGTGGAGAGCAGCAGAGAATTTCAATAGCTAGAGCTATAGTAAATAGTCCGGCTCTTTTAATTGCGGACGAGCCTACAGGAAATCTTGACCCTGATACTTCATTAGAAATTATGGATATTATCAGTGATATTAATAGAGCAGGAACTACAGTAGTTATGGCTACTCATGCTAAAGATATAGTTGATAGTATGAAAAAAAGAGTTATTGCAATTGAAAGAGGAACTGTAGCAAGGGATGAAGAAAGGGGTAAATACGGATATGAGATTTGATTCTATTAAATATTTTGTAAAAGATGCCTTTAAAAGTATAAAAAGAAATAAAACTTTAAGTATTGCTTCAGCTGCCACTGTTGCAGCAACACTATTCATATTAGGAGTAGTTTCATTAACTTTAGTAAATGTTAATAAAGCAGTGGGAGAGTTAGGTTCAAAGGTTGAAGCAAGAGTTTTCTTAAAAGACGATATAAAAGATGAAGATAAAAATAATTTAAGGAAAACAATAGAAGGGGTAGATGGAGTTTTAGAAGTTAGATTGGAGACTAAAGAACAGGCTTTAGAAAAGATGAAAAAGCAATTAGAAGATGAAAGTGGTACTTTAGTAGCAGGGTTTAATAAAAAAAATCCACTGCCAAGTTCTTACATAATCAGAGTTAATAACCCTGAAACAATAGATAATGTATTATCAAAAATTAAAAATAGTCCAGGAATAGAAAAGATTAAAGATGCTAGAGAATTTATTGATAAAGTCACTAAGTTTACCGATTCTGCCACTATGATAGGTGGAGCTACGGCCTTAATATTTGTTTTAGTATCTCTATTCTTAATAGGAAATACTATAAAAATCACAGTTTTTTCAAGAAAACGTGAAATTGGAATAATGAAATACGTAGGAGCAACAGACTGGTTCATTAGATGGCCATTTATAATAGAAGGAGTGCTTTTGGGAATATTAGGAGCTATTATTTCTGTTATAGTGTTATATGGTCTATATGGAGTAGTACAAATGAAAATTTCAGATAAATTATTAGGTTACAATTTAGTTCCAAGAATTTATATATTAAAGGTAACAATTTGGGAATTCCTATTTGGAGGAATGATTATTGGTGCTCTTGCAAGTATAATTTCAATGAGAAAATTCTTAAAGGTTTAATATATAAAATTTGGCATGGCGTTATAGCATATAATGCCATGCTTTATTTTTAAGAAAATAATTTCTTTGAATATTTTTAAGTATAAATGAGTAATTTATAACTGACTGTTTGCATAGAAAGATATTTTAAATTTCAAAATATATTCCTACTAATTATAATGATATGAATTTATAAATCTAATTTAAATTTATTTTTAACCAAAAAACCCATTGCAAAACATATGTTCTTATGAGAAAATGATTAAGGGAATTAAATTTTTCTGTAAGAATGTTATAATTATTAAGTATTTACATAAATAATATATATACAGATAAATTTGAGAGGTGAACCAAATGAATGACGAAAATAAAAATTACAACTTTGAATGGCGAAAGAAAGAAAAAAATACTAAAAGAAAGTATATTACATACACCGTTATACTTTTAATTATAACAAATATTATAACAGCACTATTAGTAAATGCTATATCTTTTAGATTACCAAATGGAAAGGTATTGGTAAGCAGAAAAACTTTTGAGAATATATTAGCTTTTGAAAAGTTATATACAGTTAAGGATAAAATAGATAAATATTATCTAGGTGAAGTTGATGATAAGGCACTTGTAGAAGGTGCTGCTAAAGGAATGGCAGAGGCATTAAAAGATCCTTATACTACTTTTATGAATGAAAAAGAATTTATGGATTTTGCTACACAAACTGGAGGGAGTTATGTAGGGCTTGGTATTCAAATAGGTGTTAAAGAAAATAAAATAGTTGTAATTTCTACATTTAATAATTCTCCTGCAAAAGAAGCTGGCATACTGCCAGGAGATACTATTGAAGTTGTAAATGGTACAGTGGTTACAGGAAAAGATTTAGAAAAAGCAACTTCAATGATGAAAGGAAAAGAAGGAGAAGAAGTTAAACTTGTGGTTTCTCGTGAAAATAAAGGAAAGATGAATTTTGATATAACACGTAGAGAAATTCAACTAGAAACTGTAAGACATGAGATTCTTCAAGATAATATAGGATATATTCAAGTATCAATGTTTGATGAAAACACTTCTGAAAACTTTTCTAAGGCATTAGCAGACTTGGCAAAAAATGATATGAAAAGCCTTATTGTTGATTTAAGAGAGAACCCAGGAGGACTTTTAGATCAAACAGTAGAAATGGCTTCGCAATTTATTCCAAAAGATAAGAACATAGTTTATACAGAGGATAAATATGGTAATAGGAAGCACTATAATTCTATAGGTGGAAACTATATAGGATTACCTGTAACAGTACTTATTGATCGTGGTTCAGCTAGCGCTTCAGAAATATTTATAGGGGCACTTCAAGACTATGGATATGCTACTTTAGTTGGAGAAAAAAGTTTTGGAAAAGGTGTAGTTCAAACTACTTTCTATAGAGAAAGAGATGGATTCGGTGACGGTACAGCATTGAAAGTTACCATTTCTAAATATTTTACACCTAATGGAAAAAACATTCATGGAGTAGGAATTAAACCAGATGTAGAAGTTAAATATCCAGATGAATTAAGGGAAAAACCTTATGATAGAAATAGTGATCCACAGCTTGCAAAAGCATTAGAAATTGCTAAGGATAAGATTGAATAACTAAAATGATGATTTTATAAAAACTTGTAATATTAGTATCTGTCTTTTAAGGCAGATACTAAATTTCTATCTGTTATACATTTTAAATCAATTGAGAATTGAAATGGATAATTGACAATTATACTTTAAATTCTCAATTGATTAAAACTAAAATTGTCAATTCTCAATTATATTGCAATAAAGGGGGGGATTTAAAAAGATGGAATTGTTAAAATATACATTAACTCGAGTGGCCTATGCCATAACTAATCCAACGCATGCTATGGTGTTAATTGCATTAAGTTTTATATTTTATATTCAAAATAAGAAGACTGCAAAAATTGAGCATATGATAATGGGAGGAAATACTGCATCTGCTTTTGAACTTACTATATCACAGATGGTAATGGGGATTTTAGGAGGAACTATAGCAAGTATATTGGTAGTATATTTAGGAGTAACTTTTGATATAAATTCTAATATCTATATTTTATTTTTTATTTCCATACTTTTAATGATATTTAATCCTAGATTTATATGTTTATCCTATTCAGGAGCAGTACTAGGAATTTTATCTTCAATATTTACTTTATTATCTAAAATACTAGAAATGCCTAAATTAAATATTTTTAATATTAGCGTAGTGGATTTAATTGTTTTAGTTGGAATTATGCATTTTGTAGAAGGAATATTAGTCATATTAGATGGAAAAAGAGGGTCTATTCCTGTGTTTGGGAATAGAAATAATACTATTATTGGAGGGTTTGCTTTTAAAAGGTATTGGGCATTGCCAGTGGTGCTTTTAATGATAATAGGAACTGCTGCATCTAATGGTGGAAGTCAAATAGCAACACCAAATTGGTGGCCAATATTAAATCACAATGTGAACAAATTATTCTTTGAAACTGTGATTTTAGGTGCATTACCTATATATGCAGTAGTAGGATATACTGCATCTACATTTACTAGAACTAGGAAAGAAAAAACCTTATTTTCTGGTGCATTAATTTCCCTTTTTGGGTTAGCATTAATAATACTGTCACCTTTAGGAAAGTTTGGATTCATATATCAAATGGTATTATTATTATTTATGCCCTTTGCACATGAAGCAATTTCTATATTTGATAGAAAAAAAGAGCTTAAAGGCAAACCAATTTACGTTAGCAATGATGAGGGAATAATGATATTAGATGTAGCACCTAGTTCCCTTGGAAGTGAAATGGGATTAAAATCTGGAGATATGATATTGGAAATAAATGATATAAAAATGATAAATGATGATGATATGTTTGAATTTATGGATCAAATTCCCTCTACATTATGGATTAAGATTAAAAGAAGAACAGGAGAAATAATAGAACTTACTAAAAATAGAATTGAAAATGGCAGTAGAATGGGTGTAGTAATTGTGCCTAGAGATATACCAAACAAAAAGAAAATAATGAAAATAGAAAAGAGCTTTGAAGAAATTCTTAATAAAATAAAGAATAAAAAGAACTCTGATGATTAGTGAGGTGAGAAAATGGATAAATTTAAAATACATTCTAAGTTTAAACCTACAGGAGATCAACCACAGGCCATCAAAAGTTTAGCTGATGGAATAATAGAAAATAAAAAGTTTCAAACTTTATTAGGAGTTACTGGTTCAGGAAAAACTTTTACTATGGCTAATATAATAGAAAAAGTTCAAAAACCTGCCTTAGTATTAGCTCATAATAAAACTTTAGCTGCACAGCTTTGTTCAGAATTTAAGGAATTTTTTCCTGAAAATGCTGTTGAATATTTTGTATCTTACTATGATTATTATCAACCAGAGGCTTATGTTCCTCAAACTGATACATATATAGAAAAAGATGCCAGCATAAATGATGAAATTGATAAACTAAGACACTCTGCTACATCTGCTCTTTTAGAGAGAAAAGATGTTATAGTAGTTGCGTCAGTATCTTGTATTTATGGACTAGGTAATCCAGAAGAATATAAAAAGCTTACTGTGTCTATTAGAGAAGGTATGGAAAAAGATAGAAATGAAATAATTAGACAACTTGTAGATATACAATATGAGAGAAATGATATTAATTTTGTAAGAGGAACTTTTAGAGTTAGAGGTGATGTATTAGATATATTTCCAGCATCATCTACAAACAAAGGCATTAGAGTAGAATTTTTTGGAGATGAAATAGATAGAATTAGAGAATTTGATGTTTTAACAGGAGAAATAATATCAGGAAGAAAACACGTGTCAATTTTCCCTGCTTCTCACTTTGCCACTTCAAAGGACAGATTAGAATTAGCTATATCTCAAATTGAACAAGAATTAGAGGAGAGATTAGAAGAACTTAAAAATGAAGATAAACTTTTAGAAGCACAAAGATTAAAGCAAAGAACTAACTTTGATATTGAAATGATAAGAGAAGTTGGTTATTGCACTGGTATAGAAAACTATTCAAGAATATTAGATGGAAGAGCAAAAGGGACACCCCCTCAAACTTTGCTAGATTATTTTCCAGATGATTTCTTGTTATTTATAGATGAAAGTCATGTTACTTTACCTCAAATAAGAGCTATGTATGGTGGAGATAAATCAAGAAAAACATCTCTTGTAGAATATGGATTTAGATTACCCTCTGCTTTTGACAATAGACCATTACAGTTTGAGGAGTTTGAGAGAAAGTTGAACCAAGTAGTGTTTGTTAGTGCTACTCCTTCAAAATACGAAGCTGAACACTCAGAAAATGTAGCAGAACAAATTATAAGACCTACTGGACTTCTAGACCCTGAAGTTATTGTAAAACCTATAAAAGGTCAAATAGATGATTTATATAGTGAGATTATAAATACTATAGAGAAAGGTTTTAGAGTATTAGTTACGACTCTTACAAAGAAAATGGCAGAGGATTTAACTAAATATTTTAAAGACTTAGGTATTAAAGTTACATATCTTCACTCAGATATAGATACCATTGAAAGAATGAAAATTATAAGGGATTTAAGAAAAGGGGAAGTTGATGTTTTAGTTGGAATTAACCTTTTAAGAGAGGGGTTAGATATTCCAGAAGTAGCTTTAGTTGCCATATTAGATGCTGATAAAGAAGGATTTTTGCGTTCAGAAACATCTTTAATTCAAACCATAGGAAGAGCAGCAAGGAACTCTGAAAGCAAGGTTATAATGTATGGAGATAATATAACTAATTCTATGGAAAAGGCTATAAGTGAAACAAATAGAAGAAGAAAAATACAAATGGAGTATAATGAAAAGCATAATATTACTCCTAAAACTGTAATGAAAGACATAAGAGAAATAATAGAGATATCTACTGTAGCAGAAGAAACAGTAGAATATAATGCTGAAGATAAACATAGAGGAATGGATTTACCTGCTTATATTAATAAATTAGAGGAAGAAATGAAACAAGCTGCTAAAGATCTTCAATTTGAAAGAGCTGCTCAACTTAGAGATGAGATTATTAAGTTTAAAAAAGAAATTGAAAGTTAAAAAAAGGAGTAATTATGAGAGATAAAATTTTTATAAAAGGAGCAAAAGTTCATAATTTAAAAAATGTTGATTTGGAAATTCCAAGAGATAAATTTATAGTTTTTACTGGACTATCAGGTTCAGGTAAATCTTCTCTTGCTTTTGACACCCTATATGCAGAGGGACAAAGAAGATATGTAGAATCTCTTTCAGCTTATGCAAGACAATTTTTAGGACAAATGAATAAGCCAGATGTAGAATACATAGAGGGGTTATCTCCAGCTATATCTATTGATCAAAAGACCACAAGTAGAAACCCTCGTTCTACAGTAGGTACAGTTACAGAAATATATGACTATTTAAGACTGCTTTATGCAAGAGTAGGTGTTCCACACTGCCCTAAATGTGGAAAAGAGATTAGTCAGCAGACTGTGGATCAAATAGTAGATAGGATAATGAATTTAGAGGAGAGAACAAAAATTCAAATTTTGTCACCTGTCATTAAAGGAAAAAAAGGTGAACATGTTAAAGTTTTAGAGAATATTAAAAAAAGTGGATATGTAAGAGCTAGAATCGATGGTGAATTAGTAGATTTAATTGAAGATGAAATTAAATTAGAAAAAAATAAAAAACATATAATTGAAGTAGTAATTGATAGATTAGTAATTAAAGAGGGAATAGAAGCTAGGTTAAATGACTCTTTAGAAACAGCATTAAAACTTGGAGAAGGATTAGTTATTGTAAATATAATTGATGGTGAAGATATATTATTTAGTGAACATTTTGCTTGTGTAGACTGTGGCATAAGCATAGGAGAATTATCTCCAAGAATGTTTTCTTTTAATGCACCTTTTGGAAAATGTGATTGCTGTGATGGACTAGGAACTCTTATGGAAATAGATGAAAATTTAATTATACCTGACAGGAGTAAAAGCATTGTAGATGGTGCTATTGTAACCTTTGGAGAAGGAAGTTTAAAAGAAGATTCATGGACATTTTCTGTACTAAAAGCACTTTCAAATGAATATAAATTTTCATTAGATACTCCTATAGAAGAATTGCCATCAGATGTGATAAAAATATTATTATACGGAACAGATGGACGCAGAATTAAAGTTGAATATACTAAGGAATTTAAGACATCCACTTACAATCATGCTTATGAGGGAGTTATAAATAATTTAAAGAGAAGATATTTTGAAACTAGTTCAGACTATATAAAAAGAGAAATAGAGCAGTATATGAGTGATAATCCATGCCCAAAATGTAAAGGTGCAAGATTAAGTAAAGAGTCACTAGCTGTTACTGTAGGAGAAAAAAATATATATGAATTTTCTTCTATGTCTATTTTAGATGAACTATCTTATTTAGATAATTTAAAACTATCGGAGAAAAATACCATAATAGCTGCTCAAATATTAAAAGAAATAAAAAATAGGCTGAATTTCTTAAAGGATGTAGGTTTAGATTATTTAAATTTAACTCGTTCTGCTGGTACATTGTCTGGTGGGGAAGCTCAAAGAATAAGACTTGCAACTCAAATTGGATCTAGCTTAATGGGTGTACTATATATATTAGATGAGCCAAGTATAGGACTTCATCAAAGAGATAATGATAAGTTAATTAAAACTTTAGAACATCTTAGAGATTTAGGTAATACTTTAGTAGTTGTAGAACATGATGAAGATACCATGAGGGCAGCAGATCATATTGTAGATATAGGTCCTAGAGCTGGGGAACATGGTGGTGAAATAATAGCTTCTGGTACCATTGAAGATATTATGAATTGTGAACAGTCTATTACAGGACAATATTTAAGCGGTAGAAAAAAAGTAGAATCTCCTAAAGAATATAGAAAACCAGAAGGAAGATTTATTAAAATTATAGGTGCAAAACAAAATAATTTAAAAAATGTTTCTGTAGATTTTCCACTAGGAGTATTTACTTCTGTAACTGGAGTTTCAGGTTCAGGTAAAAGTACTCTTGTAAATGAAATACTTTATAAGGGCTTAAATAAAATAATAAATAAATCTAAAAAAAATCCAGGAGCACATAAAGAAATTTTGGGCTATGAACAAATAGATAAAATAATTAATATTGATCAAAGTCCAATAGGAAGAACTCCTAGAAGTAATCCTGCTACTTATACTGGTGTTTTTGATTTAATAAGAGAAGTATTTGCAGTGACACCAGAAGCTAAAATGCGGGGATATAAACCAGGACGTTTTAGTTTTAATGTAAAAGGTGGCAGATGTGAGGCATGCAGAGGAGATGGAATAATTAAAATAGAAATGCAATTTTTATCTGATGTTTATGTTCCATGTGAAGTATGTAAGGGAAAGAGATATAATAGAGAAACATTAGAGGTTAAATATAAAGGAAAAAATATAGATGACGCATTAAGTATGACAGTGGAAGAAGCATTAAAGTTTTTTGAAAATATTCCTAGAATACATACTAAGTTACAAACATTGATGGATGTGGGATTAGGATATATTAAATTAGGACAGCCTTCTACTACATTATCTGGAGGGGAAGCACAAAGAATAAAATTAGCTTATGAATTATCTAAAAGAAGCACAGGAAAAACTCTTTATATTTTAGATGAACCTACTACAGGACTTCATGTAGATGATGTTAATAAACTTATATCTATACTTCAAAGATTAGTAGATGGAGGGAATACAGTAGTAGTAATTGAGCATAATTTAGATGTGATTAAATGTTCAGATTATATTATTGATTTAGGTCCTGAAGGTGGAGATAAAGGTGGAACTATTTTATGTACAGGAAGTCCTGTGGAGATATGTAATTGCAGTAAGTCTTATACAGGACAATATCTTAAAAAAATGATATAATTAGTTGTGACTAGCAGAGGGTGCTAGTCACAATTCTATACTTTTGAAGGAGTTTAAGGTCTTATGGCAAATATAAGTTTAATATTTAAAGTTGTAATAATCATAATAGTATATTGTATTATAGTTTATGCCCTTAAGATTATGTATAATGATATGAAAAATGAGGGGAGGAGAAGACCAAAAAAATCTGCTGCAGCAAAATTTGGTCTTGAAATTATAGATAAGGGACAAAATTATGAACTTCAAGATGGTGGTGTAATCCCAATAAATGATTATCTTACTGTTGGAAGAAGTGAGGACAATATGGTAATTTTAAGCGACAGATATGTTTCTTCTCATCATTTGAAAATATACATGAGAAATAATGAATATGTATTGGAAGATTTAAACAGTACTAATGGAACTTTTGTAAATGATGTAAAAATAGCTAGTAAGGTGACTTTAAAAAAAGGAGATAAAATTAAGGTAGGATCTTCTATACTTAAAGTTCTTTAGCGGTGATTTGTGGAAGGAGAAAGATATGAATAGCTTGAGAGAAGAGAAAAGAGTTTTAAGACTTACATATTTATTAACTATCATACTTTTTGTTAATGTAACTCTTATTTCTCCTAACTATGATAAAGGGTCACTGGTTATGGGAGGAGTAATGTGTGGTCTTTTAGCTTATTCCCATTTTATAATAAAAAAATTTTTCCCAGATGGGGATAAATATATATTGTTATTTTCAAATGTACTAGCTGTAATTGGTATTGCTATGCTTTATAGACTAGACCTTCCTGTATCAGGTGGAAGGGTAATACAAGATGGTACAAGAACATTTTTAGCAGCAAAGCAAATGATATCTTTTACTTTAGGAATAGCTACATTTATTTTAACTGTAGTTATACTTCCAGATTTAAAAAGCTTTAGCAATTATAAATATTGGTATCTTGCTATAACACTTGTATTTATGTCTATGGGGACATTACTAGGAAGGGAAATAGGAGGAGCTAAGAACTGGGTGTATATTGGTGGCTTTGGTTTTCAGCCTTCAGAGTTTGGAAAAATAACTCTTGTTGCATATTTAGCTTCTTCATTAAAAGATTATGGTAAGGCACCAAAATACATAAAAAATATTTTTATGAAAAATAGTAGTAAAGAAAACGAAACTATAAATAATATACTAAGCCTTTTAGAACCAGCTTTAGTTGTTATGATATGTTTAGTTTTTATGCTGCTTCAAACAGACTTAGGATCAGCTTTAATATTTTTTGGAATTTCTGTAACTATGCTATATATAGCTACTTCAAAGAAAAAGTATGTAATAATTTCTTTAGGGCTATTTGTGTTAGGAGCAATTGCAGGATATTTTTTATTTAGACACGTTAAAGTTAGGGTAATGATATGGAGAGATCCGTGGAAATATGGATATGATGAAGGGCTTCAGTTAGTTCAGGGACTGATTTCTATGGCTGAAGGCGGTATATTTGGAACAGGGTTAGGACTTGGATATCCTAAATTTGTACCAGTAGTAACTACAGATTTTATATTTTCTGCCATATGTGAAGAGATGGGATTATTAATAGGAATAGCAATATTAATGCTATACTTTTTATTATTCTATAGATGTATGAGAGCAGCAATTTATGTTAAAGATAAATTTTCAAGACTTTTAGCAGTGGGATATAGTACAATGATTGCTTCTCAAGCACTGGTTATAGTTGGAGGAGTTACAGGAGCTATTCCTCTTACAGGAATTACGCTTCCTTTAGTAAGCTATGGAGGAACTTCTTTATTGATAACATATTTTTCTCTTGGCATAATCCAAAAAATTTCAGAGGATGGAAATAATTATGAGTAGTAATAAGAATATATCAAAAAGCATTAAAACAGTTTTGTTAGTTTTTCTGGTGTTTTTTATAGCTATCATATCCTATATAAATTATTTATATCTATTTAAAAGTGATAAGTATATAGAAAGTGCTTTTAATAATAGACAACGAGCAGAAAAAAATAAAGTTTTAAGGGGAACTATATTTGATAGAGATATGAATGCACTTACAAAAGGAGAAAAGACAGGGGAATTTGAACAAACTAGAGAGTATTTAGGTGGGCAAAAATTTGCTCATGTATTAGGATATTATGATACAGTATATGGGATGAGCGGATTAGAAAAAAAATTTGATAAAGTATTAAGCGGAAAAGAAAATAAACCTATAAAAGATTATTTTAATTTCAATTCCAATGAAACAAGAGTTGGGGATAGCATTGTAACTACTTTAGATTCAAAACTTCAAGTAAGTGCTTTTGATGCATTAGGAGATTTTAAAGGTTCAGTAGTTGCATTAGAACCATCTACAGGAGAAGTCTTAGCTATGGTTTCAAAGCCAACTTTTAATCCTAATAATCTTGCTGAACAATGGGATGCTTTGTCAAAAGATGAAGAAACACCATTTTTAAATAGAGCCACAGCAGGATTATATCCACCTGGGTCTACTTTTAAAGCTGTAACTGCATTGGCAGCATTAGAACATATGCCTGGAGTTGAAAATAGAACATTTGAGGACAATGGAAGAATAAATTTTAATGATAGTACTTCCTTAGAAAATTATAATGGAAATGCTTTTGGAAGTATAAATTTGCAGCAGGCATTTACTCATTCAAGTAATGTAGTTTTTGGTACTCTTGCTATGGAGATGGGGAATGATGCATTAAAATCTACAGCAGAAAAATTTTATTTTAATAAAGAAATTCCATCAAGAACTTTGGTACTAGAAGATAGCAAATTTCCTACTTATAAAAAGTATGAAGTAGGAAATATAGCACAAAGCGGAATAGGGCAAAGTGGTGTGCTTGCAAGTCCTATGCAGATGGCTTTAGTTGCAAGTACTATTGCAAATAATGGAGTTATGATGGAACCTAATATAGTAAAAGAAATTATAAATGCACAGGGACAGACTGTTTCTAAGATTGAACCTAAAGAGATAGGAACTGTTGTTTCCACTGAAAATGCAACAATATTGAAGCAATATATGAGATCTGTTGTAACTGAAGGTACTGCACAAAATGTTAATTTATGGGGGGTACAGGTTAGTGGAAAAACAGGTACAGCTGACCATGATAGTGGTGATAAAATTGCTCACAGCTGGTTTATTGGTTTTGCACCTGCTGAAAATCCTAAAATTGCCTTTGCTATAATTTTAGAAGAAGGCGCTGGACAAGGCAAAAATGCAGCAGATGTAGCTAAAGATATTTTGAGTGATTATTTTAACCAATAATATTTTTCTAAGAATTAAATAATTTTAAAAGGGGTGATGTCATGACAGGAAAAGCTCACGTAAGTGTAGGGGCAAGTGTTTTTGTTTTCTTAAGTCAAAGATTGCCGGGGAAATATGTATTAATAAGTCTAGCCTTTTCTGTATTAGGAGCATTACTTCCAGATGCTGATCATCCTAAAAGTTTTTTTAATAAATATGTACTGCCTTTTAGAAACAATGCTACAAAAGTAATATTTTATTGCTTTTTAGGAATTCTAGTATTGTACATAGACAATTTCTATAAAGGTTACCCAATATTGAAGGTATTAGGGATAGTCTTAATTCTCTTAGGACTATCCACTCATAGAACAGGATTTACTCACAGTGTTTTTGGAATGATAATTTTCACAGGAATTTTGACAACTTTTTGCACTGCATATAATTTAGAAAAAGCATATTATTATTTTTTAGCATCTTATGCTTCTCATCTAATCTGTGATATGTGCACTAAACAAGGAATACCTGCTTTATATCCGCTAAATAATAAAAAGTTTAAATTTCCACTAGCCTTTAGTACAAATTCTGCTAGAGGAAGAATAACTGAAAATATAATTATATTATTGAGTATTATTTATGTATCTTTAAGTTTACCAAAATTCTTTTAATTGAAACAAATGGATGAATTAATTTACAATTGAGGATATTTCTTGGTATTAATTTTCCACAATTGTCAGCTTTCCAGTGTCAATTTTCAATTGACTTAAGTTGTGCATTTTCTTAAAGAGGTGATAATATGTTTGACTTTCAATTTCATCTTAAAAATTTACCAAATAGCCCAGGAGTTTATTTAATGAAAAATTCTCTTGGAGAAATAATTTATGTTGGGAAAGCTAAAAATTTAAAAAATAGAGTAAGACAATATTTTCAAAGTTCTAAAAATCATAGTGAGAAAGTTAAGGCTATGGTGAAACATATTGCAGAATTTGAATATATCGTTACTGACTCAGAAATAGAAGCTTTAATATTAGAATGTAATTTAATAAAAAAATATAGTCCAAGATATAATATTTTATTAAAAGATGATAAAAGCTTCCCCTTAATTAAAATAACAATAAATGAGGATTTTCCAAGGGTTATTGTCACTAGAAATATGAGTAATGATGGTGCAAAATATTTTGGACCATATACAGATGCTACAGCAGTATATACAACCTTTGATTTGATTAAAAAAGTTTTTCCTCTTAGAACTTGTAAAAGGGTTATAAAAGAAGATGGTCAATCTACAAGACCTTGTCTTAATTATCATATCAATCTTTGCAAAGCTCCTTGTGATAAACTTATTTCTAAGGATGATTACAGAAAAATTGTAGATGATGTTATAGATTTATTGACAGGAAAAGATAAAGAAATTGTAAGTAAGATAAAGACAGAGATGGAAGAAGCATCAATGAATCTGGACTTTGAGAAGGCAGCATCTCTTAGAGATAAACTTCTAGCTATTGAAAAGATAAATGAAAAGCAAAAAATCATAAGTGTTAATTTTGAAAATGAAGATTTTATTGCTATATCTCAGGATGAAAAAGATAGCTGTGTTCAGATATTTTTCTTGAGGGATGGAAAAATTTTAGGAAGAGAACACTTTATATTAGATGATACAGGAAGTGAAGAACCAGGTGAAGTTATAAGTAATTTCATGAAAAGTTTTTATGGTGGAACTGCTTTTATTCCTAAGCAAATTTATGTTTCTCACATTGATGACAGCGAGGTGCTGGAAGAATATCTTTCTATGAAAAAAGAGTATAAAGTAAGTATCAAAGTACCAATCAAAGGAGAAAAGAAGAAAATTCTAGATATGGTACATAAAAATGCAAAGCATGATTTAGAAATGTTTAAAATTAAACATAAAGTAGATAAGCAAATGCAAAACATTGCTTTAGAGGAATTGACAAATATATTAGGATTAGATGAAATACCTGAAAGAATTGAAGCTTATGATATTTCAAATATAATGGGAATGGATTCTGTTGGTACTATGGTTGTATTTCAAGACGGAAAGCCTAAAAATAGTGATTATAGAAGATTTAAAATTAAAACTGTAAAAGGTGCTAACGATTATGAATCAATGAGAGAAATATTGACTAGAAGATTTAATCATGGATTAGAGGAAGTTAAAAAAATTAAAGAAAATAAAATCTCCCTAAGTGCTGGTAAATTTTCTGTATTTCCTGATCTTATATTGATGGATGGAGGAAGAGGACAGGTAAATATAGCCTTAGAAGTGCTAGAAGAATTAAATATTAATATTCCTGTCTGTGGAATGGTAAAAGATGATAGACATAGAACTAGGGGATTAATTTATAACAATGAAGAACTGCCTATAAAAATTAATTCACAATGTATGCATTTAATTACAAGGATACAAGATGAAGTACATAGATTTGCTATTACTTATCATAGATCACTAAGAAATAAAACTACATTGTATTCTGTACTAGAGGATATTCCTAGAATAGGAGAAAAGAGAAGAAAAGAATTATTAAAAAAATTTGGCAGTGTAGAAAATATTAAAAATGCTAATGATGAAGAATTGCTTTCAACACCTTCTATGGATATTAGAGCTGTTGAGAGTATAAAAGAATACTTTAGTAATCTTCAAGAAAATAATTAATATTTAAATAATATTGATTAAATATTAGATTACATTAGATGAGTTATTTAGAGAGATACTTTAAGAAAAAACTAAGGAGTGATTGACTTGAAATCTATACTAGATGTTCACACACATACAGTTGCTAGCGGCCACGCCTATAGTACTATAATTGAAAATGCAAAGGAAGCATCTAATAAGGGAATAAAAGTTTTAGGAGTTGCAGATCATGGTCCTAAAATGCCTGATGGACCACATATATTTTATTTTCTTAATTTAGAAGTACTTCCAAGAAAACTTTACGGAGTTGAAATTCTAAGAGGTTGTGAAGCTAATATAATAGATTATGAAGGAAATATAGATATTCCAGAAAAAATTGCAAATAAATTAGACTATATGATAGTAAGTTTACATGAGCCATGCATTAAACCTGGAACAATAGAAGAGAATACAAATGCCTTAATTAAGGCTATGGATAATAAAAATATAATGATTATAGGCCATCCGGGAAATCCAAATTTCCCAATTGATGAAGAAAAAGTTGTGTTAAAGGCAAAAGAAAAAAATATAATTATGGAACTTAATAATAGTTCAGTAAATGGTTCAAGAAAAGGAAGACAAGGAAGCGATAAAGTTTGTTATAAAATTGCACAGCTTTGTAAGAAACATGGCGTAAAAGTTGTATTTGGCAGTGATGCTCACGTTTGCTTTGATATAGGAGAATTTGATTCTGTGAAAAAGCTTGTAAGTGATATAGAGATGCCAGAAGAATTAATAATGAATTGTGATGAAAAAAAATTTATAAATTATTTACAGGAAAAAGGTAAAATTCTTTAATAATTGTTGATTATACTATACTACATAAATTATACTATATATTGTGTGTAAATAATTTTTTTAGAAGAGGTAGGAAATGAATCAAAACAAGGAATTGCTTATCGAATTAAAGAATGTATTAAAAGAAGAAAACATAGTATTAAATGAGCCAATGAAAAAGCATACATCTTTTAAATTAGGAGGACCTGCAGATATATTTGTATATCCAACTAATTATGAGGAAGTTAAAGAGATTATAAAGTTATGTAATAAATATAATGAAAGTTATTTTATATTAGGTAATGGGTCTAATCTACTTGTTAAAGATGGTGGAATAAGAGGAATTGTTATAAAGTTTTCTAAACTTAACAAAATTAATGTTGAGGGAAATAAAATAATTGCTCAAAGTGGTGCATTGCTTTGTGATGTGTCTGATGCTGCACTGGAAGCCTCATTAACAGGTTTTGAATTTGCCTGTGGTATTCCAGGAAGTATTGGTGGAGCAACTACAATGAACGCAGGGGCTTATGATGGAGAAATGTCTAAAGTTATAGAAAGCGCCTTAGTAGTAGATGGAGAAGGAAATTTTAAAACTCTTTCAAAAGAAGAATTGGAACTTTCTTATAGGATGAGTGCTATAGTCAAATATAATTATATAGTATTAGAAGTTACATTAAATCTTAAACCTGGAGTAAAAGATTTAATAAAGAATAGAATTGATGAATTGACGCTAAAAAGAAATGAAAAACAACCATTAGAATATGCATCAGCAGGAAGTACTTTTAAAAGACCAGAGGGATATTTTGCAGGAAAGCTTATACAAGATGCTGGACTTAAAGGCTTAAATGTTGGAGATGCAGAAGTTTCAGAAAAGCATTCAGGTTTTATTATAAACAAAGGAAATGCAAGTGCTGAGCAAGTCCTAGAGTTAATAGGATTAGTTCAAAAAAGTGTTTTTGAAAATTTCTCAGTAGAATTACACACAGAAGTAAAAATAGTTGGTGAAGATAAAGAATAAAGTGGCAGCTTTTAGCTGTCATTTTATTCTTTATCAAAGCAAGTTATTTAATTAACTTTTTTACCACCACTGGTGAACAGCGTCAAGCCCTTTAGGGTTACCTAAATATACAGATTAAATTTATAAGTAGTACATATATAAGAACGGTAGAGAGAATAATTTACTCTATATTTTTTTCTTTTAAATTTACATCAATCATTGTTTGATTACTTATTTTTTCTAATTTCATAACACTTTCAGAGTCACTATTAAATAAGTTAAAAGATTTATCATACCAAAAAACAAAATAAACATTTTCATTTTCTTTAAATACATACATATTTTCTCCAATTTTATTGTATTTTGTTTCTATATAATAATCTTTAGTAGATATTCTTAAAGTATTATCTTTAAAAAAATTAAGAGTTAATGCTTTATTATTATTTTGATAACATCCAATTATAGATCTTTCATAATTGTTGGGTGAAATCATTTTGGCAACTAGTATAGTATTTAAAAGTATTGATATACAAAAAAATAAAATAAATAAACTCTTTTTATAATCTTTCATATTTCATTCCTTTACATTAATTATTTTCCCTGTTCTACTAATTTTTAAAACTCTTTTTTTATTTCTATATCCTAATTAATAACATTTATACTTATATTATACATAAAAGTTTATATATTGCATATAGGTTTATTATTTTTAAACTCTAATAATGTCAAATATATATTGAAACTGAATTTCATAATAAATTGGATGAAAAATAAATTTTAAACCATAGTTGGTAATTTTTATATTTTTGAAATGATAAATTCATATAAATATTTATCACTAATTATATGGATTTTAACTGTTCATAGGTCAAAATAAACAGTAGCTTGTATTCAGACATATATGAAATTTTAGAGAGTTTATCTAGACATAGTAGTGACAAAATTTAAAGCAAATATGGTATAATACTATATGAAAAATATTATTTTAATGTATAATGCATAAGTTGTGTATTATACATTAAAATAAGGATTAAAATTAATTCTTTCTAAAGTTGTGGAATTATTTTCAGATAATTATATAATAAAAAAGCAATTTAAGAAATTTATTTAATCAAAATTGATTTTAATTTTGAATTGTTTATTGTTTTAGGGAAAAAATATATTAAAAATAAAGGATGGAGTTATATGAGATTTGTTATAGTTACAGGAATGTCAGGTGCAGGAAAGACTCAAGCTATAAGAAGTCTTGAAGATTTAGGATATTTTTGCGTTGATAACCTTCCACCAACATTAATTCCTAAGTTTGCAGAGGCTTGTTATCAAACTGAGGGAAAAATAGATAAAATTGCTGTAGTTGTAGATATAAGAGGAAGAAAATTTTTTGATGATTTATTTGACAGTTTACAGCATTTAAATGAAAGTGGATATAAATATGAAATATTATTTTTAGAGGCTACTGATGAAGTAATAGTTAAAAGATATAAAGAATCAAGAAGAAAACATCCATTAGCACCAGAAGGAAGAGTAATTAATGGTATTACTATTGAAAAGAAAAAATTAAAGGCTATTCGAGAAAAGGCTAATTATATTATAAACACTACTAAATTAAGTAATAAAGACTTAAACGAAGAAATAACTAATATTTTTGGAGAACAAGGACAAATAGAAACTCAATTACTTATAAATGTCTTATCCTTTGGATTTAAATATGGTATACCAGTAGACTCAGACTTGGTATTTGATGTTAGATTTTTACCTAACCCATATTACATACCAGAATTAAAGCCTTATTCTGGTAATGAGAGACCAGTGAGAGATTACGTTTTAAATAAACCAGAAACAGAAAAATTTATAGAAAAATTAATAGATATGTTAGAGTTTTTACTACCTAACTATAAAAAAGAAGGAAAAAGACAGCTTATTATTTCTATT
Source organism: Clostridium faecium (assembly GCF_014836835.1). GTDB lineage: Bacteria > Bacillota > Clostridia > Clostridiales > Clostridiaceae > Clostridium_J > Clostridium_J faecium. Next base: position 5,443 of record NZ_JACSQB010000093.1, on the reverse strand, counting down.
GGCTGCACAGGTGGAAGACATAGATCTGTTGCCATAGCAAATAAGATACATGAAATGTTGAGTCATAGTGGATATAGTGTAACGGTTGACCATAGAGATGTAAATGAAGATGTAAGTAGAGGTGCAGGAAAGCTATGAAGCTTAAATACTGGCTGAGACCAGGGATAGGTATTAAAAGATGGATTAGTCAAATGCTGTTTGGAATATTTATTTTTATATATGGCACTGTAGAATTTATAAATAGAGGATTTTTTGAAAGTAAATATTCATTATTATTTCTTTTAATAATTGTGATAGGAACAGCTATTACTTATAGTGGATTTAAAGGCTATACTAAAAAAATGATTTCATTAGGAAGTTTAGATGTTGACAGTTTATCTTTTAATAAAAAGAGCTTAGGAGAATTAATATATGAGAAAAAAGTATTAGTTAAGGGCCCTAAAATTGTTGTAATAGGTGGAGGAACAGGGCTATCAACTCTATTAAGCGGACTAAAAAGATATACTGGTAATATTACAGCCATAGTTACAGTTGCAGATGATGGTGGAGGTTCTGGACTTTTACGAAAGGATTTAGGGATGCTTCCGCCAGGAGACATAAGAAACTGTATAACTGCATTAGCTTATACAGAACCAATTATGGAAGAATTGTTTCAATATAGATTTAAAGATGGAAGATTAGAAAATCAAAATTTTGGTAATTTATTTTTGGCAGCTATGGATGGAATATCAGAAAATTTTCATGAAGCTGTTAAAAAAACTTGTTCTGTTTTGGCAGTAACAGGGAGAGTTATCCCTGTTACTTTAGAAAATATAACACTATCAGCACGATTAAAAAATGATTTTATTATTAAGGGAGAATCTAATATTCCAAAACAATGCATAAAATTTAAAAGTGGAATAGATGAAGTTTATATCGAACCTAGAGGTGCAAAAGCAGTTCAAGATGCAATTGATGCTATATTAGATGCTGATGCAGTTGTATTAGGACCAGGTAGCCTATACACAAGTATAATACCTAATTTACTTGTAGATGGAATTAAAGATGCTATTCTTAAAACTAAAGCAATAAAAATATATATATCAAATATATTAACTCAACCAGGAGAAAGTGATAATTATAGTGTCCAGGATCATATTAATGCTATCTATAAACATTCTTCAAAAAACATAGTAGATTATGTCATTGTAAACAGTGAAACTTTAAGTGAAGAAGATAGGGAAAAATGCTCAAATAAAAATCCTCAATTGGTAATGTTAGATGAAAACTATACTTCAGATTTAGGTGTTGAATATATAAAAGGTGACTTTATAAAGGTTAAAAATGGATATATAAAGCATGATGAGGATAGATTGGCAGCAATTTTAGTAGAAACTGTTATGAGAAAGAAATTATTTTATGATGAGAAAAGAATCCTGGAATTCTTTTATTTATCACAGATGTTAAAAGAATTTAGAGAGGATAGGGAGAAAAGTTAGTTATGTCGTTTTCACTAAAGGTAAAAAATGAAGTATGCAGGTATACTGACCTAAGCAAAGAAGAAGCAATAGCTGAGCTTTCTGGAATAATGAAGGCTAGTGGTACTTTAGGACTTGCAGGTAATAAAGCCATGAGTTTTAAAGTTATTACTGAAAACCCAGCTATTGCTAGACTTATATTTAAACTATTAAAAGAACATTTTAATATACATACAAAATTATTAGTAAAAAGAAGTAATTCATTAAAGAAGAACAATGTATATATAGTTATGATAACAGAAGATATGAATGTTAAAGAATTATTATTAGAAGTAGGAGTTTTGACTAATGAAAACTTCTTAGGATTAGACTATACCATACCTAAAAGGATAATCAGTGAAGAAAGCTATAAAAGAGCTTATATTAGAGGAGCTTTTTTAGGTGGAGGAAGTATTAGTAATCCTGAAAAAACTTATCATTTAGAATTTGTAACTCACAATTTAGATTATGCAAAGGAATTAAGTGATTTAATTAACAGTTATGGATTATCTTCTAAAGTTATTCAAAGAAAAAGTAGCTATGTAATCTATATTAAAGAGGGAGAACAAATTGTAGATTTATTGAATATCATAGGTGCTCATAGTTCTCTTTTAGAGCTTGAAAACATAAGAATAATGAAGGAAATGAGAAATAACGTAAATAGACTTGTTAACTGTGAAACCGCTAACTTGAGCAAGACAGTAAATGCAGCAGTAAGACAAGTTGAGAGCATAAAAATGATTCAAAATGAAATTGGACTTAATAGATTACCAAAGAATTTAAGGGAAATTGCTGAACTAAGATTAGAATATCCTGATGAATCTCTAAAGGAACTAGGGGCAATGTTAAATCCTCCAGTAGGGAAATCAGGTGTTAATCATAGATTAAGAAGAATTGAGAAAATAGCTGAAGAACTACGGAAGGAAGAGAGGTAAGTTATGTCAAAACACGAGGAGATTATAAAATACATACTCTCATTAGATATAGGAACTAAAATCTCTGTAAGAGGAGTAAGCAGTGAATTAGGAGTTAGTGAAGGTACTGCTTATAGAGCTATTAAGGAATGTGAGTCTATAGGTATTGTTAATACAATCTCAAGAGTTGGAACAGTAAGGGTTGAAAAATTAGAAAAAAAACATATAGATAAATTGACCTTTGAAGATATTGTTAACATTGTTGAAGGAACAGTAATAGGCGGGGAAGATGGAATTGATAAGGCTTTAGACAGATTTGTAATTGGTGCAATGGAAGTTGAAACTATACCCAAATACATAAATCCAGGATCATTGCTTATAGTTGGTAATAGAGAAGAAGCACAAAGACTTGCACTTGAAAACCATTGTGCAGTGCTTATTACTGGTGGATTTGAATGCAGTAAGGAAATTATTGATTTAGCAGATGAAAAACATCTTCCACTTATTTCTTCTACTTACGATACTTTTACAGTAGCTAGCATGATTAATAGAGCAATTTTTGAAAATAATATTAAGAAAGATATTATTTTAGTAGAAGATATTATGGAAACCCGTCCTCATTATCTTAGTATAAAAGATAATATTAAAAAGTTAAAAGATTTAGTTGTTAAAACTGAACATGAAAGATACCCTGTAATTGATGAAGAACATAAAGTGGTTGGAATTGTTACCTTAGCAGATATTCCTAGCAATACAGATGATAGTGAACTAATAGAAAAAATTATGGTGAAGGAACCTATAGTAGTTTCAACAACTACAACTTTAGCATATGCAGCTCATATCATGGCATGGGAAGGAATAAAACTTTGCCCTGTGGTAAATAAAAAGAAATTAGTTGGTGTTATATCTAGAGAAGATGTTATCAAAGCTATGCAAATAGCAGTAAGACAACCTCATGTAGGGGAAACTATGGATGATTTAATAATAAAGAATTTTGAGTTTGAAGCTCAAAAAGATACTATTCATTTTTGGGGTGAAATAGTACCGGAGATGTTAGATTCTATAGGAACAGCCTCTTGGAATGTGCTTAATATGATGCTTTCAACTATGGGGACTATGGCACTTAGACAAAATAGTAATGCAAATGTAGCAATAGACAGTTTTTCATCATATTTTACAAAGCCTGTTCAAATGGGCAGGACAATAGATGTTTATGCTGAAGTTTTAGATAGAGGAAGATATTATTCAAAAGTAGAAATATCCATGTATAATAGCCAAAAAGAGTTAGTTGCAAAGTCAGTGCTTTCAGCTAAAGTATTGAAAAAATAAACTTAAAATCTACAGAATATTATAATTTGAAACCCTAGAATATTTTAACTCTAGGGTTTTTATATAAGGAGGAAAGGTATGTTTACCCATATTGTATTTTTTAAATTAAAGGAAGCTACAGATGAGAACTTACAAAAAGTTAAAAACATTTTATTAGCTATGGAGGGAAATGTTCCAATGCTTAAATATTTGGAAGTTGGAGTAGATGAACTTCATACAGAACGTTCCTATGACATAGTTTTAATTACAAAGTTTGATTCTTTAGAGGATATGAATGATTATCAAAAATATCCATATCATGTAGAACAAGTACTAGCACCGTTAAAAGATATGATTGAATCTTCAAAAGCTGTGGATTATAGTAATTAGTAAAAATTTAGTATGTGAAATTAGAGAGATTAAGATTTATTTTTAATCTCTTTAATTTTTGTTCAGTTAAGAAATAAATGAATTAAATATAAATTATATGAATATTGTTATATAAGAATGGAAATAAGGAGGAATAGAGTGAAAAAGAAAATTCTTGCATTGACCATGGTTGCAATTGTTACATTTTCTTTGTTAGGATGTGGAAACTCAAAGGAAAAAGAAAATGAGAATAGAGGAAAAACAGAAACTTCTCAGTCAGAGGAAAAGAATGATGAAGAAAAGAAGAAACAAGGATGGAAAAAATATAACGACATGGGCATAGAATTTAAAATGGCAGATATATGGAAAAAATATGATGATAATATTTTACTAGGCGGTTTAGGGGATCCAGATAATCCTAATGAACCTATATACGGAGGATTAAGATATAGCTTTCTATCTAATGAACTTATAAAACAATATGAAACTGTAAGTGAAACTGAAAAAGATCCTAAAGAAAAAAGTAAGAAGATAAAAGAAATATTTAGTAATGCAGTACCACTATTTGATATAGTAATTTATAAAGAAGATAAGGTACCAACAGAAGAAAAGCTTGCAGAGGAAACAGGGAAAAAGAACAATGATAAGATAGCAGATCATGATGGATTAGTTTTTTATATTTCTTATAATGATTTTAATGATAGTGAATTATCTGAGGAAGGGAAAAAAGTCTATAAAGAGCTTTATGATGATATTAAAAATATTAAAGAGTCTATTACAACCTTTAAACCTATAACTCCTCAGGAAGCTATTACTGCTTTAAATAAGATAGAATTTAAGCTTAAAGATTTAGATGGTAAAGAAATTGATAGTAAAGAATTATTTAAAGACAATAAAATTACAATGGTAAATATTTGGGCTACATTTTGCGGACCATGCATAAATGAAATGCCAGACCTTCAAGAGTTATTTGAAGATGTTAAAGAAAGTGGTGGCAGTATAATTGGAATAATTGGAGATACTCCAGATGAAGATAATGAAATTGCAGCTAAAAAAATAATAGAAACAAAAGGTGTTAAATTTGTGAATTTAATTCCAGATGATAAATTTAAAAAAGAAGTTATAAGTTCAATAGTAGGATACCCTACATCTTTCTTTGTGGACAGTGAAGGTAACGTTGTTGGCGAAGTTGTAACAGGATCAAGAAGTAAAGAGGATTATAAAGAAATATTGAATAAGGCAATTGAAAGCTTAAAATAATAAAAATATGAAAATAAAGGTAAGCGTCAAAAATTAAGTATCTAGAAAGCACATCCTTCTATTGATAAACTTAAGTAAAAGATTATCAATAGGAGG
>NZ_JACSQB010000061.1 GCF_014836835.1 Clostridium faecium | reverse complement strand
ATGTCACTGGTTTTAGCTCCAAACTATACTGCACCCCAGGGCAACCCTGACAGGCTTCGCGCTGTTCCCCAGGGGTGAAGTTTATTTCCACCCCTGGGGTCTGTAACAAGATTCATAAATCTTAGCCAAAATAAGAAATATCTACAAAATCTAAATCTATAGCTGTTTTCTATACAGTCCCCTGGGGTGCAGTAGGATATGGTGGTACATTTGCGGCGTTGAGCAATATTGAAATTGTGATTCTTCTCTCCATAATATTGATACAATGTCACTGGTTTTAGCTCCAAACTATACTGCACCCCAGGGCAACCCTGACAGGCTTCGCGCTGTTCCCCAGGGGTGGAATTAATTTCTTCATTAATTATCAATTGCCAATTCTAAATTTTTATTCTCCATTGATAAAGTTGGCATTTTACAGCCATTCATAGTAAAATAATATAGCGAGGATGGTGAAATATATGATAGTTTTAAGCTGTAATAATATACATAAAAGCTTTGGAATAGATGTGATTTTAAAAAATATAAGTTTTAATATTAATGAAGGTGAAAAAGTAGGTCTTATAGGTGCTAATGGTGCAGGTAAATCTACTCTTTTTAAAATATTAACCTCACAAATGGAACATGACGGCGGAGAACTTTTTATAGACAAAAGTAAAAAAGTAGGTTATTTATCCCAAAATCTTGCTTTAGAATCTGATAATACTATATATGACGAACTCTTACTTGTATTTGAAAATTTATTAAATATGGAGAGAAAATTAAGCATATTAGAAGAAAAAATGAATGAACCTTATGATGCCTCTAAGGAGGATTATCATAACAAAATAATAAAAGATTATACTACATTAACAGAACTTTACACCAATAACGGTGGATATACATACAAAGGTGAAATTAGCAGAGTTTTAAAAGGTTTAGGCTTTACTGAGGCGGATTTTGATAAATCTATAAATATATTAAGTGGAGGTCAAAAGACTAGAGTAGCTCTTTGTAAACTACTACTTACAAAGCCTGATATCCTTCTTCTAGATGAGCCCACTAACCATTTGGACCTAGATGCTATTGAATGGCTTGAAGAGTATTTAAAAGCTTATAAAGGAAGTATTATAATAATATCTCACGATAGATTCTTCTTAGATGCGGTAACTACAAAAACGCTAGAACTTATTGGAGGAATGGTTGAAATTTATAATGGTAATTATTCTACCTTTATAGATTTAAAGAAAAAAAATTATGAAGTAGCCTTAAAGGCATATTCTCTTCAACAGGCTGAAATTAAGCGGCAGGAAGAAATAATTGCCCGATATAAATCCTTTAATAGAGAAAAAAGCATAAGAGCTGCTGAAAGTCGTCAAAAAGCCTTGGATAAGATGGATAAAATAGAAGCTCCTATTAAAGATAAAAAGGCTTCTAAAATTGAATTTCAAACAGAAATTAAAAGTGGTAATGATGTTTTGTATATAGAAAATTTAAGTAAATCCTTTGGTGAAAGAATGCTTTTCACTAATGTTAATATGGATATTAAAAGAGAATCTAAAATTGCACTTATAGGTGACAATGGCAGAGGTAAAACCACTCTATTTAAAATAATTATGGATGAAATTCCTTCTGACAGTGGTATTAAAGTTTTAGGGAGAAATGTTAATCTTGGCTACTACGATCAAGAACAATCTAATTTAAATGAAGAAAAAACTATTTTAGATGAAGTGTGGGATGATTTTCCTAAAATGACTACTACAGAAATAAGAGGGGCATTGGCAGCATTTTTATTTACAGGTGATGATGTATTTAAAAAGATTAAAACTTTAAGTGGTGGAGAAAAATGTAGGATTAATCTTTTAAAATTAATGCTTTCTAAATGTAATTTTCTGCTTCTAGATGAGCCTACTAACCATTTAGATATAGTTTCTAGAGAAGCCCTAGAGGATGCTATCCTTACCTATGACGGTACAGTTTTAGTTATATCCCACGACAGGTACTTCTTAAATAAAGTTGTGAATAAAATTTTTGAACTTAAAGAAGATGGAATTAAAGAATATTTAGGAAATTATTCATACTATGTGGATAAAAAGAAAAATCCTTTAAGGTTTGAAACTGAAGAAGAGTATGAAGGTATTACTAAAACTCAAATAAAGCTAGACAGGAAAAAGAAAAAAGAACAAGAAAAGTTAGAAAGAGAAAAGAAAAATTATATAAAATCTCTTGAAGATAAAATTTCAACTCTTGAAGGAGACCTTGAAGAGCTTCAAAACCAATTATGTATTGAAGAAGTTTATTCAAACCCTGAAGAAAGTCAAAGGGTAAACAAAGAAATCACCAACATCGAAACAAAGCTAGAATTATTATATGAAGAATGGGAAAACCATATATAAAAAACCGTGAGAACTCACGGTTTTTTATATAATTGACAATTGACGATTAATAATCTTTCACCCCTGGGGTGAATTCTCAATTGACTAATAGTGGTATATGCAGAAGCATTCTTATATTTTCCTTGTATGCTTCCTCAAAGGTTGATAGATCATTCGATTTCCCTATTTTAACTTTAAAGCTTGGTTTGTTAAATTCTTTTATAAACCAATATTTTAAAGAAGAGTATTCGTAGTTTGCTTCTTTATCAATTAGTTTATATCCTGATAATTTAGACATTTTTACGGCTATATCTTTACATTGATAATTATAATCATCATGCCCGTAGTATATCTGCTTTCCATTACAATGATAAGATATTACTATATCAAAGTCTTCTTTTCTTATTAAATTTGCTACAGCTTTAGCTTCTGGTTCGCTTTCTGGAAATTCCCCGCTGTACCATCTAAATTTAGGTCCAAAAACACCTTCTCTTGCCTCACTTGCTTTCCATTTATGCCAATTTGCATCATAGTTTCTACCTATATCTACTCCCCTAGCATTACTGCTCCAAGATGAAAAATCTAGACTTCCGTTATTGTATTTTATCAATTGCTCATAGTATGGATTTTCTTCTTTAAGCCCATTAATTACTAAGTCTACTCCATCAGGATTTACCATAGGAAGTACATATATAGTGCAAGTTTTAAATATATTATTGGTATTATAGGATCCCATACGTTTATTTTCTAAATAAGCCTGTGAAAAACTTTCAATAAATTTTAATAAAAGCAGTGAAGTAATCCAATCATCTCCATGGTGACTGCCATTATAAAATATCTTTTTCTTTCCACTGCCAAATTTTAGATAGTAAATTTCTTTTCCCAGCAAGCTCTTTCCAGCAACATCAGCTTCTATAAAATTATATCTTTTAGTTAATTCTTTAATATCATTCTTCATTTCATCATAATCATAGTTTTTATCAATTTTTACTATATCATCGTTATTTTTACTTAACTTAGGACTTATTCCTAAGAACAGAAGCAATTCATCATATATACTGTTAAAATTATTACAAAAAGACAATTTTATCACCCATTTGCTCTGTATATTTTAAATATTATTAATTATATCCTAATCATATAATATTAACATTTTATTTACAATATGATTTCTCTTACCACTTTATTATAGTATTAAACATATATTTAGTTGACTTATTTTTTATAATTTATTTTATTTTTTTAATTTAATATGTTAATAATTTTTAACTTAATCTAAAACATGGAAAATTTAAAATTAATCCCGTAGCGGCGAACAGTGTTCGCCACATATTTTTTGCCCAATATTAAATTATAGATAAAATTAAAACTGGAGAACACTATTCTCCCCTACAATGAAAAATTCATAATTGTGGATATTTCTTAAGATTTTCTTTCCACCCCTAGGGTCTGTAACGAAATTATAAATTTTAATCAAAATAAAAAAACAGTTGCAAAACATAAATCTATAGCTGTTTTTTACACAGTCCCCTGGGGTGCAGTAAGATATGGTGGTACATCTGCGGTATTGAACAATATTTGAATTGTGTTTCTTATCTCCATAATATTGGTATAATGTCACTAGTTTTAGCACCAAACTATACTGCACCCCAGGGCAACCCTGACGGGCTTCGCGCTGTTCCCCAGGGGTGAAGTTTATTTCCACCCCTGGGGTATGTAACGAAATTATAAATTTTAATCAAAATAAAAAAACAGTTGCAAAACATAAATCTATAGCTGTTTTTTATACAGTCCCCTGGGGTGCAGTAAGATATGGTGGTACATCTGCGGTATTGAGCAATATTGAAATTATGATTCTTCCCTCCATAATATTGATACAATGTCACTGGTTTTGGCTCCAAACTATACTGCACCCCAGGGCAACCCTTATGGGCTTCGCGCTGTTCCCCTGGGGTGAAAATTGATTTAATTTATAGAAAAAAAGAAGCGCTATGCGCTTCCTTTTTTATTATTACACTATTTATTACATTTTAATTATTATACTAAATTTCTTGCAACCATTTCTGTTACTGCGAATGAAGCAACGTCATCTGCATATTTTCCTGGTCCAAATCCAGCATCGTATCCAAGTTCTTTAGCTAATTCATGAGTTATTCTTGGACCTCCAGCTATTAATATAACTTTATCTCTTATTCCTTCAGCTTCTAAAAGCTCAACTAAGTTAGTTAAGTTTTTAATATGAACATCTTTTTGAGTTACTGTTTGAGATACTAGTAAAACGTCTGCTTTAAGCTCTATAGCTTTTTTAACGAACTCTTCATTTTCAACTTGGCTTCCTAAGTTGTAAGCTTCTATCATAGGGTATCTTTCAAGACCATAGTGTCCTGCAAAACCTTTCATGTTCATGATAGCATCTATACCAACTGTATGAGCGTCTGTTCCTGTACTTGCACCTATGATAACTACTTCTCTTTTGATGTGTTCTTTGATGTATTCACCAACTTCTTTCATATCCATAGTATCAACTTCAACTGTTTGAACATGAATTTCTTCATAGTTTACAGTGTGAGTTAAAGAACCATAAACAACATAGAAAGTGAATTCTTTATCTAATGCTTCATGATGTGCAACATTAGGATTTTCTAATCCCATAGCCTTTGCAAGTTGTACTGCTGCTTCTACTCCTCTTTCGTTATCTTCTACTGGAAGAGTAAAACTTACTTGAACCTTACCATCGTTCATAGTATCTCCGTATGGTTTAAGTTTAGTTAAGTCTAAGTTTTTATCAAAATCTTTATTCTCTGTTGAATATAATCCACCACTCATTATTTGTTACCTCCTAACATTAGTTCTATAAATGGATTGAAGTAACCTTCTTCTTTTTGTACAACGCCAGCAAGACCTTTTCCACCATCAAATGGTCTCTTAATTCCAGCAAATTTACCTTGTTCTATTGTTTTAAATAAGCCTTCTTTTTCTATATCATGTAGTAAGTCTGCAGCTTTTCCTAAGACTTCATCTACTCTCTTTTCCATTATTCCGCCTTTTTTATAAGTAACTTCTTCTCCAAGATCTTTCATTGTATTGAAGATGTATTGAGCATTTTCTATAGATAATGCTCTATCACTCATAAATGGAGTGTGTATAGCTTCTGTTAACATTCCTAATAAGCAAAGCTTTTGTCCTGTCATTATTGTTACCATATTGAATAATGCGTCTTGAACATGTCCTTTAAATATATTACCAGTCATAAATTTAGTTGGTGGCATATATTTAAGTGGAGCTTTAGGGAATATTTCTCTTGCCATTTGTGCTTGTGCAAGTTCATATAAGAATCCATTTTCTACATTTGGATTAATTTCAAATGCGTGTCCAAGTCCCATTTGTTCTTCTGGAAGACCAGCAGTTAAAGCAAATTGCTCATTAATAAATTGAGAAGCTAAAACTGTATGTGCTTCCTCAACAGCATCTGCAGTTGTTAAGTAGTTATCTTCTCCAGTGTTGATTATAACTCCAGCAAATCCGTTGATTATTCTTGAGAAATATTGGTCAACAAGTGTTCTTTGCATGTTGATATCTCTGAATAATATTCCATATAATGCGTCGTTAAGCATTACGTCTAGTCTTTCTAATGCTCCCATTGCAGCTATTTCTGGCATACAAAGTCCTGAACAATAGTTACATAGTCTTATGTATCTTCCTAATTCTTCTCCTACTTCATCAAGAGCAGCTCTCATAAGTCTGAAGTTTTCTTGAGTTGCAAAAGTTCCTCCGAAACCTTCTGTTGTTTCTCCGTATGGTACGTAGTCAAGTAAGCTTTGTCCTGTTGTTCTTATAACAGCTATAATGTCAGCTCCTTGTTTAGCAGCAGCTTTAGCTTGAACTATATCTTCATATATGTTACCTGTTGCAACTATAACATAAAGATATGGACCAGTTTTGTCACCAAATCTTTCTAAGTAATCTTCTCTTTTTACTCTGTTATTTCTTATTTTTTCAACAGTTGCTTTAGCAATTTTGTTGATTTCCATTTTTATTTCAAAGTCGTCATGCATTGGAAGTTTAGTTAAATCTAATTCTCCTTTGCCAACTTTTTCAGCTACTTCTTGTGCAGTTAATCCTGTTTCTATCATAGCGTTTCCTATGAATTTTGCAGCACCTAATGATAATCCATTTCCGTTTTTAATGTTGTCAACCACAACGTTTGGTAGTGGTACCCCAAATTCATCTACATTGTCTATTCCTAGTAATCTACATACAGTTCTTTCAACTGCTACTGTAGTATGTCTATCTATAAATTCTTGAGTGTCCTTAGCGATTTTTCTTGATGACTCTCTAGCCTTATCTACTAAATTCCAGTCTAAATTTATCTTACTATTCATTGCCATCCTCCTCGTTATAATAAGTTTTTGCTATATCTACTATGTCATTTTCAAGTCCTAATAACATAGCAATATTCAGTGCATCTTTTGGCACCTTATTTTCTTTAGAAACTTTTTCTAGCTTATATTCCATATGTTCTTGAATTATCTCTACAGAATGAGTCTTATTTAAATCTATTTTATACTTCAATTTATCAAAATCCATATTTTTAAGTCCAATTACTTGATAATGATCCATAGTATCGTCTACTACGCCATCATAATGAGTAGATATTAGACTTATTGTATTAAACTTAGACAAATATGTTGCCAATGATTTTACTAAATAAAATCCTTCTTTTGGATTAGTTCCTCTTGCAAATTCATCTAATGCTATAAAACCATCTGCTCTTTTTGCACACTCAACCACTTCTTTAAGCTTAATAATCTCAGCTCCAAAAGTACTAAGTCCCTTTGATATAGATTGCATATCATCTGATATAAAGTGTATAAAATCTAATACTGGGAATGCTGCTTTCTCAGCAAATACAAAAAAGCCCATTTGTCCTAAAAATAAATTCAATACTATAGTTTTAAGAGTTACACTCTTTCCACCCATATTAGCACCAGTAATTACTGTTGTGCCATTTTTAAGTTTAACACTAACAGGAGTAAACTTTTTGCTTTTCTTGCTTAAAATACTTTTAATTTCAGGGTTAAAGGCATTGTCCAGTTCAATTTTCATATCATCATTTATAGTAGGTCTAACTGCATTATGCTCCAATGCTAGTTTGCCTTTTGCAATGATAAAATCTAACTTTCCTATGGATTTTAAATTTTTATTTATTTTAGGCCCAAACTTAGATATTTCTTCACTTAAGCCTTGTCTTATCCTAAGTTCTTCATTTTCTTCTAAAATAACAAATTCTAAACGTTCTTCTTTTAGCCTTGATATTTCATCTTCATCACTTGAAAGATATATTTTCTTTTCTATTGCTTTTTTCTTTTCTCTTATATCTTTAAGTTCCTTTGAATACTTATCATACACATGGAAGGTTGGTATTCTCTTCTTCTCTGGATCTAAAAGATCTAATACTTCAGTAAGGTAGAAAAATTCTATATCCTTAATATCAAGTTCTAGCTTATCTACTATGGCTTTAAGCTCTTCTATAAGCATCGAAAAATATTTTATCTCATAAAGCTCAACCTCATCTAAGGCTTCCATTTCCATAGCTCTCTTTATGGAATTCCTAATGTCTTTAAATTTGCAAAATATTCTTCCTATATCTTTAAAGGCATCTTGATTTTTTTTCATTGAATTTATAATTTTTTCTAAATTATTGAACTCATCTATTAAAAGAGCTTTTTCTTCTACTTTAAAAGGTCTAATCTTTCTTTTTTCTTCTCCGCCATAGAAAGTAGTTATGTCTAACTCTTCCATGAGAAAAGTAAACCCTATCTGCCTTCTTTGCTCATCATCTAAAAACTTCATTTTATAACCCTCCAACCACATCAAATACTGGTATATCAAGTTCTTTTTTAAGTTCTTCTACAAACTTAACTTTATCAAACTCATATCCATAAGGAGACTTAGGATTTGTGGTAACACATAATACATTTATAGGGTCTATAACCTTAATAATTCCTCCCTGCTTTTGGAATTTGTAAAGAGTGTCTTTAGATAAGAAAATCTTTGTTCCATCCTCTGCAAGAAAGGTCACATTCTTATAAAGATTTGTAGATTTCATAATATCCTCAATTAAATTATCAGATACTACACCTTTAATTACCACATAGGAGGTGTTTTCATCTAAGGCTTTTACTATTTCCTTTGACGCTTCTAAGGAAGTTTTTACTTCTAAGCCTTTAACAGTTTTTTCATTACTTATAATACCAATTCGTGTACTTTTGTTTATATTTTCACAGATTTTTAGAATTTCTTCATTTTGCTCATGGGGTAAGCTTAACAATCTTACAGTGTGAACTGTTTCTTCAACCACTTTTCTCATACTTCTTGATAATGCAGCACCTGTTGATAGAATAGTAGCTTTTGTAGTTGCGGGAGATGCAAAAGTCTTTCTACCTAGTGCGCCATCAACAATTACAAGATCACAGTTTAAACTTAAAAGTTCATCACGAATTTCAGTCATATAAGAGTTTACAGAAGGTCCTCCTAAATCTACATAACCATCACTTAAAGCCCTACAAATAACAATTTCTCCCATTGGAGTATGTATCCCTGTGGTCTTAAGAATTTCTTTTGTTATATCGCTATTGAATAAACATTGTTTAGCCGTTGCTATTATTGTGTTTTCTTCTATATATATTTTTGGTTTTTCCGTTGCTGTAACCCTATCTAAATCTTCTCCATCACGACCTATTGAAGTCAGGCCAAGGAGCCTATTGCCCCTTGCCTCCTTCAATATATGATTTAATGTAGTAGTTTTACCTACATTCTTATTCATTCCTATGATGGAAACACTATCATAGTCTTTTATAAGATTTAAAATATTGTTCATATTTATTATTCTTGAACGTGTCTCTTATTTCTCTCTAATCCTACTGGTTCTAGAGCCATTCCTTCTCCGTTTAATAATCCAGCAACTCCAACCTTATGAACTTTTTTCTTGCCAGTGCAAACATCACAGTTGCATCCTGGAGTATAGTTTATTGGTTCTGAATAAGTTGTTATAACACCTTCAAAGTTTCTTAATATTACTTTGTCATGACTTTGTGAAATAACGTAGTTTGGCATAACTGGTGTTTTTCCACCACCACCTGGAGCGTCAACAACGAATGTTGGTACGCAGTATCCTGAAGTATGTCCTCTTAATCCTTCAATGATTTCGATACCTTTAGAAACTGGAGTTCTGAAGTGCTCAAGTCCTAATGATAAGTCACATTGATAGATGTAGTAAGGTCTTACTCTTATTTTTACTAATTTGTTAACTAATTCTTTCATTACGTGTACGCAATCGTTAACTCCTCTTAATAAAACTGATTGGTTTCCTAGAGGTACTCCTGCGTCAGCAAGTAATTGACAAGCTCTAGTTGATTCTTCTGTTATTTCATTTGGATGGTTAAAGTGAGTGTTTAACCATACTGGATGATATTTTTTAAGCATATTTACAAGTTCTGGAGTTATTCTTTGTGGAAGAACAACTGGAGTTCTTGAACCTATTCTTACTATTTCAACGTGTGGTATTTCTCTTAATTTAGCTATGATGTATTCTAATGTTTCATCAGATACTAAAAGAGCGTCTCCACCTGATAATAATACGTCTCTAACTTGAGGAGTATTTCTGATATAATCTATAGCTTTATCTATTCTTTCCATTGGCATAGAGTCATCGCTTTGTCCTGCAAATCTTCTTCTTGTACAGTGTCTGCAGTACATTGAGCACATATCAGTTATTAATAATAATACTCTATCTGGATATCTGTGAGTTAATCCAGGTACTGGTGAATCTGTATCTTCATGTAATGGGTCTTCAAGATCTGCAGCAGCTTTGTTAAGCTCTAATGCTGTTGGAATAGCTTGTTTTCTTACTGGATCATTAGGATCGTTAGGATCGATTAATGATAGATAATATGGAGTAATAGCCATTCTTAATGATTTTACACATTGAGCTACTCCTTCTTCTTCTTCTTTTGTTAATGGTATGTATTTCTTTAGTTCTTCAACAGTTTCTATTCTGTTTCTTACTTGCCATCTCCAGTCATTCCAGTCTGCATCGCTAACATCTTTAAATAATTCATATCTTCTATTTATCATGATATACCCTCCATCATTTAAGTAATATAAAATTTATTTAAATTGAAATTTAAATTAAACGTATAGCTCTTCGAACATTTTTCTTAGGTTTGCGTTTTCTCTTAATTCTTCTAATGTTATTTCAGCATGTCCTTTAGTGTATCCATTACCTACCATCATAGTTACGTCTTTACCTACACCTTCAGCTCCTAGTGCTGCTTTAGCAAATCCTGTAGCCATTGAGAAGAAGTAAACTGTTCCTTCATCTCTAACTGGTAATATAGTTGACATTTCTGTATTTTGAACGTTTACGCAGTTTATTGCAACGTCAACTTCTTTTCCTTCGTTGTTTTCAAGTGCATGATTCATAACTTCTACTGGTTTAGTAGCATCTCCTATAACGATGTGTAGTCTTGGTCCAAAGTCTAATTTTCTTAATCTTGCAGCTTCTTCTTCGTTTCTTACTAATGCTATAACTCTTCCAGTTGGTCCAACTCTCTTAACAGCTTCGTAGCAGCAAAGCATTCCTGATTTTCCTGCTCCACCTAGTATTAATACAGCTTCACCTGGTTTACAAAGTTTAGCAACTTGAGCTGGTGCTCCACAAACGTCTAATGCAGCTAATGCTAATGTTTCTTCCATATCTTCTGGAAGTTTTGCATATATTCCGCTTTCGAATAATATAGCTTTTCCTTTTATTTCAACTCTATCTATTTCTGGTTTAACATCGATTATTTCTTCTATTTTTAATGGAGTTAAAGATAATGATACTAATGTAGCAATTTTATCTCCAACTTTTAAATCTGTTTTGCCTTCTAAAGCTTCACCGATTTTTTCAATTCTTCCTATTAACATTCCGCCTGATCCTGTTACAGGGTTTTGCATTTTTCCTCTTTCGCCAACGATTTCAAGTATTTTAGCTTTAACTTTTTCTATATCATGTCCTGCTTCTTCTTCTATTTGTGTAAAGCTTGCAGAGTCAACGTTTAATGCTTGTACATCGATAAGTATTTCGTTGTCATAAATCTCCATATCGTTGTCTATTTTAAGCGCTGGTTGTGGTAAAACTCCTTTTGGTTCTATAACTCTGTGAGTTCCATATTTACATCCTTTTTTCATAATTAAGCTCTCCTTCCTCATGTTCCTCTAAGTAAAATTTAAATTGTAAAGTAGTATTTTTTGCATTTATGTTAATTTTAATGTCAACTATTTAAGTGGTTTAAGTCCTAAAATTTCTCTTGCTTCAGCTGGTGTAGCTACTTCTCTACCAAGTTCTTTAGCAAGTCTTACAACTTTCTCAACTAGTTGTGCATTAGATTCAGCCATAACGCCTTTTGAAATATAAACGTTATCTTCAAAACCTACTCTAACGTGTCCACCATCTAATATAGCCATTGTAGCTAATGGGAATTCATTTCTTCCTATTCCTGCAACTACATAAGTACTTCCAGCTGGAATGCTTTCTCTCATAAATACAAAGTCTCTCATTTCAGCACTTATGCCACCGTTTACACCCATAACAAAATTAAAATGCATTGGTGATTTTATGTAGCCTTTTTTATTTAATCTTATAGCCATATCTATCATTCCCTTATCGAAAACTTCGATTTCTGGCTTAACATCTAACTCGATCATTTTTTGTCCAAATTCTTTTATAGTGTTTTCAGTGTTAACAAATATTTCGTCTCCACCAAAGTTACAAGTTCCGCAATCTAATGTTGCCATTTCCGGACGTAAGTCTACTGGTTGAAGTCTTTCTTCATTACTCATTCCTACTGCTCCACCAGTTGAAGGTTGAATAATAACATCTGGACATCTTCTTCTGATTTCTTCCATGCAAGCTTTGAATCTTTCTTTATCTTGAGTTGGAGTTCCGTCATCTTCTCTTACATGTAGATGTATTATACTAGCTCCAGCTTTGTAAGCCTTTTCAGCTTCATTTCCAATTTCTTCAACAGTGTAAGGAACATTCTTATTGTGTTCTTTTGTTACTTCAGCACCACATATTGCTGCAGCAATTATTAATTTTTCCATTCTCTTTTCCTCCCACATTGGATAATATTGTTATTTTTTTCACAAATCAATTGCAATAATTCCTTCATCTTTCTAAGATAAATAATAATTATTTATTTTTTCTTTGTTTATCTTTTGGAACAACACATACTCCAGTTGCTCTGCAAACTACTATTGGTTCTTCTAACACGTCACAAGCTGAATCATTTAAGTCTGGTCTTGGAGCTATAACTTTTCTAGCTTCAAAAGTCATTTTTCTTGAAGTATTTCCTACATGTACGATTTCTCCAACTGCTTCTATATAGTCTCCTGCAAAAACTGGTGCCATGAATTCGATGTTTTCATAAGCTTTAAAAAGTCCTTCATCTCCGTCGTTCATTATTAGTAATTCTGTTGCTACGTCACCAAATAATTGTAACATTCTAGCTCCATCAACTAAATTTCCGCCGTAGTGTGCATCATGTGCACTCATTCTTAATCTTATTACTGATTTCATTTTTAGTACCCCCTAGTAATTTTATTAAATTTAAAAATAAAAGGCACTGAAACTTTCAGCACCTTAAAATCAATCCTAAACCATATAAATGGGCTATAGATGCAACGAAAATTTCCATCTCATCACATAAATAGCTCATCATAATATCTTATGACAGTGGTAGAAAATTTGCTCCCTACCCCCAAGCGATATATTTAAGAACCAATATATCCTTTCGGCGTGTAAATCCTTCATATACATAGTTGGAAGTTCCTTTCCTTAGCATCTATATACTACCATTTACTCGCGCCTCTATTTACGAACATTATTTAATTTTTACAATTTGTGAACAATTTCATTCACCTTACATATTATATTATATTATTTCTAATTTAAAAAATCAATGATATTTTCTGAAAATTTTATTTTACTTTAACATTTAATAAATTATTCATAGAAATTAGCTTATATTGTCGACAATATAAATTGAATTTTTACAGTATATTCGACATATTGTAATTTATTATGTTTTTTTGTAAAATTTTAATTTACATAAAAATTACCAAATAACTTTTTTCATAACTCGTACCTTTATTATTATATTCATATGTTTATCTAAATACAACTAAAATATTTAAAATTTTTTAAATAATTTTATTTAATAGATAAAATTATTTATTAAAAAAATTGTATAATATAGAATTTTCAACTGTTTGGCCTATTGTTTAAAGATTGTTTCTTATCAATTTAGCACGAACAATATCTTTCCTATATCTGTAATTTTACAGCTTGTTATTATGTATTTTGTTGTAGGTTTTTGTAAAAAATTACTTAATCTTTGGGAATGACTTTTTTTTAAAATTTCAACTTAATGCTATAAATTGAAAAATAATCAATTCTAATTTAATAATTTTAAAAATTATAAAAATTAAATAGAAAATAACAAAAAACTAGCAAGATAAAGTTGCTAGTCAAAAAAATTTACTCAGAGAAATTATTTTTTCTAAAAATAATTTCCTTCTTTATATTGTGAATTGTCCATTAGTTTATATATCACACCCTAATTTTTCCCATAATATTAAATTATTAGGGTACCTTTTTCTTACAGAGCCAATAAAAATTTCAAAGTCTCTTTTTGTCCATCTACATTTTACACTTGAACATCTATCTAGATATTCCTTAAAAAATTCTTTTAATGTGTTTTCTAAAGTAACTGTCTTTTGTATTGTATTATCATTGTCTGCAAGCACTATAAAAATATTCTTTTGTTTTACTAAATTAATCATGATTTTTAGTGAATATGCATCATTATAATTAAACCAAACTGTATAATACCCATCTTTATGTGTTCCTTTAATTTTTATTAAAAGATACAACGACTTAACTTTATTATTATTTATAAAGGCACCTCTAAATGCTATAGTTGGATGCTCACTATACTCTTCAATAACAGAAGTGCAGTCTTTTATAACTATTAAAGTAATTCCTTTTATTAGTTTTCTATCCTCTATTAAGGATACAGAATCTTCAGGTAATGTCTTAATGGTTTTAACTAAATTAATCATTTTTCTATATTATAAGCAGATTGACTTAATATTTAACATCAGCTATAGATGTACTACTTCGAAGATTGACAATTATGACATTTCTCAGCATTCTCTTTCCACTTCTAGGGTTTAATTAAAATTTTAATTTATAACTAATTTCTGTTCCGAACTACACTGCACCCCAGGGGAACCCTTACTGCCTTCACTATTATTCCCCAGAATCAATCCAATTTCATCCTTAATTGTGAATTAACTCAAAGTGGTACATCTATAATATGCTATCTTATATCTATAACTTTAAAAACTTCTTTTACAGTTACCGTCAATTTAACTTGCTTATCTTCTCCTTCAACTATTCCTATAAAATTATAGTTTCCAAGAGTATTTGAGTCTATAGAAGTATTCTCCCAACTCACTTTGAAGTCTTTTGAAGTTCCATCACTCATAACTCCTTTTATTGTAGTTGGAAAAGTATATTCATCGCCTCTTCCTATTACAACATTTAAGTCATTGAACTTCTCTATATACGGAACCACTTTAACATTTAACGAAAAAGTTTTCCCCATTGCACTGCCTTCATAAGCTTTAGTTCCCACTACAGAAGTATCTGCAATATTATTTACCCATTCAACAGTTACTTCTTTTTTTCTACCATCCTCTAAAGTTGCAAGTACTCTTTTAGGTAATTCAAATTTAGACTTATGTTTTGCTTCCACAGTTTGAGTATCTATATGGCTAACTCTACCATAGCCCATAACTGTTTTTAATTCTTGAAGAACATTATCACCAACTATGCTAGATCCTCCTAGGGCATATATCTCCTTGGACATTTGAAGTTTAGCATGCTCTAATGTAGATTTTTCTATAACACTATTATTAGTTAATATTAAAGGTGAACTTGTTTTTGCTGCTAATGCACTTCCTGCTAATGCATCAGGATAGTTCATTCCTGTTGCTACATATGCTTTATCATAATTAAGCTGAGAAGTGAAATACTTTAATATTTCAACATTTGTTTCATACCTGTTAGCTCCTGAAATTCTTTTAGAATTTTTGAATTCATTCATAACAGAATTGCTTATAACTCCTTCTCCCCCAACTACATAACTCACTGGAATATTTTTATCTTTAATGAATTGCTCTACTTTTTCATTTACCTCATCAGTTCTTGTTAAAAGAATAGGTATAGAGAGATCTGCTGCTAATGGTGCCATAGATAACGCATCGGAATAATTTAATCCGTAAGCCACTGCAACACCATTTTCAACACCTAATATTTTAGCCACATTAACTGCTGTATCATATCTATCATTGCCTGTAATTCTATCAACATTCTTAACTATAGACTTTACTTCTTCCTCTACTTTATCTGAAATAACACCATTTCCTCCAACAATTATTATTTTATTTGCTTTTAATCTCTTAATTTCTTCTATAACCTTTGTTGGAATTTCATTAGTTTTTGTTAAAAGTATTGGAGCATTATACTTCTTAGCTAAAGGTGTAGCACTAAGAGCATCAGGATAATCAGAACCAGTAACTAATACTACTGTAGATGCTCCATCTGACCATCCATTTTTAGAAATAGCTATAGCTGTGTCATATCTATCTCCTTTGTCATCTGATGGCAATCTATTAGTAATTACTGGAATATCTTCTTCAATATTATTGGCATAAGCACTAATGCCATTAAAAAGAGTTGTGGATATCAATGCTCCCATAGTTAAAGCAACCAGTAGCTTAACATTTCTATTTTTGACCATTTACTCATCTCCTTTTTTTAAATTTATTTATATAGTTTATATAATATTACATAAATACAAAAAATCCTTTATTTTTCCTTAAATTCATCCCAATTTATTAATATTTTCATCGTTATTATTAATCTCATATGAATAATTTCATAATTTTTACTACATTTCCTATATACTCACTTTATTCAACTCACAGTTGACAGTTATAAAAATTTTATTGTCTGTAACAGTAACCAACATTTGTCGTATAATAATTAAAGATTTATTCAATCTATAATTACGATATATAAATAACAATTGTAGACATTTTTTAGTTGCAACTATGAAATTTATAATTGATTGTAGCAGTGGACGGTGTTACCCATATATTATTGAATTAATGTTAAATTATAGGAAAAACAAAAGGTATTGTTTAAAACAATACCTTTATAACATTCAATTATCTTTTCTTTATCTATATTATTAGCAGCATCTGCCTTTGCTCTTACCACATTTGCAGCTCTTGTTTTTCTTTTCATCGTGTTTACAACGTTTATTTTTATCCTCATGACATTTGCATCTCTTAAGCTTTTTACCGCAACAACTACAACGTTTATCACGATCTTCATGACCGCATCCTTTACTATTTTCATAACGTTCACGATTACAACAGCAAGAATTGTGTTTACTACTAGACATAATTACTCCCCCGATATTCTATATTTTTCAAATTATTTTAATGAAATAATCAGCCACAAATATGGTAAATGCTTTATGACCAATTACTCTAGTATTTTTATATAATAATCATTAAATAAATTTATCATATCTTTAAAATAATTTATGATACTTATATATAGATTTACCAAAATTAAAATTTGTCCATATATTTCTCATAAATAACTTAATTCTATTATTTTAATTTATTTCAATGTCTAATATATATTATGAAACAAGTCTGAAAAGGTTACTTTTAATGATTTTTAAAATTTAATTAAATTTATATTAAAAATTCACAATTGTAGAGATTTCTCAATTGTCACTGGCAAATTTAAAATCAATCCCGTAGCGGCGAACAGTGTTCGCCATGTATTATTCCCCAATATTAAATTAAGACAAAAGGTATCGACCTTAGTCGATACCCAAATAATAATCTATATTAAATCTTTATAAACTATAAAATAAACTTTATGACAACAATATCAGCTCTATTAGTATCATAAATAAATATTATAATTATATTTTTTGATACTATATAAAGAAACCTTTCTAACCTTTAAAATATTTTATAAGAAAATAGTTTCTTCCAAAGAAATATTTAAATCGTATTTCAGCATTAGAATCTGTATTTGGCCTTATAACAAATATAAGCGTTATTATATTATAAACCTACTTTTAGGAGGAATCTCTACAAAACTACACAAGGTATCATTAAAAATAATTAGTAACTCTACTGAACTATTATGCATAACATTAGCACAATGTGATTTTATCCAAATCACTATAAATGAATTATTTTTCAAATTCAAATTACATGTTAGCCAGTTATTTTAGATACCTAAAACTTAGTTTTTCAATCATCTCTGCTCATTTTATACTGATTCTATCAATAATCTTTTGCAATTTTATTTATCACAAAATTTTCTTAAATTGTTATTATACATTTTATCTGTAGTCTTATTTAATTCATATTTATCTATTTGTTTAACTAGATATCTAAAAATTAAGATTTATATTTTTAGACACCATACTATCTATAATTAACTAAAATAACTCTATATAAATATAATATTTGCAATTACTATTTAAAATTTTCTCTTTCCACATCAAATAATCCAATCAGTATCTTTAAGAATTCAGTTAATATTATTAATTAAAGAATTGATAATTAACTTTCTTCTCCCTATATACTATGCTTTTAATCCATAAATGTTACTAATTGCTGTTTTTTTCAATTTACAATTGTTCCTATTTCTCAATTGCCACTGGCAAATTTAAATCCATCCCGTAGCGGCGAACAAGGTTCGCCACATACTGTTTTCCCTAATATTAAATTATAAGTAAAATCAAAAACTGGAGAACACTGTTCTCCCCTACAATGAATAATTCATAATTATAGGCATTTCTTAAGATTTTCTTTTCACCCCTGGGGTCTGTAATAAAATCCATAAGTTTTAACCAAAATAAAAAGTAGCTACAAACTCTAAGTCTGCAACTATTTTTTATACAGTCCCCTGGGGTGCAGTAAGATATGGTGGTACATCTGCGGTATTAGATGATAATTTAGGTGTTTTTCTTATCTCCATAATATTGATACAACGTCACTGGTTTTGGCTCCGAACTATACTGCACCCCAGGGCAACCCTTACGGGCTTCGCGCTGTTCCCCAGGGGTGAAGTTAATGGAAAATTTTAAATCAACCCTGTAGCTGCGAACAGGGTTCGCCACATACTGTTTTCCCTAATATTAAATTATAAGTAAAATCAAAAACTGGAGAACACTGTTCTCCCCTACAATAAAAAAACTAGCAACACAAAGTTGCTAGTGAAAAAATCAATTTAAGGGAATTATTTTGTTAAAAAATAATTCTCACCTCAATTCTTCATACTTATTTTGCATTGTATATTAATTTAATTTGTTTTTAAGCATAAAAAGAAAGTAGTTTAAAACTACTTTCTAATTATTATCCATACTAACCTAGTATTTTATTGATTGTTAGTGTTGCTGCATAAGCATTTGTAACTACATTTCCTATAATTAAATTTTCTATATTGATATTCTTTAATTCAACTACACTTGGTGATGTTATTTGGAATATTGCAAATCCAGAAATAGCGTCGCCATTTTGATTTGAACCTGTTGATCCAACAAGTACTCCATTTACATATATTCCAACTGCTGCTCTATTGGATGATACATTTATAACATTCCAACTTGCATAATAAACCCCTGATTCAAATATAGTAATTACTGAATCTGGTAATGATATTGTCATTCCTTGAGGAGTTATCAAATCATCATTAAATATTATATTATTGTTTGGTGTAATAGTTTGGGTAGTTGAAGGTAAATTAGCAACTACTGAAATATAAGCTCCTGTTGGTGCTGCTCCTGTTGCACCAGTTGCACCTGTTGGACCTGTTGGGCCTTGAGGGCCTACTGGTCCTTGTGCTCCTGCTGGACCTTGTGGTCCTTGTGGTCCTGTTGGGCCTGTTACTCCTTGAGGACCTTGTGGACCTACTGGTCCTTGTGCACCATCTGCTCCTTGAGGACCTTGTGGACCTGCTGGTCCTTGTGCCCCTCTAGGACCTGTTGCTCCTTGTAATCCCTGCGGACCTTGAGGACCTTGCGGACCTTGAGCTCCTGTTGCTCCTTGAGGACCTTGTGGACCTTGTTCCCCTGCTGGACCTGTTGGACCTACTGGTCCTTGTGGGCCTTGTGGACCTGCTGGGCCTTGTTGTCCTGTTGCTCCTTGAGGACCTGCTGGACCTCCTGGACCTTGTGGACCTGTTGCTCCTTGAGGACCTTGTGGACCTAATGGACCTTGTTCACCTTGAGGTCCTGCTGGTCCTTGTGGACCTGTTGGGCCTGGCATTCCTTGAGGACCTTGTAATCCCATTGGCCCTTGAACTCCTTGAGCTCCTTGAGCCCCTGTTGCTCCTACTGGACCTGCTGGACCTTGTGGGCCTGTTGGACCTACTGGTCCTTGTGCTCCCATTGGGCCTGCTGGACCTTGTGCTCCTGTTGCTCCCTGAGGACCTCGTGGACCTTGTGGCCCTGTTACCCCTTGAGGACCTTGTGGACCTACTGGTCCTTGTGCTCCTTGAGCACCTTGCTCTCCTTGTGGACCTGCTGGACCTCCTGGACCTTGTGGACCTGTTGGACCTTGCGCCCCTTGTGGTCCTTGTGCACCTTGAGGTCCTTGTGCTCCTACTGGACCTGTTGGTCCTATTACCCCTTGTTCTCCTTGTGGTCCTACTGGTCCCTGAGGACCTTGTGGACCTGTTGCTCCCGTTGCGCCTGTTGCACCTGTTGCTCCCTGTGGACCTACTGGTCCTTGTGGACCTGTTGCACCTTGTGGACCTGCTGGGCCTTGTGGACCTGTTGGACCTTGCGCCCCTTGTGGTCCTTGTGGTCCTTGAGGACCTGTTGCACCTTGTGGGCCTACTGGTCCTTGTGGACCTGTTGGACCTATTGGACCTCTAGGACCTTGTGGACCTGTTGGACCTATTGGGCCTTGTGGTCCCTGTGGGCCTGTTGGGCCTTGTGGACCTGTTGCCCCTTTGCATCCTCTTGGTCCTGGGCATCCTTGAGGGCCTTGTGATCCTTGTGGACCTGCTGGTCCTTGTGGACCTCTAGGCCCTGGAATACAACAACATATATCATTACAACAAGGATCATGGAAACAATGCTCCTTACAAGGATCTTTACAAGAATCTTTACAAGGATTCTTACAAGGGTCATGATGCTTTATATCATTACTTTGATTTTCGTACTTGGTTAACAACTCAGCTAACTTTTCTAACTTTTTTCTAGTTTTGCTATCTAAGTTCTGGATATTGTTATCATAGTTACTCATATTATTATCCCCCTGCTTTAACATTAATTGACAAAAAGTATTAGTTTTTCTATATATACTATGAAAATTTATATCCAAATGTGACATTTTTTAATAGTTATATTGGTTTAATGTAAGTAATTTGCTTATTTAACAATTAAAAATTGATTATCAACAAAAAATAGAATTCATCACTTTCCTAACTGCAAAACTTATAATTCATTGAAAATAAGGCATAGATGTGACTAAAAAGCTATGATATATGTACCTTTTAAAGCTAAAATATCTATGCTTTCCTATACAAAAAAAAGCGTGATTTAATCACGCTTTTAATGTTTTTATACACCTTTAAACTATTTTGTTATTGCTATTCCATCCTTAAAAATCTGCTTAATATTTATTAATTTTTCTCCATCATATTCAAAAGTATATTTTTCTTTATTCATTATATTTTTCTTACCATCAATTTCAACTTCTGAAACATTTGAAACTTCTAATTCGTAAACATGACCTTTTTCAAATTCTTTAGTTAATGTTACTATTACCTTGTTACTATCTACTTTAATATCTTTACTGATATCTATCTTAACATCTGAATTTTTAGCTGAAAGCACATAATTATTAATATTTACCGCACTTTCTCTATCTAATGTCATTTCATTAAATGATATATCTAATTGCTTTTCTTCAGTTCCTTTAGCTATTTCTTTAATTTGTGGTTTAATGTTAGTTACTTTAAATCTATCAGTAGTATCTTTTTTAATTTTTACTCCTGAAGAATCTGTCACATTGTTAACAATGATACTGTAATCTCCATTAAACTTAAAGTCTTCTGTAACTATAGTAGCTATATATTGATTGCTATTGTCAGTATATTTAACAGATCTAATCGTAACTTGTTCATTACTACCATCTTTTTGAATAACAAAGTTTGCCTTCATATTGTTGATTGTACTTGCTTTCATACTCTTATCAAATTTAACTTCTATTATTTTTCTATTTGTCAATAAATCTTTTTTATCTTCATCTTTTACAAATATATCACTAACTTTAACAGGATAATATATATTTGGTCTTATTATGTCTCCTATAGAAATTTCTACTGGTGAAGAATTTAATGGAACTCCTGTGGCATCTTTTATACCTTGGAATTGTAAACTGTATTCTCCTTCTTCAATAAAATCATCTGTAGTTAATGTTGCTACATATTGACCACCAGTATTAGAGTATTCTACTTTTTTAACTGGTACAACTATATTTCCTTGTCTTATTAAATAACTGCTTGTTCTTTTTACATCAGTTTTATTCATATCTCTATCAAATCTTACTTTTATAATTCTTTTATTGCTGAAATTCTTATCTACAAAATCAATTTGAAATGGTAAAATTACATTCGGTCTTGCTAAAGATAAACTTAAGCTATCTTTGTATGGTTCCATTGCATTTCCTGATAAGTCTTTGATATTTTTAACCTCAATAGTACATTCTCCATCTAGACTTACATTGTTTATGGTAACAGTTACTCTATCTTTATAATATTTATCAAATTCAATTTTGCTTATAGCATTTCCATAACTTTTACCTTTTTCATCTTTTATAACATAGTTTCCTTTTGATATAGCAGAAGCCTCATTTAACTCCTTGCTAAACACTATATTTATATATTTTATATTTGGATTAGAAGTATTTGTGATTTTAAAAGAAGTAACTTTTGGTTTAGTAGTATCCTTTAAGCTTATTGACTTACCATATGGATTCATAATATTGTTTGCTAAATCTCTAATTCCCTTAACTTCTAATTTGTAACTTCCATTAATATTTGTTACACTCTCTGTTACTAGCGTTACTTCATCTTCATTCTTACTATCAAAAGAAACACTGGTAATTTTTACTTCTTTACCTTTATTATCTTTTATATTGTAATTTCTTATAATAGTTGCATCTGCTTTTTTAACTTTTTCGCTAAATTTAATTTTTATTCTCTTCAATGAAGTACCAGATATATCTGAAACTTCTACTCCTGTAATTGTTGGTTTAACATTATCTGTTACCTTATCATCATATGAAGAATTCTTTTTACTAAATCTTATCTTCATATTTTCTCCAAGAATATTTTCTACTGTTCCTTCTAAATTGGCAATTTTACTTTTAGTTAAATCATCCCTCAATGTCAGTCTTACTATACTATAACCATCTAAAAGCTCTGCTCTTACTATGCGAACTCCAGGGATTTCATAATTATACTTGCTTTCTGCTTTAGATTTTTTAACTATACCATCAAATTCTATGATTATTTCCCTAGGTTCCTTTATAGTTACAGATTTAATTTTTGATGCTGCATTTTTATCTAAAAGTTTTCCTAATCCTAAAATTACATCATCTGGAGTTTCCCCTCCAATAGCCACAAGTTCTCTAGAAGCTAATGATGATAAATACTTATTTTGTGCAGCTGTAAGTTTATCTCCAACTAATAATAATGGAGAAGATTTTTTTGCTGCTAATGGTCCTGTTGTCAATGCATCTACTATTGATGAATTTTCCGCTTTAGATGTATAAACACGATCATATTCTAAATAATAACTAAATTCATCTAAAACCTTAAGATTAGTGTCAAATCTATCTTTACCGTTTATTTTTGTTACAGAAGCTATATCTTTAATAGCTTTATCTGAAATTGCTCCAGTTTGACCAACTACATATACATTGTCTGCATTCATACCCTCTATCCAATTTTTAATTTTAGGAGAAACTTCATTTTTTGAAGCTAATAGCATAGGCATATTTCTTGAACCTGCAATAGGTGCAACAGATAATGCATCTGCCCCCTCAAATTTTTCATCTCCAGGCACAATTACTATATTATCCACATATACTAATTTTCCCATTTCTTTAGCAATAAGAAGTGATGTTTCAAATCTGTCTTTTCCACCTAATCTTTGTACTTGAACACCCATAGATCTTATTTGATTTTCAACATTCTTACTTACAACACCTGTACCACCTATTATGTAAACTTTTTTAACGCCAAGTCTACTAATTTCATTTCTAGTAGCTTCTGGCAATTTTTTATCATGAGTTAAAAGTATAGGTCCATCTACTGCCTTAGAAAGTGGTGTACTGCAAAGTGCATCAGCAAAACCTAATCCATTTGCCACAATGGCATAATCACTATAATACCAGCCTTCCTGACTTACTTGTACAGCTGTAGAAAATCTATCTTTACCATAAATTTTTTTAATGTCTATTCTGTCATAATCCAAAGCAAAAGCCTTTGTCCCATTTGCTAGAAAAAATGCACTTATAACAAGGCTTCCCAAAACTTTTAAAGTTCTTTTCATCTTCATATTCTCCTCCCTTACACATAACTTATAATGTTTATATTTCTTTATATTAATACAATATTCCTTCTAAAAAATATATGACTCACCATGAAGAACCATTGATATTGGTCATTTACTTTTCAAAATCACAATCTAAAATATCTAATTATTATATCTTTATAAAGTGTTTCAAAAAATACCTATACATTACTTAATATCGTATTTATTTACAAATAGTTAATAGCATCAAGGTATATTTAATTCAAAATTAACAATTTTATTCAATTCACAATTTTGTACATTTCTCAGTTGCCACTGACAAATTTTTATTAATTATCTGTAGCGGTGAACAGTGTTCACCATGTATTATTGCACTAATGTTAAATTATAAGCAAAATCAAAACTGGAGAACACTGTTCTCCCCTACAATGAAAAAAAGGTACTGGCCTAGGCCAATACCTGAAAAACTAAATATTTTTATGATTATTTTTTACAATTATTACGTCTCTTAGCACAGCATTTTTTACAACAGCAGTGACATTTTTCAGGACGTGGTTTGCAAGGTTTCTTTTCTTTATGGCACTTACAAATTAATTCATGCTCATATTTATCTTTGTGATCTTTGCAGCCACATTTATTCTCATCTTTCTTTCTATAACATTTGCATATTAATTTATCTTCGTCTTTATCTTCATCATCTTTGCAGCCGCACCCCTTACCATAATCATAATCATAATCATAGTCATAGTCATAGTCATAGTCATAGTCGTCTTTGCAGCCACAGCCATGATCATGTTTATCTTTGTAATCACAATCATCTTTGTCGTTATCATACTTTTTACAATAACAATGGTATTTATAATAATCGTCATAATCTTTTTCATTTACATCATAAAAATCATAACAATATTGATAATCAGAATCTTGCTCATAACCTTTTTTATTATACATTAGTACCCCCCCATTACTTTCCATCTAATTTGCATATTAAGAAAACTAAATGTCAGACCTAATTTCTTATAAATTAATTTATAATGCATTAAGTCTATTTCTTTTAAGTTCTCTTATATACTATGATTAGAATAAAAAAAGGGTTACTTTTTTGCCTATGAAATTAAAACTAATTAAAATTATTCAAAAAAATGTAATTCCACCACTTCTAATTATTGATTATTAAGTGAAAAACTCAATTTAAAGAGGGTAAGCCCTATGAAATTCATAGGGCTTATGCTTTTAAATTTTTAAAAGCTAAAATGAGGGACAAATAAAAGATTATTGCAATTTTTAATGGAGGATTAAAAATTTCAGTCATTTGTTGAGTTCATACATGTACAATAAAATAAATATTTTCTATATTTAACATTATACATTATATTTTGTATATTTTTATATTTATTAAATAATATTCACAAATTACTCTTAAATTATTAACACTTGCACAAAATTTAAATAAAAAAAATAATTAAATTTAACAAAATTTCTTTCATAATAATTAAAAATCCCACTTTCTTGTCAACTAAAAAACAAAAAACGACAATCGAAACTCTCAAAAATAACTTCACTTATTTTTAAATTACTTTAGATTTTTTGTATGGTTTATCTTTTTATATTTTGAAATAAACTAAAACAAATTATTTTTATTTGAAATGGCAAAATTCTTTTATTTCATAAAACCTTTAACAAAGAAACAATTCCACCTTTACTTTGAACCTTACCTTGAAATTCCATACACTCTATTATATTTCTTATTTCTAAATAACTTTTTCCAAGTTTAGATACCAATTCATTAACAGACATAGATTTTTCCATCAATAATTTTACTATATCTCCTTCTAATCCTATTAAGTTATCAAATAAGCTTAATTGAATATTACCTGCTGATTCTTTATACTCTCTTTTATCATCTTTTAGTTGAGAAACATCTATAAAAATTTTTGCTTTTTCTTTTAATATAAGCTTGTTCGTTCCTACAGACTCTTTTGAATATATATTATTTGGTACTGCATATACCTCACGGTTTAGCATGTTACAAAAATTTGCTGTTATTAAAGCCCCACTTTTTTCTGAAGCTTCTACAACTAAAAGTTTTCTGCACCAAGCAGCTATTAGATAATTTCTCTTAGGAAAATTATAGCATTCTGGTCTAGTTGTAGGTGGAAACTGTGATAATACTGCACCATTATCTATAATTTTTCTCATAAGCTCTTTCTGTTCCGATGGATAACATATATCAACACTGTTACCTAAAAAAGCTAAAGTATATCCACCACTTTTTATTGCTATAGTATGAGCTTGACTATCTATTCCTTTAGCAAAACCACTAATTATTGGTATATCTTGTAAAACCAAATTTTCAACAACATCCTTAGTTACAGTTTTTCCATAACAACTACATCTTCTTGCTCCTACAATGCTTATTCCATTATTTATTTCCTTTAATTCTCCTCTATAATATAAAACTACTGGACTTTCATCACATTCCTTTGCATAGTTGGGATATAAATTATCTTCATAAGTTAATATTTTTATTCCTAAAGTCACACAGCTATTATATATTTCTTGTGCTTCTTTCAAATCTTTATTATTTAGTATACTCTCTATTGAAATTTTCCTTAGTCCTTTTACATTATTGAGCTCTTCCTTGCTAGCAATATATACATTATAAGGACTTTTAAATGTTTTTAATAAAATTCTTGTGGTTTTTATTCCTACATTTTTTAATTTAGTGAGCCAAATATAAAATACTTCTATATTGTCCATTTAGGACACCACATCCATTCTTCCTTCTTCTTTTTCCAAATCTCTACTCATTAAAGCTTTTACCACATGAGATTTTTCAATATTTTTAGCTCCATCTAAATCCGCGAAAGTTCTAGCTACCTTTAAAAATTTATTAAAACTTCTAGCACTAAATTTAAATACATCATATGCTTTTTTCATAATTTCTTTTCCTTCATTATCTAATACACAGAATTCTCTTACATGGCTATCCTTCATTTGATTGTTGCAGTTAACATTAGCTATATTTTGAAATCTCTTTCTTTGAATGTTTCTTGCAAATTCTACCCTCTCTCTTAAAGTTGCAGAGCTCAAAGATGGTTTAAATTCTGATAAATCAATAAAATCCACTGGGTTCATATATTTTTGTATATCAATTCTATCTAAAATAGGTCCAGATATTTTTTGTCTGTATTTTAAAACTTCATAATCGCTACATTTGCATCGTTCATGACCAAAATAACCACAAGGGCATGGATTCATAGCAGCTACCAGCATAAAGTTTGCTGGATATGTATGTGTATATTTCACTCTTGATATGGTAACAACTTTATCCTCCATAGGCTGTCTTAATGCTTCTAAGGTTTTCTTATTAAATTCTGCAATTTCATCTAAAAATAAAACTCCATTATGAGCAAGAGATATTTCCCCAGGAATAGCATTATTGCCGCCGCCAATTAAAGAATTTGTAGAGGCATTGTGATGAGGTGATCTAAATGGTCTCTCTTTTATTAAATCTCCCTTACTTTTAATAAGTCCTGCTACACTGTAAATTTTGGTCACTTCTAAAGCCTCTTCTTCTGAAAGAGTAGGCAATATGGTAGGAAATCGCTTTGCTATCATTGACTTTCCACATCCTGGAGTACCTGACATCAATATATTATGTCCGCCTGCTGCAGCTGCAACTATGTACTCAATAACATCATCTTGTCCTTTTACTTCTTTAAAATCTAAAATACTTTCAGACCTTACAATATGTTCATCTTTATAATCTTCTATTGTATAAGTGCTAACCCCTTGAAGAAAATCCACAACCTCTGAAAGCTTATTAAAACCAAATATATTTATACCTCTAACTAGAGAAGCTTCCCTTATATTTTCTTTAGGTAAAATAATATTGTTAATCCCTATTCTTTTTGCCTCCATAACCATTGGCAATACCCCGCTACAAGGACGCAAATCTGCATTCAGTGAAAGTTCACCGATAAATCCATAACTTTCAAGATTTTGAATAGTAACCTGTCTGCTTTGAACTATTAATCCTATTGCCATTCCCAAATCAAAATGAGATCCACTTTTTTTAATATCTCCAGGAGCTAAATTTATAATTATTTTCTTATTAGGAAAAATAAATCTAGAATTTATAATTGATGCTTGAAGCCTTTCCTTAGCTTCCTTAATTGCAGCATCACCTAGTCCTACAATATTTATAGATGCTGGTCCTCCTATAACATCAGTTTCTATATTCACCAAATATCCATCCACACCACTTATAGCAAAACTATTTACCACCGAAGCCACTAGCTTATCCTCCTTTAACCTTATCTTATATGTAATTTATATCCACTCCTCAGTTATTTATTCAGAGAAATTATTTATACCTAAAAAAAATAAATTCATCCTCAATGAACAATTAGCAATTGTGCACATTTCTCAGTTACCACGAGCAAATTTAAACATATTATTTCATAAATATTGAATTGTAGGTAAAACAAAAACTGAAGAACACTGTTCTCCCCTACAAAGAAACTAACAATTATATTGCTAATAAAAATATTATTTAAATTTATTAGTATTATTTCCAACCATACTACCCTGACGGGCTTCGCGCTGTTCCCCAGGGGTGGATTTAACTTTCCACCATAATTGTCAATTATCAATAAAAAAAGGCCTCTTACGAGACCTTTTTTATAATTAGTTTTCTATATCGTATTTTGTTTTAGTTGTTTCAACTAGTACAGCACCGCTTTTAGAAATAAAATCTCCTTGTTTAGTTTCAAAGATGTTTTTTTCTACGATTAGATCCATAACGCTACTAATTTGTTCTGTTGTTAAATTATCTTTAACATTTTTAATTGTCATATTAGATTTGCTTCCTTTAGCAGTTATAAATGTCATAACTAAATCCTTTGCCATAAAAACTCCCCCTATTTTCCTATAATATAATAATGATTTTTACATGTTTTCCTATGAGAAAAATTATTTCTTTGAGTTTATCTCCATCATAATTAATCTCATAGGAAAATTTGATTTCAGCAATTCTTACTATTATAGAGGATAGGATATTATTTAAAAATTTTACTATCCTCTTTATCATAATCTACGCCTCTATAAGTTTATTTTTGTCTTCTCTAGTTATTTCTGTTACCTCTTTCATTAGTAATCCTCCTATAACTGCAGCAACAGAATAAACGTCCTCATCATTAGCTGTAACTTTGATTTTAGAAAGTCTTTGCTTCTTGTAAAGATCCTCCCCTTTTGAATTTAAGCCATCTTTATAAGTCAATAAAATTGATGAACTGGTTTTAATTGATGATATTGCCATGTTCTAATCACTCCTTTCACTAATTAGATATGTATAAATTGGGGGAGTTTATAAAATTAATTTTAAATTTTTAGAATTAATTTTCCACCCCTGGGGTCTGTAACAAAACTATAACCTTTAACCAAAATAAAAAACAATTGCAAAACCTAAATTTATAGCTATTTTTTATACAGTCCCCTGGGGTGCAGTAGGATATGATGGTATATCTGCGGTATTGGATGATAATTTAGGTGTGTTTCTTATCTCCATAATATTGATACAATGTCAATGGTTTTACCTCCGAACTATACTGCACCCCAGGGCAACCCTAAAGGGCTTCGCGCTGTTCCCCAGGGGTGGAAATGCTTATCTCCATAATATTAATATAATATCACTGGTTTTAGCTCCAAACTATACTGCACCCCAGGGCAACCCTAAAGGACTTCGCGCTGTTCCCCAGGGGTGGATTTGAATTCCCACCCCTGGGGTGAAAAAAACTAGCAACATAAAGTTGCTAGTTTAAAAATAGTTTCATCTTTAATTTTTATTTCTCCATTGTTAAAAGCCTATGTTTCTATCTGTTTCTAATGCTTCTTTTCTCTGTACTTTGTTTTTATTTAAGTCTTGTATGAAGTTTGCATTTTCTTTTATCTCTATTTTATATCTTGTTTGTTTTCCCTTAGTTACTTCTGTGTTTTTAATAAGAACTTTTATAGTTTTTCCATCACTGCTTAATGATGTTGTATAGTCTATAGTTGGAGTTAATTTCACCTTTTCATCTAAAGAGCTGGTTATAATTAAATCATGAGCAAATAATTCAGGCTTTTCCTTATATAGTGGTTCTGAAAATGGTATCCATACCTCTGCTCTATCATTATTAGCTATGTCAACACTGTACTCTCTTGTATCTTCTGGTACCTCTGGTGCAGCCTTATCAACAATTCTTATTTTAGTTGAGTTGTCCACTCCTGAACCAGCTGAAGTTCTAATACTATTTCCATCATTAATTTTTAGTATTAGTCCGCTGCCTGACAAATCTTGTGTATCTGTTGGCATATCTCTATCAGTTTTAATTGTAACTATACTTGAATCATTAGCTATTACATCTTGTATATCCACCCCTTTAAGGTTTATTTTAAAATCACCTCTAGAAGCTGTTTGTATAGTTTGATCAAATTTAACTTTTATAGTTCTTTTATCTTCTATAATAGCATTTCCATTTTTAATATCATCAGAATATGCATTAGCCACCTTAGCTTTTGATTCACTAAGTATAGGCTTTTTAACCATATAATCCTTCAATATATTGCCTGCTTCATCTTTAAGAACAGTTAATTGTATTTCCGTAACATTGCGTTCAAAATTAACATATTGATTATCTATTTCCTCTGGTAATATTAATCTTACCCCTTTACCACCTTGTATTGGAGTTATGCTAGTATCTTCAGGTAAAGGTATCATTGTACTATTAAAGTTAATCAAATAATTTGATGCATTCTCTAAAGTTGAAATATCCATTTTCTTTGAGAAAGTTAATACTATTGTTCTAGTTCTTCCATCACTTGATATTGACTCTAAAGTTGGAGGAGTAGTATCTCTAACCTCAAATTCCTTAATGTACTCCTTAACTAAGTTTTGATTTTGAGTAGCATCTTTTAATCCAGAAATTTTAATTGTATTTTTTCCTTGTGGCAGCTCATTATATAATTCAACAGCTATAATTTTTCTGTCACCACCTACAAATTTAGCTCCTTTAATTGGCACTCCATTGCCTTTTTCATCTTTTATGCTAAAATATTTTCCATTTTGAGAATCATCATGCATATTTTTACTAAATATAACTGTTATTTCCTTTTTGTTTGGAGATAATGTTACATTCTTAACTTCAGGTTTAGTTTGGTCTAACTCTGGTCTAACCTTTACAGTATTTTCTCTTATTCTATTTCCACTATAATCTTCAACATAGTCTATATATACTGTAATTTCATATCCTGGAAGCCTATTAGAAGAAGTCGCAAAATAAAACTCGTATTTATTTCCTGCTAGCTTTTTCATATCATTAGCTTTTATTTTACGGTCAGCCACTTTAAAGTAAACATTATCTATTTTTACAGTGCTTGGATCTACGTCTTCGCTAAAAGTTATAACTAATTTTTCTGAAGTTGCAACAGCCTTATCAATTCTAGGTGCTGTTTTATCCTCAACTATATTTAATTTATGTTCTGAATATACTGACTTAAAGTCGTTAAAATCTGTAATGCCTTCCAGTGATATTGTGTAACTACCTGGTTTTAATAAATCT
Organism: Clostridium faecium; assembly: GCF_014836835.1. Taxonomy (GTDB): domain Bacteria; phylum Bacillota; class Clostridia; order Clostridiales; family Clostridiaceae; genus Clostridium_J; species Clostridium_J faecium. Next base: position 33,361 of record NZ_JACSQB010000061.1, on the reverse strand, counting down.
TTATCATATGGAGTTAAAACCACTTCTCTTCCAGTAATATTAGCAGAACCTGAGAATCTTTTTCCATCTATCTTAATCTTGTTTACAGGCACTGTATTAACTGGTTCACTAAACACTACTTTAATGGCTTTAGTACCTAAATTTTTTACCTGTTTTACTTCTGGTATAGTATTATCCATTGGAGTAAATACAATATCTTTTCCAGATATTATTTCATCATTTTTAGCTAGAATTTTTTCCACTTTAATTTTATATTTTTCTTGATTTGCTAGTGGTTTTTTCATAGTAATTCTAGCTGTTTTTTCATCCTCTAATAGTTCAATACTTTCTATTTCTCCACTATTATTAATAGAATAGTTTTGTACATCCTCTGCAGAATCTTTTTCTACTTTAGTTCCATAGATAACATCTACTTCTTTCAAATTAGTTGCAGTTACTGAAGAAACTTCTGCCTTTTCAACAACTTGAGATGGATCTCTAAATTTACCACCTAAAGCATTTGCAATGCCTTCTGTAGCACTGTCATTTATTCCTCCACCTACTAATGTAACCTCTTCTACCTTACTTTGAGATTTTAAAAAACTCTCTTGAGATAGAGATATTTTGCTTCCTGCTAATATTATTGGAGCTCCTTCTTTACCAGCAACTGGTCCTGCTGATAGTGCATCAACCAGTTGATTTTCCTGAACTGCTCCATCTTTAGCCACATAAATAGATTTCAGCGTCTTTCCACCGTAGAACTTTTTTAAAACCTCAGCATTAGTTTCACTTCTATTAGCGCCACCAAGTCTTTCTGCTTTTAAAGCTTCTTTTATGGAATTTGAAACAACACCTTCTCCACCTACTACAACGGCCTCTTTACCTTTAGCCATATCTTTAACTTCCCCAAGGCTTGTACCATTTGTCAAAAGTATTGCTATATTATTTTCAGCTGCTGCCCCTGCTACAGACAACGCATCTGCAAGTCTGCCATTTAATCCATTAACAACAGCAACTTTTTTAGGATTTAATTTTTCTGCAACTTTTACAGAAGTTTCAAAACGGTTTGCTCCTGATATTCTTTCAACCTTTAAACCGCTTTGTTCTAATTCTTTAACTACATCTTTAGAAATTACACCTTCTCCGCCTACTACAAAAACATTTTTAGCACCTAATTCTTTAATTCTTTTTCCTGTAGCTTCTGTTAATTTTGCTGAATCTGTTAATAATATCGGTGCATCTTTTAATTTTGCAAATGGTGTAGCAGAAAGTGCATCTGCAATAGCCATAGCATTAACCAAAACTATATTTTCACTTTTACTCCATTTAGAACTAACTTTTACAGCTGTTTCATATCTATTATCTCCAGCCAATAATTTTTTCTCAATAGTCTTATTTGTTTCCACTGCAAAAACATTAGAACTCATTGTTGCAAAAGTAGAAGCAAGTAACAACCCTGAAATAACTTTTGAACTCTTTTTCATCTTTTTATTCTCCTTTTTTATTTAATTTCATCATGTGAATTTGCCAAATAACTTAAATTATAAATTTCTCTAAATAATAAATAGTTCATTTTATTTAAAACATATTTAAAATTATTATACTTTTATTTTAAAAATCATAATCCCTAACAACCTAATTATACCAAAACATAAAAATATATACTATAATACACTGTAATTAAATGTAATCATCTCAATAATGTTCCTAAATTTCTGTGATATCATACAAATTTTAGCTAGTAAATGATTTAGTTTCTTTTAGTATACTAATAAAACCTTTGAAATTTATTAAGAATTAGTTAAAATTTTATATTTTTTACTAATTTTCACCGATAAGACATATTCAATTTACAATTCATAATTATGGACATTTATCAGCATTTCCTTTCCACCCCTGGGGTCTGTAACAAAACTATAAATTTTAGCCAAAATAAAAAAAACAGCTACAAAACTTAAATTTGCAACTATTTTTTATACAGTCCCCTGGGGTGCAGTAAGGTATGGTGATACATCTGCGGTATTGAGCAATATTGAAATTATGCTTCTTATCTCCATAATATTGATACAATGTCAATGGTTTTACCTCCAAACTATACTGCACCCCAGGGGAATCCTAACGGACTTCGCTATTGTTCCCCAGGGGTGGATTTGAATTCCCACCCCTGGGGTCTGTAACAAAACTATAAATTTTAGCCAAAATAAAAAAAAACAGCTACAAAATCTAAATCTATAGCTGTTTTCTATACAGTCCCCTGGGGTGCAGTAAGGTATGGTGGTACATCTGCGGTATTGAGCAATATTGAAATTATGCTTCTTATCTCCATAATATTGATACAATATCACTGGTTTTACCTCCAAACTATACTGCACCCCAGGGCAACCCCAAAGGACTTCGCGTTGTTCCCCAGGGGTGAAAAAAACTAGCAACATAAAGTTGCTAGTCAAAAAATCTATTCAAATAAATTATTTTGCGTTAATTTATACTCTCCCTCACCAAGGGCTGGTACTAATTTTTCATTTCTCAAAAATCCAGAGTTTATGATGATTTTATCTCTTTCATCTAAAACCCCTAGGTCTTTATCTAATAAATTAGTTTTATCAGCAGTTAAGGTTATTTTAATTGTTGTTTCATTTTTTATTTTGGCTTCTTCTATGTGATTAATTACATTTTTATTAGTAGTAAAATTAAATTTGTGGTTCACTTCTTTTATTCCATCGTTGGCTCTTATTAAAAGTTTTGTCCAATCTATTTGAGATTTTATGTCTTTACCTATAGCTCCTAGTTCATTAAAATTTGTCCCTGTTATAATCAGTAATCCCTTTGGATTTTGAATAGTTCCATTTTCATAGGACGCTTTAGTTATTGTAACATTAGGAACTCTACAATTATCTTCTACTTTAAAACATAAAAATTTAACTATTTTATTTTCTGAATTCAGTTCGTATAGTGATACATATTTAGCTAAATCAACTTTTATATTGTCACCACTAGTGTATGCTATTATATCTTTATTATCTATTATCTTTTTACTGCCTACTAATGGTGTTGACAATAGATTATTACTTATTTCATAAGCTAAATTATTTCTACTATTTTCAGCATTATAATCAATTTTTATTGTACCATTACTGCTGCCTGATGAAACTTTATAACTAGTAATAATAGGTACTAAATGAGTTCCTTTTATTTCTCCATCTGTAGAAGTTGCCTCTTTTGCTAAAGCTCTGTTTCCTTTTAAATCTTTTATAAATTTTACTTTGCCATCTTCATCTTTATTAAATTTTATCACATATCTTGAGCTTACTGCACTTTCACTTGGATTTATTGTCACTTTAAGTTTATTTGAATTACCACTGCTGTCTTTAACAAAATCCACTTCAAATTCTGTCACCTTAAGAGGATAATTTGGTTCATATTGTGAGAAAATATCCAAATCTGCCTTTAAGTAAATTGGATTTACTTTTGTATCTAAATTTTCACTAAATGGTATTATTATCTCATTGCCATTTTCTATTTTATATCCTCTTGAAGATTCTAAAACCACCTCTGGAGAAATTTTGTCTACAATTCTAATTGGTGTTGATTCATCTACTGAACTTCCTGCTGATGTCTTAATTTTATATCCGTCAGTTATTTTAAGTGCATCTTCTCTAATGTCTGTTGGCATATCCCTATTGGTGCGAATTTTTACAATATCTGTGCCATCAGTATAAACCTCTGATATTCTTACATCTTCATTATTGTACCAAACATCTAATTTAAAGGCATCTCTATATGCACTTTCAATTGATTTATTAAATCTAACTTTTATGGTTCTTCTATCCTCTGCAATAGCATTACCTTCTCTAATCTTTTCTGAGTATCTTTCCGCTGGTCTCGCTTTTGAATCTCTATCTATAGGTTCTCTCTTATAAACACCTTCTAATATATTACCTGCCAAATCTCTTACTGCCATAACCTGTATTTCTGTAATATTATCTCCTAAATATACAGTTTTGCCATCTATTCTCTCTGGCAACACTATCATAACTCCTCTTCCATTCTGCACCACAGTTATATCTGTTGATGATGGTAGTGGAGTCATTTTACCATCAAGATATACATAATAATTCGATTCATCATTTAAAGTAGCAGAATTCATCACTTCTGAAAAAGTTATAACTATTTTTCTATCTGCTCTATTACTTGCAACAGATAAGATTGTAGGAGCAGTAGTATCACCTACTACAAAATCTTCATTATAATCTAACATTACGTTTTGAAGATGAGTTCCATCCTTTATTCCAAATATCTTTATTGAATTTCTGCCTTCTGGAAGCTTATCATACATAACTACTTCTAAAACTTTATAGTCATCTGCTCCCCATTTTACATCTCTAATACCAAGAACCTTTCCACCCCTATCTTTTACAGTAAAGAATTTGCTGTCTCTAGAATCTCTATGAAGAATTTTATTAAATTTAACAACTATGGTTTTATTATCACTGTCTACAGTAACAGATTTAACCTGTGGTCTAGTGGTATCTACTTCTGGTCTAACCCTTACATTTGTGTCTTTAATTTTATTTCCACTGTAGTCCTTAACATCTTCTACATATAGCATAACTTCATAAGCTGGAAGTCTGTTACCACTTTGTGAGAAATAATATTCATATTTATTTCCTGCTAATTTATTCATTTTATTAGCTCTTATTTTATCTCCACCAGATTTATAATACACACTTTCAGCTCTCATAGTATCTGGATCTACATCTTCACTAAAGGTCAATATCACTCTCTCCAAAGTTGCAGTAACCTTCTCCACTGTTGGAGGAGTATTGTCCTCCTGTACCCAAAACTTAGTTTCAGAATAAATTGTTCTTAATCCCACATAATCATATGCACCATCAACTGCAAGCTTGTGTTCTCCTGGTTTTAATAAATCTCTATCAAATGTTGTCAATATTACTTCTCTTCCATTATTGGTCACTGAACCATAAAATTTATTTCCATCTAAGGTAAAGTTATTAGAGCTTACTTTTTTAATTGGCTCAGTAAATATTACCTTTACAGCTTTAGTTCCAAGAGAAACCACATTCTCCACTGCTGGAAGTTTGTTATCTAATGGAGTAAAATCAAACTTTCCATAGATTTCTCTATTACTTTGAGAATATACCTTAGAAATTTCTAAAGTGTACTTTTCTTGATTCTTTAAAACTTTATCATTTACTTCTTTAATATTTAAAATAACTGTTCTTTCATCTTCTGATAAAACTGCACTTTCAATTTTTATATTCTTATTTATAGAATAATTATCCTTATCCTCTGCACTTTCTCTAGTTACTTTAGTTCCAAAATTCACTATAACTTCCTTTACATTTTCTGCTTTTACTGAAGTAACTTCATCTTTATCTACCACTGTTTTATATTCTAAAGCATCAAGTATAGAATTTACTGTTCTGTAGTTTATCCCTCCCCCTACTTCATAGACCTTATTAATTTTTTCCTGTGATTTTAAAAATCTTTCCTGTTCATAATATAGTCTATCTCCAGCTAATATTATTGGAGAAGAATTTTTAGCTGCTAGTGGTCCTGCTGATAATGCATCTACTAATTCATTTTCCTTATATGCTCCATCTTTAGTGATGTATATTTCTTTAACTGCCTTATTTCCATAAAAAGCTTTTAAAACTTCACCATTGGTTTCATTTCTGTTGTTTCCATATATTCTTTCAGCTCTCAATTGTTGACGGAGACCTTCACTTACTACTCCAGTTCCACCAACTACAGTAATGTCCATTCCTTCAACAGTTCTTCTAGCTCTTCCTATATCTCTTCCATTGGTCAAAATGATTGCAATATTATTTTCCCCAGCTGGAGCAGCAATAGATAAAGCATCTGCAAGTCCACTGATGCCATTAACCACAAAAGCTCTATTGGTATTTAGCTTTTTAGCCACTTCTATAGAGGTTTCATATCTGTCTAATCCATGAATTCTCTCCACAGATATGCCCATATTCTCAAGTTCTCTAACTACAGAGTTACTTACAACTCCAGTACCACCAATAATATAAACCTTTCTGGCTCCAAGTTCTCTTATTCTATCTTTAGTTGTCCATGTCAATTTATCCTTACCTGTGAGCAATATTGGTGCACTTTTCTCTCTAGCAAATGGAGCAGCAGAAAGAGCATCTGCTATAGCAGTTCCATTAACTAAAACTACATTATCTGAATAGTTCCATCCTTCCTCACTGACTCTAACTGCAGTTTCATATCTGTCATTACCACCTAAATATCTTTTTTCAACAGCCTCCCTAGCTTCCACAGTAAAAACCCTGCAGTTACTCACCATAAAAGCCGCCCCAAGAAATAAACTAGAAACAATTTTAAAACTCCTCTTCACCATATCCTCTCCCTGTTTTATCATCTTATCAATATAATTAATATATGAAAATATGGGAAGATATGACACTAATTTAATTGACAATTTGCAATTATGGATATTTCTCATCATTTTCTTACCACCCTTGGGGTGCAGTAAGGTATGGTGGTACATCTGCGGTATTAGATGATAATTTAGGTGTTTTTCTTATCTCCATAATATTGATACAATATCACTAGTTTTACCTCCAAACTATACTGCACCCCAGGGGAATCCTTACGGACTTCGCGCTGTTCCCCAGGGGTGGATTTGAATTTCGTTCTCAATTTTTCATTGATAATTGTGAATTTTGAATCAATTTAATTGCTGTGTTTTTTCTGTATACCACATTATGATATTTCATTTTTCTTTCTTCTGCACATTGTTTCATGGTTTTTTCTTTGTAGAATATGTCTTTTATTATTTCTCTATCTAGTGGTGATAGTTTATTTATTAAGGTCTTAATTTCTTTTAAGGTTTCTTGCAATATATAATTTTCTTCTATATTTTCATTGGAGTTTAACACATCTATTATTTTTACTCCATTATGTTCTTCTTCAATACTTATATTGTAACCTTCTTTTACTTTATCTCTTATAAGTGCATAATAATTATTTTTAATTGAAGCAATTGCATAAGCAGTAAAAGAATATTTCTTTAAATCACAGTTTATTATTGCCTTAAACAAACTACAAAAACCAACCTGCTCTAAATCTTCCACTTCGTATCCTGACACATAAATTCTTCTGCTAAAGTATCTTATATAGTTTCTAAACCTGTCCACTATGGACTCTGCCGCAATCTTGTCACCATCTTTTGCTTTTACTACTAATTCATTTAAGTCGCTATACATACTCACTTTTCCTCCTTAAATTTGCTCCAAAATCTAAGTAGATAACCAAGTTTGCAGTTGAAACAAATATATTTTTTTACTATACTTACATTATATAGGAACAAACGTTCTATGTAAAGGGGTTTATGGAATTATTTGCATAAATTTTCCACTCTCTCAACAATTGTAGATTCATATTCTCTTTTCACCCCCGATGCCTGTAATAATATCATAAATTTAAACCAAAATAAAAACAGCTACAAAATCTAAATCTGTAGCTGCTTTTTATACAGTCCCATTTAACAATTGACAATGGAGGGTTGTTGAGAAACTTATAATTGATTTTATAGCAACAAACACTATTCGCCACATATTATTTCATCAATATTTAAATAACGTAAGTTCGATGGAAAAAATTCAATATAAAAAATCCCATCAAAATGTTTTATTATATAAGTAAAAGCCAATAAACAAAACAAAGTAGATGGGATTTTATGCAAAATTTATTAGTAGAAATATTTTATGATGTAGACAATTATTGTATTGCCTTTGAAAAGAACTGTAAAAGCCATTTTCTAGCTGAAAATACTGAAAACAACGATAGTAATTTCAAAATGATAAAAAGTAAAAACTTATCACTAAGTGAAGTTATGACAATAACAATATACTTTCATTTGTCAAATTACAGAACTTTTAAAGCATATTATAAACAATATGTGTCTACTGTTCTCAAACCTTATTTTCCTAAGCTTGTGAGCTATAATAGATTTGTTGAGTTAATGCAAGAAGCATTAATTCCATTAATATTATACATGACAAAGTTTAGAACTGGCAAGTGCACAGGAATTTCTTTTATTGACTCTACTGATAATAAAAATAAAGAAAAACATGAAAAATAAATTAATGTTGATGGAAGATAAGATTCTACTTAGGAAAAGATCTATTATTGAAACTATAAATGACCATTTAAAAAACATATGTCAGATAGAGCATAGTAGGCATAGAAGTTTTACTAATTTTTATAGTAAACATAGTTTCTGGGGTGATTGCATACAGCTTTCTTCCTAAGAAACCATCTCTAAGGTTAGATAGTTATGCTACCTTAGTTTAACTGGAATATTATACCATAAGATTACAATGGTACTTTTTTGTATTTTTTATAACCATATTTATCCATAAACTAATTTATTTTTCGAACTCACCTTATGTTAAGGTTCAACACCCACTGAAGTTAAGCCATTCTCTGTTTTTATCATATCATTAACCCCATTGAAATTAAAGGGTTTTCTTAAAATTTTACCAACCGATTTATAATTTTACAAAAACAATAAAAAACTCTGCACAAACCTTGATGTTTCAACAGTTTATGCGAGGTTTTATTTTAAATGAGGTTGGTAAAATTTTTTAAATAAATACAATATATTTTAGTTTTATCAAATGAAAAAATATTATTCCTAAGCTTTATTCTGGAGACTAGCTTTAAAAAGAACTATTATTTTTTTATTGATATATTTACATAAAACCATTATTATGTTAAAATTGTAATTGTTTGTAAATAACTATAATAATTAAATTAAAAGGGGGATTCATATGAAAAAATTAGCAATAGCTTCAGTTGTAATGACAGTATTATTGTTAAATACTAATTCTGTATCAGCTAGTCCATGCCATTGTAGCCATAGTGACAGTTGTAGTCCAATTGATGGAAATGCACGTGTTATTAAAGTTCCACATGATATTAGTTATAAGGATAATGGGACTATATATCATGTCACATGTGATGCCTATGAGACACATTGGTATGCAACCTATAAATGCTCAAAATGTGGAACTACCCATACTGAGCGTGGAGTTACTGCAGTTCATCCTAGTAAATACTGCAGCAAACACTAGATATCACTAACAAAAACTTATTATAACAGGCAATATACACCATATCATATTGCCTGTTATAATATTAGCATATTGATATGTCATTACTATTTTACTAATTTTTAGTCAATTTACTTATCTCAAAGCTTGGTAAACAATTGTCCACCCAAGTAACATTTTCATTCATTTTCCTATTATAAATTAAAAAAGCTTTGCAAGACTTTTATTTAAAATCTTACAAAGCTAGTGTTATCAATTTGGCGGGAATATGTGAGAATCGAACTCACCCGTCGTGGTCTTAGCACGGCAACACGGTTTTGAAGACCGGTAGGCACACCAGCACCTATCTACTCCCTTGTATTTTGAAAATTGGACACATGTGAAATTATACCACATATTTTTTCATGTTTCAACAATTTTCTGACTTTATTCAGTTGGTTTCTATTATAATTTAAAATAGATTATATTTGAAATTATAATAGTACTCTATCATTTTCTACCCTTTTGGTAAATTTTATGCTGTCTAAATGTTCAAGTATAGCTACAGCGTACTTTCTATTTGTTTCTAAAAGCTCTCTTGAAGTAGACGCATTTATTGATCCATTCTTTTCAATATATTCTTTGATGAGGATTTTAGCTTTCTCATAGTTTTCTTTTGTTAGTATACATTCTTCATTGAGCTTTATTAAAATTTCTTGATCCAATAGGGATTCATATACCATTTTAAAATTGTTTTTATCCTTTTCTAAGCTAGCTAAATCGTTGTACTTAGGACAATTGTATTTAGCTTTTTCATATTCAGAAATAATATATTCTTTTATCCTTCCTTGGTCTTTATTATACTCAATGTTAAAATCATATAGTGAAACAAATTTTGAACTTACTTTTATTATCCTTCTTTCTTCTAAAAGTTGCAATATTTCATCGTAGTTTTTCTGCTTTAATGACTTTCCAAATATCTTATTTTTTATTTCTTCTTTAGACATTCCAAATTTTAATGGATTTTCTTTATGATATTTAGTGAGCACTTTTTCAATTTCAGCTATTTTATTCTTTAAAAAATCTTTATGAATATAAATACTACATTCTGAAGCAATCAATTTTATTACTGAACCCTCTTCTATAAGTGCTTCTAAGTTTTCCTCTATATTTTCTAAATTTTTACCTAAGGCTTTAACAATATCTATCATATCTGGATATTGATTGCTTAAGTTATAAACAGAATTTTCCAATATGCTTTCTGTTTTGCCACTTTCTTTTAATTTTAATTGTTCAAGATATTTTTTGTCAAATCGTTTAGCCTTTTTAGCTACTGGCTCAATAATGCTTCCCCCTGCAATAGTGTACATAGGAGAATAATTTCTTATGACATATCTATCATTTCTTTGTGAAGTTAAAGGCTTTTCCAATCTTAGCTGCACATAAGCACTTTCACCAGGGTTGATTTCTTCTCTATCCAAAATTATTACTCTGCATAATATTTCCTCAGTACCATGATATAGTCGTACCCTTTGTCTATTTACTAATGGTCTATCAGCGCTTTTTAGATAATATAATCTGCAATCTACATTGTTTGAAGGTTCCATCATATTTTCTTTTGCAATTACATTTCCTCTTTGAACCTCATTTAATTTTATATTAGCTAAATTAAGAGCACACCTTTGTCCAGCTTCTCCCACATCACAGCTTTCACCATGAATTCTAATGCCTCTAACTTTAGTAGTTATTTTAGATGGATATATTTCTATTGTATCACCTACATTAACTCTACCACTTATTATAGTACCTGTAACAACAGTTCCAAATCCTTTAATAGTAAAGGCTCTATCTACTGGTAGTCTAAAATGTCCTTCAATATCTTTTGCTTCAGCTTCATCTGTCATAACTTCTAAATCTTTTATAAGACTTTCAAAACCACTCTTAGTTTTTGAAGATACTGAATGTATTGGTGCATTTTCAAGAAATGTTCCCCTAAATTCTTCTTTAATGTCCAATTTGACCATATCAATCCATTCATCATCTACTAAATCTGCTTTAGTGAGTGCTATTATTCCTTTTTTGACATCTAATAATTGAAGGATTTCAACATGCTCTCTAGTTTGGGGCATTATACCTTCATCTGCAGCAATAACCAGTAAAACTACATCTATACTGCTTATACCTGCTAACATATTTTTTATAAATTTTTCATGACCAGGCACATCAATTATTCCTGCTCTTTTTCCTGAAGGCAGATCAAAATATGTAAAACCTAAATTTATTGAAATTCCTCTATCTTTTTCTTCTTTTAAAGTATCTGTCTCTCTTCCTGTTAAAGCTTTAATTAAAGTTGTTTTACCATGATCAATATGACCTGCTGTGCCTATAATAATATGCTTCATAAGATATCCATCCTTTCTATTAGCTGAACCTCTCACGACTAAAGTTGCAAGGTTCTTAGGTACTATCCAAACTTCTTTTAGATAGCCAATATTTGCTAAATCAATATCGGTTGCACCAAATACTGGTTCGGTTTCCCTAAGACTTTACTGGGCAAAGTTTCCCTTGAAACTATTATCACCATACAGGATTTACCATATTGGCTCCACTCAAAACCATATGCCCCAAAGTAGTATGGACTTTTATAGTCCTATGCTACTTATTTGTTTTTTATCTAATTTTCTAATTCTTTCTATTTCTTTATTATGCAACTTGAAGAAGTTTTCAAAAGTTCTATTTGCTCTATCTATATCTATTTCTTTTAAGTTATCCTATTTAAGATTATTAAGTATCTTCTTATTTAGATTCCATAGTCAGGAAGGCTTTTACAATTGTATCAAAATCTTTTTCAAATATAGTTCTTACATCTAAAATAAGCTCATCATCAAATATTCTTGTTATTATTGGAATGTCACCATTTCTTAATTTTTCTTCCATCTCGTTAGCTGAAAAAACTTTACTTTTAGCCTTTATAACATAAGTTTCTATCTTTTCTGTAGGCATAGATCCTCCACCTACCATAGAAGCATCTAAAATTATGCTAAACTCAAAACTCTTAGTAATATTAGAAAGTTTTTTCTTAAGCTTCATGGCTTTTTTCTTCATATCTTCTTTTGACGCTAAAATCATATTTAAACTAGGTATATTTTCTATAGCTGATTTTTCATCTAAATAATATTTAAGAGTACCTTCTAATGCTGCTAATGTCATTTTATCAATTCTTAATGCACGAGTTAACTGATTCTTTTTCATTAAATCTATATATTTTTTCTTTCCTACTATGATTCCTGCCTGAGGGCCTCCTAACATCTTGTCTCCACTAAAAGTTACTATATCTACACCTCTTTTTATGCTTTCCTGTACTGTAGGTTCATGAGTAAATCCGTATTTAGAAAAATCTATTAAAACTCCACTGCCTATATCTTCTACCACTGGAATATCCCTATCATTTCCCAATTTCACTAAACTTTCAATGTCAACTTCTTCTGTAAATCCATAAATCTTAAAATTTGAGGTATGAACTTTTAACAATATTCCTGTGTTCTCATTTATATTATTCTCATAATCATATAGATGGGTTCTATTAGTAGTACCAACTTCTACAAGTTTAGCACCACTAAATTTCATAACCTCAGGTATTCTAAAAGAACCACCTATTTCTACAAGTTGTCCCCTAGATACTATAGCTTCTTTATTTTTACATAATGTATCTAAAACAAGCATTATTGCTGCAGCATTATTATTTACCACTAAGGCTGACTCTGCACCAGTAATTTTTGTTACAATATCTTCTATATGACTGTATCTTGAGCCTCTTTTTCCACTACTTATATCATATTCTAAATTATTATAGTTATTGGATACATCAATGACATTTTTTATTGCTCCATCACTTAAAAGTGAACGTCCTAAATTAGTATGTATAACTATACCTGTAGCATTTATAACTTTTTTTAAATTAGGCTTTTTCTTTTCATTTAATATTTTAATAGCATAATTTAAAATTTCTTCTTTTTCATAGCTATGAATTTCATCCTGTAATATGCCTTTTCTATATAAATCTATTGATTCCCTAAGTGAATCAACAACAATTATTCTTTCTGTATTATTAAGTTCTTTTAATATTAAATCCTCATTTAAAAGCTCATCTATTTTAGGTAATTGTCTTAATAACCCTTTTTTATCCATATTACTCTCCTATGCCGTAAAAAATTTATTCTACAATAATATACTTATCCTGAAGATCAATTACTTCCCCTATTATAGCAGATTTTAATTCTAACTTATTTAATTTGTCCATAATTTTCACACTTTCTTCTTTAGTAGTAGAAATTAATAATCCTCCTGAAGTCTGTGGGTCAAATAATAAATCTTCCATCCATAATTCAACATTTCTTAATTCATATTTACCATCTAAATAATTTCTATTATTATAGCTGCCTGCTGGAACTAAACCCATCATTGCATAGTCTTTAACGCCTTCAATTATTGGCAGCTTATCTTTATATAGCTTAAAAGTAACATTAGATGCACTTGCCATTTCGTAACTATGTCCCATTATGCTAAAGCCAGTTACATCTGTGCAAGCATTAATATAATGATCTATTATTATTTCACCTGCATATTTATTTAAGGTGCTCATAACTTTAACACCTTCATTATAAGCTTCTTTAGATGCCATATCCGCTTTTATTGCGGTGCTTAAAATTCCTGATCCTAAGGGCTTAGTCAATATTAAGACATCCCCTACCTTAGAACCATAATTTTTAAGTACTTTATCTGGATGTACTATTCCCATCACTGAAAGTCCATATTTAGGTTCATCGTCAGAAACAGTATGTCCTCCTATAACTACAGCACCTGCTTCTATAACCTTATCTGCTCCACCTTTTAATATTTCACCTAATATATCTATGTTAAGACAATTAGGAAAACAAACTATATTTAATGCAACAGTAGGTTTTCCACCCATAGCATATACATCACTTAATGAATTAGCAGCTGCTATTTGTCCAAAAGTATACGGATCGTCTACTACTGGAGTGAAGAAATCTAAAGTTTGAATTGCTGCTAAATCATCACTTAATTTATAAACTGCTGCATCATCTGAGGTTTCTATTCCAACAATTAAATTGTCATTATGCATTTTAGGTAACTTATTTAATATTTTTGAAAGGGTCTCCGGCCCTATTTTAGCTGCTCATCCTGAGGTTTTTGAAAGCTCTGTTAGTCTTTTTCCCATTTTAACCCCTCCCATCTGTAAATTTATAATAATTAAATAAAAATTTATTTTTTAATTTTTATTTAATTTCACCGTAATCATTTTATAATAATAGCTATTTAATGTCCACCTTATCTCTAAATTTATCAATAGTTTTTTCTCCTATGCCATCTACATTTTTCAATTCATCTATAGATTTAAAGCCATTATTAGAAGTTCTATATTCGATAATTGCTTTAGCTTTTGAAGGGCCTATACCTGATAACTGAGTTAATTCCTCAGCAGTTGCCTTATTTATATTAATTTTTGAAGTGCTTTTAGAACTATCAATTATACTATTTGAACTGACTGCCTTAGCATCTTCATCCTTATCCCCTTTTCCATATATAACTATGCAATCCTCGTCATTTAACGTTTTAGAGAAATGTATTCTATCAGTATCTGCCTCTTCTGTTAATCCTCCTGCCATATTTATTAAATCTCTTACTCTGCTGCCTTTTTTTAATGTGTATTCCCTTGGATTCTTTACTTTACCTTTAATGTCTACTACTATAAATTCATCATCTGATGTTAAGTTCCCTTTTTCTTCACTATTTATATCTTTAGTTTCTATAAATATATCCTCATAAGCTTCTTTGCTATTATTTCTAGTTATTAAATATCCACTAACTAAAAATACTATAGCCAATACTAGTATACAAATTGAACCAATAATTTTTTCTTTATCTTTCATGAAATACTCTCCTCCTATTTTGAGTATTTCCATTTTCTATAAATATCTATCGATATTTTTTTATTTTTTTGATATAATTGTAGCTATCATATAAAAATATTAGGAGGAAGATATGAAAAAAGTAATTGCAAGTTTATTATTAGTAAACGCTCTTTCATTTTGCAATTCTAAATACATATTTGCAGCACCAGAAGCGCCAGACCCTAGTGCTGCTGGAATGGTAGTAATAGATGCAACTACTGGAGAGGTTTTATCTGAGAAGAATAAAGATGTTAAATACCCTCCAGCATCACCAACTAAGCTTATGACTGCATTATTGACTTTAGAAAATTGTGATTTAGATGAAAAAGTTACAGTAGGAGCTACTCCTCCAACTATAGATGGATCTAAAATATACATAGACCAAGGAGAAATACTTACAGTAAGGCAACTATTATATTCCTTAATTATGGTTTCTGCTAACGATTCTGCACAAGCTTTAGCAGAATATATAGGTGGCACTCAAGAAAATTTTGCAAAAATGATGAATGAAAAAGCAAAAGAATTAGGATGTAAAAATACTAATTTTACAAATCCTCATGGATTATATGAACCAAATCATAGAACCACTGCTTATGATTTAGCGTTAATGGAAAAAGAACTTTTAAAGAATCCAGAATACATCAAAATTTCAAGAACAAAAACAATGTTTTTAGATCCAACAAATAAATATAAAGAAAAACGTCCATTATGGAATGATAATAGGCTGCTACACGATTATGAAGATTATTACTATGAACCATGTATCGCAGCTAAAACAGGCTATACAGATGAATCCTTACATTCCTTTGTAGCTTCTGCTGAAAAAGGAAATGAAAAGTACATAGTTTCTCTTTTATATGATGCTAATAAAACATATTTTAATGATAGTAAAAGTATATTTGAATGGGCCTTTAATAATTTTGATACAGTAAAGCTTTATAGTAAAAATGATTTAATAACTAATTATGAAGCTGAAGATGGAACCATAATCCCATTATTAGCGTCAAATGATGAATTTTATACTAAAGATTTATCTATAAAAGAAGAACCTGAAATTTCTTTTAATACAAAAAACATAGATAAAAAATCATTTTTAAAAGGTCAAACAATAGCCACTGCAATAATGAAATACAACAATCATACAAAGGAAATTAAACTCATAAGCGGTATAGACTATACTCCTAAAAAGTTTCCTGTAGTTGCTAAAATTATAAAACATAATGAAAAAACTATAAAAATTGCTTTAATTATTGGAGCTATATTATTAATTCTACTGATATTAGTAACAATACGAATAATAAATGTAAGAAAAAGAAGACGCAGAAGACTGTTAAAAAGAAGACATTAAATATTAAAAATGAAGAATGAAGAATTGAAATTATTTTTTAAAACTAATTTCATTGATAATATTAAAACTCAAATTGCTTTTAATATTTTTCTAATAATTCTTCATCCTTCATTTTTAATTGTAAATTATAAAGATTTTCTCCTAATTTTTCTCCCCCAGCTTATTTAAAAGCTTCTCCATATCTTCTGGTAATTTACTTTCTAATTTCAGTATCTCACCAGTTCTAGGATGAGGTATTACAAGCTTATACGCATGAAGCGCCTGCCTTTTTATGTACTCTTTTTCCTCTATACCATATAAACTATCACCATAAATAGGATGATTTATGTAACTTAAGTGAACTCTTATTTGATGTGTTCTCCCTGTTTCTAAGGTTAGTTCTACCAGTGTAGCATTTTTATATCTTTCTACTACCTTAAAATGAGTTATGCTATTTTGACCATGCTCCATTACTTCTCTTTTAATGCTATCTTCTGTAGGTCTTCCTATTGGAGCATCAATAGTACCATACTCTTCTTTTATTACTCCATGGACAATTGCTAAATAACTTTTAGTAATCAAATTGTTTTCCATACTTTTAGCTAAATTCATATGAGCAAATTGGTTTTTAGCCACCATTATAAGACCAGAAGTATCCATGTCTAATCTACTTACTAATCTTACTATGCAATTTTCCCCTTTTTCTTTAAAATAATAAAGTATTCCATTTGAAAGAGTTCCTGTAGGATAACTTTTTGTAGGATGTACTACCATATTAGGCTTTTTATTTACTACCAGTAACTCAGAATCTTCATATATCACATCTATATCTATATCTTCTGGAATAATATTTTGGCTTTCATTTTTAGTAATTTGAACCTCAATAATATCGCCTTTATTCAATCTGTGATTCAGCTTAACAATATTTTTATTAACATATATTCTCTTATTAAGGCCAGCATTCTTAGTAAATCTTCTAGAAAGTTCTAATACCTCTGTCATATACTCTCTAACCTTCATTCCATCTCCACAATCTAAAACCTCGTATATTAAATTGTTACTCATTTTTCACCTCCACTTATCTCTATAGATAAATTACACTAAAATTTAATGTATATCTAAATATAGATTATAGCTTAAAATAATGCAGAAACTTTTAAAAAGTATTCCATCTAATCTACTTAGGTTAAAAACCTCGAGTTATTCACTCGAGGTTTAATAATTATTCAGCTATAGCTACAACTTCAATTTCAACTAGAGCATCTTTTGGTAAGCTTGCTACTTGGAAACAAGATCTTGCTGGTGGATTTTCCACAAAATATGTAGCATATACTTCATTCATTGCAGCAAAGTCATTCATATCCTTTAGTAATACTAAAGTTTTAACAACTTTATCCATTGATGTTCCAGCTTCTTCTAAAATAGCCTTAACGTTATCCAATGATTGTGCTGTTGCTTTCTTTATATCATCGTTTATAAGTTCGCCAGTTGTTGTATTTATTGGTAATTGACCTGACGTATAAACCATATTTCCTGCCTTAATAGCTTGTGAATACGGTCCTATAGCTGCTGGAGCCTTTGTTGTGCTTATTATTTCTTTTTTCATGTTAAAACCTCCTCAAAGTTGTTTATATATTAGCATATAAATATATGCTTAATAAACAAAATCCCAATCTTCACCCAATATAACTTCTACTTCAAAGTTTTCATTATACTCAGACATATATTCTACGTCATCTATATTGAAATCTTTTTTAATAATTTCTACATCATTCTCATTTAATCCATATATTTTAATTTTAGAAGTCTGCCTATTCTCATTGGCATTTCCTGTGCTATATTGAGTATACCCTTTTTTTTCTATGTTTTCACCAAAGTTTTTTGCAAGTCCCTCTTTAAGTGTAGAATTTAAAATATTAATTCTAATTTTATTCTTTTTAAATCCTTCTACTTGATTTCCTGCATTTGTATCTATTGATTTTTCATTATTTAATATAGATAAAATATCAGAATTTGATTCTGGTGTATAAATAAAATAAGATATTCCACCTATCCATGCATCTTCTCCACTAATTATATGAAAGTTAACCTTTTCTTTAGGTGTATTAGCTAAACTTAATCCGTAGTCCATTATATTTAATGCACTTAAATTAGTTTCTATATACTTAGGGAAAACTGATAATACATTAGGAAGCTTAGGTATTATACTTGGACTTTGTATTTTAGCTAATAAAGTTTTGAAGAACTTTTGCTGTTCTTTTATTCTTCCCATATCTCCTTCTACAAGTCCAGTTCCATCATTATTTTGTCTCCATCTTACAAAATTTTCTGCATCCTTTCCATCTAAATGCTGTGGTTCTTTACTGGCTTCAAAATATATATGCAAATCCTGTGTAGGGTCGTCGTAATACATATTTCTTTCAATTACTACATCTACCCCGCCTAATGCATCAATAAATTTTCTAAAAGCTATAGTATTTACTTTTATATAATAGTCTATGTTAATATTCAATAATTCCTCTACAGAGTCAACTAAATATTGAACACCACCTATTGCATGAGCAGCGTTTATCTTTTGTTCCTCACCATCAATAGTTACTTTTGTATCTCTAGGAATAGAAATAACATCGTATCTCTTTTCTTTTCCATTATAATGCACTAACATTATGGTATCTGTTCTCTTTGGATCATTGTTATCATTTTCATCACCAGATCCTAAATCCAATCCCATCACAAGAAAATTAACAGAACCATCACTGGATGAAGGTTTATTTACATTATTGTTTTTCTCAAGTTCCACGGAATTGTTATTAAAACTGGATAAATAAGCATATAATCCACCAGATATTAGCACTCCTATTAATAAAAGTATAAATAAAACTCTCAATAAAATAGATGATTTTTTCTTCTTTCTTCTATTCTTTCTTACAGATTCATTATTTCCTTTTTTATTTCCTTCCATATAAACACCTACTGCTTCTTAATTAGTAAATAGTTTCTAGCTTCTATTGTATTCTTATGTAATAAAAGTTTTTTTGATAGTATATATTTTATAGTGCTTTCACAACATTCAATAACAGCTTCATCTAAATTTGTATATGAAATTTCTCTTAAAAATTCTACCCCTGGAAAATCTCTTGAAGGTTCTATATAATCTGCCACATATATTATTTTCTCAAGCAAAGACATATTTGCCCTTCCTGTTGTATGATATGTAATAGCATTTAATATATCATCGTCTTCAATTTTGAAAACATCTCTAGCTATGCTTGCTCCAACCATACCATGCAATAACTGTGGTGAATTATAATAATCTTCATCTATATCCTTATAATTTTCCTTGGAAATTTTCACAAGTTCATCAATACTCATATTTTTTGCTGCATCATGTAATAATGCTGCTATTCTTGCTTTGTTAACATCTGCACTATACTTTATTGCTAACTTTTCAGCAGCATCTACAACACCTAAAGTATGAACATATCTTGATGATTTCAAACATTTTTCAAGATATGTTTTTATGTCATCTTCTATTAACATTTTTTTCACTTCCTTTATTTATACAAGTTAAGCTCTTTAATAATTTTGTAGGCTTCATAAGGAAGAAGATATTTTACATTCTTATTTTCACTAATTTTTTTCTTAATTGTTGTAGAAGAGATATCAATTACAGGCATATTTAAAAATATAATATCTGCATTGTATTTCTCTTCAATCTTTTTCTTTTGTTCATTTATTTCTGCAAGGTCATATCCTGGTCTAGTAAAAACCACAAGTGTACAACACTCTAATATACCTTTAACATTCTTCCAACTCTCTAAGTTTATTAAACTATCTGCACCGGTTATAAAAAACCATTTAGTATCAGGTTCTAGAGTACTAAAATATTTTAAAGTTTTATATGTATAACTTAATTCACTATTATTTACTTCATAATCACTTATATGAAATTTTGCTTCATCTTTAATTGTGGATTTCACCATTTCATATCGTATTTTGCCTTCTGTAACTTTTCTTTTAGTCTTATGGGGCGGATTGCCACTAGGTATGAAAATAATCAAATCTAAGTTTAAATTATATAATGCTTCATAGGCAATATGCATATGACCATTATGAATAGGATCAAAGGTTCCTCCAAATATTGCTTTCCTCATAATAAAACCTTCTTTTAACTATATTAATAATACCATAATTTTTACTTTTTACCAAATAGAAATTTATCACTTATATTAAGCCATTGAAAATTCACTATTGTCACTACATAAATTAATTATATTAAAAATATTATTTAAAAAACCATGAAATCTCATGGTTTTTATCATTTATTTTGGAAGTTCTATTTTAGGTTTTTTAGTGGATTTTCTATATAGAACTAATTTATTTCCTATAGCTTGAATACCTTCACATCCTAATTCTTCACATAAAATTTCAGATGCTTCTCTAGGTGTCATTCCACTATTATTTAGAGTTTTAATTTTAATTAACTCTCTTGCTTCTAAAGCTTGATCTACTTGCTTTAAAAAATTTTCTTCTATTCCGCCTTTTCCTACTTGAAATATAGGATCTATATTATTTGCTAAACTTCTCAAATAACTTCTTTGTTTTGTACTTATCATAAAATAACGCTCCTCCTACAATAAAAACTCAAATTCAAAATCATTAAGTCTTATAATATCTCCGTCTTGTACTCCCATAGATTTAAGTTCATCTAATACTCCCTTGTTTCTTAAAACTTTATGGAAATATCTTAAAGAATCTGGGTCATTTATATTAACGCTATTAAGTAGTCTATCTACAAAACTTCCTTCTACTACAAATATTCCATCTTCTTCTTCACGTATTGTATAAGTAAATCTTTTTTCTTCTGGTACAAATCTTTCATCATTACTGATTTCAAGCTCTTGAACTGGAATATGAGTTAGCATTTCTGCAGCTTCCTTCATAAGTTCATCTACACCTTGATTTGTAGCAGCAGAAATTTTAAATACTTTATTATATCCCATATCATTTAATTGTTTTTTAAAGTTTTCAAAAACTTCTTCATCAAATAACATATCTGCTTTATTAGCAGCTATTATTTGTGGTCTATCCCATAACTTAATGCTGTATTTTTTAAGCTCTTCATTTATTTTATTGAAGTCTTCAATTGGATCTCTGCCTTCTAATCCTGATATATCTACAACATGTATAAGAAGTCTTGTTCTTTCAATATGTCTTAAAAAGTCTAAACCTAAACCTACGCCTTCCGCAGCTCCTTCAATTATTCCAGGGATATCTGCAATTACAAAATTTTGTATTCCTTTTAAACTCACCACTCCTAGGTTAGGCTTTAATGTAGTAAAGTGATAATTTGCAATCTTAGGTCTTGCTTTGGAAACTACTGAAAGTAATGTAGATTTACCTACATTTGGAAATCCTAAAAGTCCTACATCTGCAAGTAACTTAAGTTCAAGTTTTATCCATCTTTCTTCTCCAGGCATTCCTGGTTCTGCAAAGCTTGGCGCCTGTCTTGTAGGAGTACAAAATTTAGCATTTCCTTTACCGCCTTTTCCGCCTTGACAAACCACATATGTATCACCAGCATGAGATAAATCACACATTATTTTATCTGTTTCTAAATCTCTTACTACTGTACCCATAGGTACATCTATTATAAGGTCTTCACCATCTTTTCCATAGCATTTTGATCCTTCACCTTTTCCACCATCTTTAGCTATGAATTTTCTATTATAAGAAAAATCCAATAATGTAGTCATATTTGGTTCTACCCTTAATATAATACTTCCACCGTTTCCACCGTCTCCTCCATCAGGACCTCCAAGTGGAACATATTTTTCCCTTCTAAAAGAAATAGCTCCATTTCCACCATTACCAGATTTAACAAAAATTTTGGCTGTATCTATAAACATGCTTTTTCACCTTACCTTAAATAAAAATTATTTTAATATGCATAACTATATTATTTACTAAATTTAATTTTTTAAAGTAATTTATTATAAAGTATTTTATTAGTTAAGAACTAAGATTTAAGAACTTTATCAAAATTCCCTTAATATACTTTAAACTAAATTCTAAAAAATATTTTCAGATTTTATACTTTAAAATATTTTAGTTATTTTAATCATCTCTATTATGAAAATAACTATATCACTTTAAAATAAATCAATTCTCAATTCTTAATTCTCAATTAGTTTAACATATTTATTTTTAGATTAAAAAAGCACCCTTAGCAGGGTGCCTTATTAACTATTCAGCTATTGCAACTTCTACATCGATTGGATAAACGCTAGCTTTTTTTCTATTTTTACCCATTCTTTCGAATTTTACAACTCCATCTATTTTAGCGAAAAGAGTATCATCTCCACCTATTCCAACGTTGTTTCCTGGGTGAATTTTTGTTCCTCTTTGTCTAACTAGGATGTTTCCTGCAAGTACAAATTGTCCATCTGCACGTTTAACACCAAGTCTTTTAGATTCACTGTCTCTTCCGTTCTTTGAGCTACCTACTCCTTTTTTATGAGCAAATAACTGAAGGTTCATAATTAGCATAATACTACACCTCCTCTATCTCTATCTTTATATAATCACCGTACGTAAATGCCATACTTTGTAATCCAACATGCATAGTTTTAATTAAAACTTGACATTTTTCAATATCTTCACTTGTTAGATTCTTTAATGTTAAATTTATAATACCATCATTTATTTCATATTTTGGTTTTAACTTTAAAACTTCTACCATACCTAGTATGGTAGTTTGTGACATCACTGATATACCACAACAAACCAAATCTATATCTAGATTTTCAGATTGTGGAGCAGCATGACCACTAACAGTAAACCCAACATATGTATCACAGTCTTTGTAAAATTTAACTTTAGTCATAATTAAGCTTCTATCTTTTCAATTACTATCTTTGTAAAAGGTTGTCTGTGTCCTTGTTTCTTTCTGTAGTCTTTTTTTCTCTTGTATTTGAAAACTACAACTTTCTTAGCTTTTCCTTGTGCTACTACTTTAGCAACAACTTTAGCTCCTTCAACTACAGGTTTTCCAACTACTAAACCTTCTTCTTTTCCAACTGCTAATACATTATCGAATTCTACAGTTGAATCAACGTCAGCTTCAAGTTTTTCAACGAATAATACGTCTCCCTCTTGAACTCTGTATTGCTTTCCTCCAGTAAGTAAAACTGCGTACATTAAATACACCTCCTCAATCCAGTCTCGCCATTTAAGGTACATTTAACAGAATTAAATGATTTACAAAACCTCTTCTGTGCGGTCTACAAAAGCCATTTTAGCATATATAAACTCATTTGTAAAGGAATTTTATTCTTTTTATAATAAAAATACAAATGATAAAATATGAAGAATTATCCATATACCTTATAGGTTTCTAAGTTTCTTATTTGATTTAAAAATATCAATGGTTCTATTTTAAAAGTATCTAAATTGTGAATATAATTTAAGTATATATGCTTATCAAGGGCATTTATATTTTTTATAAAAGTTAATATATCTCTTTGAATTTGATTTTTATAAAATTCATCTACTTCAATGTATATATCCTTCACATTTTGTTCACTATTTATTCTTTTAATGTTGTTTTTAATCATCCTCTCAATATAGGATAATTTTATTTTTACTCCTTTTCCTTTACAAGATACACATTCTTCAAAAATATACTCATATATGGATTTTCCTGTTCTTCTTCTAGCAATTTGAACTAAATTTAGTTCAGTAAAATCATATATAGTGGTTTTATTTTTATCATCTTTAAAATATTTTTTTAATGTATTAATAACTTCTCGTTTTTCACTATCTTCTGTTAAATCTATAAAATCAATTAATATAATCCCACTCAAGTTTCTCAGCCTTATTTGTTCAGCTATAGTCTTAGCAGCTTCAATATTTGTAACTAATGCTGTCTTTCTAATAGATGAACTTTTTACATTTTTAGCTGAGTTAACATCTATTACATACATGGCTTCTGTCTTTTCAATAACAATATTTCCTCCACTTGAAAGAACTACTTTATTATTTCTAAGACTCAATATTTCTCTTTCAATGCCATAGTAATCAAAAAGGCCTATTGGTTCATCATAAACTTTTATTTCACCTTTAAAAGATTTGGCATTTAAAACTTCATTACAATACTGAAAATCTTCAGGATTATTTACAATAATATTATAATCATCATCAGATATTTCTCTTAATACATTTCCAAGTATTCCCTCACTTTTATATAATAAACCTATATTTTGATAATACGTGTATTTTCTAACTATATTTTCATATATACTATATAAATTCATCATTTCTTCTTTCAAAATAGATAACTCTGAATCTTGTGCTTTAGTTCTTATAACTACTCCTATATCTTTAGGTTTATTTAAATTTTCTTCTACAGTTTTAATAAAATTTTTATCTTTTATTTTAGATGAAAATTCTATTTTATTATGACTGTTAGTTATAACGATATAACTTCCTGGTAAGCTAATTGAATTTATAACCTTTGGACCTTTTTTCCCAATTTCCTCTTTTATAACTTCAACTAATACCTCATCACCTTTTTTTATATTTTTCATATTGTTATTTAAATACATATAAGCATTCTTTTTATGTCCTATATCTATAAAAGCACATTTAATAGCAGGTACAATGTTTTTAACTATTCCCTTATATATATTAGAAACTTTAGGAAGTTGATTTTGTTCCTCTATGTAACATCCTTTTAATACATTATGCTCTTTCACAGCAATTTTAAGAAAATCTTCTTGTCTTTCAATAAATATTTCCTTCAAATAAAGTCACTCCTAAAATTTATAAGAAATACTGATTTAAAGGGAGAATTTTGCCATTTTTGTATGCGTACATATCAATTCTCTCTATATCAACAAAAGAATCTTTATCTATAGATTCTACATTTTCTTTTATATAATCGCTAAATAAACTAGCTGAAAGATTTTCTCTGCTGCCGCAGGCTAATAATGTATCTAATACAACCCTATCATCTTCAATTCTATAATTAATTTCTTTCAATAATGGCTTTATATCAACTTCTTTTTCACCTTTTTTACTCTTTTTCACTATAGACCATTGGTTATTTTTATTTAAGTTTTTTATATCTTCCATTGCTTTACTTACATCTTTGGCTTTTAATTTTATTACATATTTAGCAGCATCAATTGCAGCCATTGCTTGAGGTGCTTTTTTCTCTTCTTTATTTTCAACTTTTTTTACATCTAAAAATGTTACCCCCATAGGAGTATTTTCATTTAAGCTTTTTAATATTTCCTTTTCATCCATATCTTCTGTAAATACAACATCCATATATTCACCTCTAGAGTATGTTCCAACTGATAAAGGCTGAGCTATGGATATAGTCATATGAGGATTAAATCCTTTAGAATATTCTATAGGCAGTGCTGCTCTTCTTATAACCCTTTGTATTGTTCTCATTAAATCTAAATGAGATATAAACTTTATTTCACTTTCTTTAGTGTATTTTATCAAATATCGCACCTTCAAAGCACTTTCCCTCCTTAAAGCTTACATTAATACCGCATCTTTCACAATTTCCTCTGCAGTCTGGTGTAACAATAGCTTTTTTAGCTTTCTCGTTTTCTTCCATTAAGAATTTTTTAGTAACACCAATGTTTATGAAATCCCATGGAAGTATTTCTTCATAATCTCTTTCTCTATAAGCATAAAAATCTCCATCTACATTGCACTCATTCATTGCTTCCATCCATGTATCGAAACTAAAGTATTCTCCCCAGCCATCAAAACGTGCACCCTTTTCAAAGGCTTTTATTAACACTTCACAAAGTCTTCTATCTCCTCTTGCAAAAACAGCTTCCATATAGCTTACTGGAGACTCGTGCCAATTATATACTATAGCTTTACTTTTAATTGAATCTCTTAATTTAGAAATTTTTTCTTTAACATTAGACATAGTATCCATTGGAGCCCATTGGAAAGGAGTAAAAGGTTTAGGTACAAATATAGATGTACTAATTGTAACTCTTAGTCCCCTTTTTCTTATATTTTTAGGAACATTAAAATATTGTTCTACTACTTTTTCTCCTAGTTCTGATATGCCTATAACATCTTCCATTGTCTCGTAAGGCAGTCCTATCATAAAATATAACTTTAAAGTTGACCATCCTGCTTCAAAAGCACTTCTGCTTGATTTTAATAAATTTTCTTCATTAACACCTTTATTTATGATATCTCTCATTCTTTGACTTCCTGCTTCTGGAGCAAAAGTAAGACCAGTTTTTCTCACCTTTTGAATTTCATTAATTAAATCTACTGAAAAAGAATCTATTCTTATAGATGGTAGAGAAACCCCTATCTTTTCTCCTTCATATTTTTTAATTAAAGAAAATATTAAATTTTGAATATCTGAATAATCACAAATACTTAATGAAGTTAATGAAATTTCCTCATATCCTGTGTTCTTTATAATTTTATCTGCTTGTTCTATAAGAGTATCTGTTTTCTTTTCTCTAACTGGTCTGTATATCATACCTGCTTGACAAAACCTACATCCTCTTGTACATCCTCTAAAGGTTTCTAAGTTAATTCTATCATGAACTATTTCTGTATAAGGAACTATAAGTTTATCTGGATATATATTTTCATCAAGATTACTTATAATTCTTTTCTTAACAGTTTTAGGTACATCTTCATACATAGGTTTAAATTCTTTTATTGTATTATCCTCTTTATAAGTTACTTCATAAAGACTTGGAACATACACCCCTTCAATTTTACATACTGCTCTTAAATAATCTTTCTTAGATTTATTTTTATATTCTTTATATAAATCTAATACTTCATAAATTACATCTTCCCCTTCTCCTAAGATGAATATATCCGCAATATCGTATAGTGGCTCAGGATTATAAGCACATGGTCCTCCCATCATAACTATTGGACTTTCTTCACCTCTCTCAGATGCCCTAAGAGGTATTCCTGCCATATCAAGCATATTTAATATATTTGTATAACTCATCTCATATTGTAATGTAAATCCTAAAAAATCAAATTCTGATAGTGAATCTTTACTTTCAAGAGCATATAATTTAATATCATTATCTCTTAATTGTTTTTCCATATCAGGCCATGGTGCAAAGCACCTTTCACAAAATGTATCTTCTCTTTGATTAATTACATAATATAATATCTTACTTCCTAAATGAGACATTCCCACCTCATAAACATCAGGAAAACAAAAAGCATAACGTATATCTACTATACTTTTATCTTTATTATAAGAATTAAATTCTCCACCTACATATCTAGCTGGTTTTTCAACTTTATATAGTATATCATCGGAAATTTTATTCATTTAAATTCCTCCTTAAGTTAATTACAATACTTTATTTTATCACAAGCTAAGCATATTTCAAAATCAATGTTTCTTCCTAACAGCAATTTCATATTTTTAACTATTATAAATTATTTACATATAAAGTTATAATTTAAACAGTTAATAATAATTTAATTATCTGGCTCTTTGTAAATAGCTGAATCTCTATTGATTATAAATTGTTCTAATGTCATATTTCCTTGATTTTTTAATCCGTTTATTATCTCTTCTTCATATACCACTTCTATAACATCCATATCATCATCTAATACAGTAAAGATATTATATTTATTTTTATCCACTAAATCCAATAGTTGAAGTAATGTACGTTTATAATGTACAGATATACTTTTGTTTTCTATATACCCTCTTTTGATTAGCTTTTCCCTTTTTTTTATGATATAACCCATAATTACATATACTATCCTTTCTTTCTCCTTTTTAGAAATAACCAAAATAAAAATAGCTATTAAGGCTAAGTTAATATTAGATATACCATAAAGCAGTGCAATAAAGTAAATTATGAGTAATATGTATCCTAAAATTATACTTATCCTTAAGGCTATTTCATTAGCTTTCTTATATAAAAATTTCGTTGAAAGTATATCTCTTAAAACTCTACCTCCATCTAAGGGGAAGGCAGGAAACAAATTAAAAAGTCCAATGGCCATGTTATACTGTAAAAATAAAAGTATATATTCGTTATTATTTATATATTTATAAATAATATAACTTATAAATGCTATTACAAAATTTCCAATTGGTCCACTTAATGAAATTATTATATCTTCTTTTGGAGAAGCCTCATCTAAATCTTTTAACTTTAACGCAGCTCCAATAGGAAGTATTTCCACACAAAACCCACTATACCCTAATATTCTAGCAGTGACGTAGTGAATCATTTCATGGATTATTACTATAATAAATCCTAATAAAATTTTATAATTTAATCCTATAACAACTAAAAATAATAAATAGGGTATAAAATATTTACTAAACTTTATCACTCCACTCCTCCTCCAAATTTTTAAGTAACCATATAGCTATATACATTTTGAGTTTTTCCCATATATAGAATTTCAAAATAAAAAGTCTTAGGATCTTCACTATTTCCTTTTACTTTACCTATAGCTTCATCTTTTTCCACAGATTGACCTACAGCTACATATATATCTGATAAATTATAATACTTACTTTCTATTCCTCTTCCATGATCTATCAATACATAATCTCCAAGTTTATCATTGTCTATTTTCTTTACTTTGCCAGCATTACAGCTTTTAATTTCCATGTCTTCATAAACTTGAAGTTTTAAAGTTTCATTTATACTTTTATCCCATTTATTATTTCCATAAATTTTTTGTGATGATACTGGCAGAGAATAATCATTTTGAATTTCTTCATCAATAGTTCTTCCACCTACAAAACCTATCTTAATTTTTTCTATGAG
This sequence comes from Clostridium faecium, assembly GCF_014836835.1. Taxonomy (GTDB): domain Bacteria; phylum Bacillota; class Clostridia; order Clostridiales; family Clostridiaceae; genus Clostridium_J; species Clostridium_J faecium. Next base: position 4,164 of record NZ_JACSQB010000061.1, on the reverse strand, counting down.
CTTTATACTCATATTTTCTATATCCTGAATATCTACAGTCCTTACTTTTTCAACTATCTCTTTATAATCATAATTTTTATTTATCATAGTTTTACTTAAATTATAAAATTTATCTGTATATTGATTTTTATATATCTTACATCCTAAAAACGCTACAATAAAAAATACCACTATGGAAAGTTGTATTATAAACTTATTAGCATAATTACCCTGTGACCATGACCACAAAGATATGTTTTTTCCTCTCTCCTTATTAAGTTTATTTTTTTGATAATATGCCCTTTTATTTCTAGTTAATGCTGAATAATATTTTTCATATTGTTCATTATAACTTCCCATTTTTCCTCCTCTATTATCTTCTTGCTTTTCTATTTTATATATATTAAAATACTTAAATTTTATGAATAAACTTTAGAAAAAATTCTACAACTATAGGATGTAAATTGTAAATAAAAAATAGCATGCAACTTAAATTGTTTTCCAATTTAAATTACATGCTGTTAATATTTTATGTATTTTCATTATAGATGTTTTCTATCTGCTTTTTAAAGCTTTCATAATTACTTCAGCTGTACCTAAATTTGTAGCAAGTGGTATACAGTGAACATCGCATAATCTTATAAGAGCAGTTACATCTGGCTCGTGAGGCTGAGCAGTAAGAGGATCTCTTAGAAAAATTATAAAATCTATTTCCCCTTGTGCAAGTTTTGAACCTATTTGCTGATCTCCTCCTAATGGACCAGATAAAAATCTATGAACATCAAGATTAACCAAATCAGTTAATAGCTTTCCAGTAGTTCCTGTAGCGCAAAGTTCATGCTCAATTAATATATGTCTATACCTTCTTGCAAATTCTATCATATCATCTTTCTTTTTATCATGAGCAATTAAAGCTATTCTCATAAAAATATCCCCCTAGAAATTTATTTTCTTTCTTCTCATACCAACATTTAATACTAAACCCAAGGATATAAAATTCGTAAGCATAGAACTTCCTCCATAACTGACAAAAGGAAGAGTAATTCCAGTTATAGGCATAACCCCTATAGTCATACCAATATTTTGAATTATAGAAAACATTAATGCTCCTAGTATACCTGTACAAATTATGCTTCCAGCTATATCTTTTGAAGTTTTTGCTATCTTTATTGCTTTATATAAAATTATGCCGTATAAAGCGAGCAGTATTAATGCTCCTACAAGTCCCCATTCTTCTCCAATTACTGCAAATATAAAATCTGTATGATTTTCTGGAACAAACTTATGTTGTTTACCATTTAAGAAGCCAACACCAAAAATTCCTCCAGATCCTATAGCAATTTTTGATTGCAGCAACTGAAGCCCAAGACTTAATTCAAACTGCTCTGGATTTAAGAAAGCTATAAATCTTGATTTCCAATAAGGTTTCATAAGTGGTGAATTCCATAAGGCAACTACCACTAAAAATATACCACCTAGTCCTCCTACAATAGCTTTCCAATTTAAATTTGTTACAACAACTATTCCTAAAACCATAAAGAAGCATACCATGGTCATTCCCATATCTGGTGCTATAACTATAAGGAACATTGGTATAGCTGCGTATATCCCAAGCTTCACTACGCTTTTTACATTATTTACATCTCCATCCATTTCCTGAATTTCCTTTGCAAGCATCAATATCATCCCAAGCTTTGCAAACTCTGAAGGTTGAATAGCTCTGCTTCCAATACTTATCCATCCTGTTGCTCCATTTACTTCACTACCTATAAACTCTGTTAAAATTAATAATACAACACCTGCCCAGTAAATAAGAGGCGCATAATTTAAAATTAACGTATAATCTATCAAAAGTATGAAATATATACTAACAAGGCCAACTATAAGCCATGCAAATTGCAGTTTTGCATAATAGCTTCCTATGGCACTATATATGTTTGCAACAGAAAAAAGCACTAATAGTACTACAGCTACAATTATGCCGTAGTCTACTCTTTTTAACAATTTATTATTTAGCTTTAAATTCTTTAGCATATTTATCCCTCCAACATAAATATGATTATAACATATTTGATAAAAGAACAAAAGTAATGATTGACCTGTAAATAGCTGGTTAAATCAAAAGTATTTATATGAAAATTCATATAGTTTTTCTAGAAAAAAAGCTATGCATTCAAATAATGCACAGCTCAAAATTATCTATGTTTAATTTTTTTAATAGGTATACTGGCAATTAATGCTGGAGAAGCACCTTCAATTTCTTCAGCTTTTGTAAATTTAACATCTACATCACTGTCATCAATTTCTGCATAGTTAGATATAACTTTTAATAAATCCCCTTTTATCATTTCTAAAAAATCTGGGGAAAAATCAGCTCTATCATGAATTAATATTAATTTCAATCTATCTGTAGCAATATCTTTAGAAGACAATTTACTTGAAAAAATTTTAAACAAATCCATATCTTCCTCCTATTTATTACCGAAGAATTTTTTTACTGTAGCCCAAAAACCACCTTGAGAAGAATTTCCATTTAAATCTATAAAAGGCACTTCTTCACCTGTAATTCTTCTTGCAATATTTTTAAAAGCTTGTCCTGCATCTGCAGTGTTATCCAGTACTATTGGCTCACCTTTATTAGTTGATATAGTTACCTTTCTATCATCAGGAACTACTCCTATTAATTTAATAGCTAAACATTCTTTTATGTCTTCAATATCTAACATATCTCCATTTTTAGTCATTTCAAAATTAATTCTATTGACTATAAGCTCACTTTCTTCTAGTCCTTTTGCGCAAAGTTTTCCTATAACTCTATCAGCATCTCTAACTGAAGTTATTTCTGGGTTAACAACAACTATTGACCTATCAGCTCCTACCACTGCATTTTCAAAACCTTGTTCAATTCCTGCTGGACAATCTATTATAACATAATCAAAATTTTCCTTAAGTTCATTTACTACCTTTAGCATTTCTTTTATATCTACATCATTTTTATCCCTTGTTTGTGCTGTTGGAAGTAAAAATAAGTTATTAAATCTTTTATCTTTTATTAGAGCTTGTTTTAATCTACATCTCTCTTCAATTACATCTAATAATGTAAATACCACTCTATTCTCAAGCCCCATAAGCACATCTAGATTTCTTAATCCTGTATCACCATCTATAACCACTACTTTTTTATCCATAGCTGCTAATGCTGTACCTATATTAGCTGTTGTAGTAGTCTTTCCTACTCCACCTTTTCCTGACGTGATAACAATTGCTTCTCCCATTTACAATACCTCCATTAAATATATTTGTTAACTAAATACGGCTCTACAATTATACTGCCATTCTTAACCCTTGCAACTTCTGGATAAGCTGGTTTTATGCCGTCTTCTGGTGACCTTGTCATTATATCCGCAATTCTTATAATTTGAGGTTCTAATGAAAAAGCTGCTATAAATGATTTATCATTTCCTGTACATCCTGCATGTACGCTTCCTCTAATAGCTCCCACAACTACAATATTTCCCGCGGCATATACCTCTGCTCCTGGATTTATATCTCCTATTATAACTAGGTTACCAGAATATTCATATACTTGTCCACTTCTTATGGTTCTTTTTAAATATTTAGTACGGCCTTCATAAATCCCATTAAACATTTTGCTTTGCTTTTCATCTATATCTTGAAAAATACAATCTCTTATTAAAAACTCCTCAAATAACAAATCCCTCAATCTTCGTAACTCTCTATCTGTAAACTCCTTTAATTGGGTTGTAATTTTCAAAGTACACCCTCTATAAAATCTTTTTCCTTTTGATAATTTTTCAATCAAAGCATTAGTCATATCTAGAGAGTTCCTAAATTTTTTCATGTCTATAATTACATTCAATCCCTCTTTATTACCTTTTATTATTATATTGTCTGCATACATAAATACCCTCCAAAATTGAGCTATTTGATATATTTCAACGTTTCTAAGTAAAATCCTTCTATAATAAGGATATTTTTTATAAGGTTTATCAATAATAATCAAATTTGTACATTATCTTAATCTTTATATTGAGGTATAATAATCTATAAATTCGGTATACTTCTATTTTACTCTATTTCTCTCATATAATCTAGAATTTCAAAATAATGTATAAAATTTATATAATTATAAAAATATTACTGATAATATATATAAACTTAATA
>NZ_JACSQB010000007.1 GCF_014836835.1 Clostridium faecium | reverse complement strand
ATATAAGTGTTTATAGTAGTTTTAATAATTTTAAAGCTACTGTAAACACTTTTTATTTAAAAGTGAATAAATTTAGAATAAAATAGAAATGATTATAAAAACAATTTATTTTTGTAAAAATTATTACAAAATTTTTAAGGGAAAATAATAAGGTTGTTACGACTTGTCATATGAATTTCTCTATGATTTTAAAAAAGATATTCATTTATTACCTGTTATTATTTAAAATATATGTGTATAATTAAAATTGAATAACTATAATTTAAGGAGAAAAACATGAACTTTCAATTACTAAAGGGAAAATTTACTTTAGAAGAAATAAAGCAGCTTAATCCACTAGTATTAGCTTTAATAGGAGATGCTGTATATGAAGTATTTATAAGAACATATTTAGTGGAAAAAAACAGAGGACTTAATGCACATAAGGTTCATGTAAAGGCTGTATCTTATGTAAAAGCAAAATCACAAAGTGAATATATGAAAATTATAATAGATGATTTAGAAAGTGATGAAATGGCTATTTTCAAAAGAGGAAGAAATTCTAAATCTCATACGCCTAAAAATTCAGATGTAATAGATTATAAATGGGCTACAGGATTTGAAGCTGTTATAGGATATCTGTATTTATGTGAAAAAGAAGAAAAACTTAACTATATATTAAATAAAATAGTACAATACGAGGAGGATAAGAATGACGTTAAAAGTTAAATTAATTGAGCATACACCAAACCCAGAAAAGGTTATTGCGTCAGCAGCAAAGCTTTGCTATAGTTCTGTAGGAGTAGATGAAATATTAGAAGGATTAGATAAAGAAAAAACAGAGAAATTTTTAAGTATGCTTGTAAACTATGGACATTATTCTCCTATAGAACATGTTAGTTTTACCTTTGCTATTGAGGGGGTATCTAGAAGCTTAACTCATCAATTAGTGCGTCACAGAGTTGCTTCATATTCACAGCAAAGTCAAAGATATGTAAAATTAGATGCTTTTGAATATATAACGCCACCAGCTATAGAGAGTAATTCTAAAGCTAAAGAAATATTTGTGGAAGCTATGAAAAAAGATCAAGAGTATTATGATAGAATTGTAGAAATATTATTTGAACAGATATATAATGAGAGTTTAAATAAATACATAGAAGAAAAATCATTAGATTCAATATCAGAAGTTGAAGAAAAGGTATTAAAAAGATTAAAATCTCAAGCACAGAAAAGGGCAATTGAAGATGCTAGATATGTATTCCCTAATGCTTGTGAAACTAAAATCATTGTTACAATGAATGCAAGAGAGCTTATGCACTTTTTTGGACACAGATGCTGTAAGAGAGCTCAGTGGGAAATTAGAGACATGGCAGATGCTATGTTAAAGGAAGCTAAAAAAGTAGCTCCTATATTATTTAAAAAATCAGGTCCAAATTGTGTAAGTGGTCCGTGTCCTGAAGGTGCTATGACCTGTGGAGAAATTGTGACAATTAGAGAAAAATATTCTAATTTATAAACTTTAAAATAAGTTTATGAAAGAGGTTGAAGTTATGAAAGAAAATAAAATTAATAATAAAAATAGATTTAAAAAAGAACGCAATAATATAAACAATGAAGAAAAAATAAGAGAAGATATTATTGAAGGTAGAAATTCAGTAATTGAAGCTTTAAAATCTGATAGAACTATAGAGCAAATATTAGTTGCTAAAGGTGACATTAAAGGTTCTATTAATGTAGTTTTGGCTTTAGCAAAAGAAAAAAATGTAGTAGTTAAAACAGTAGAGAGAGCAAAACTTGATTCTATGTCTTTAACAGGAGCTCATCAAGGTGTAATAGCTAAAGTTACTGCTTATAAGTATTACCATGTAAAAGAAATTCTTGATTACGCAGAATCAAGGAATGAAAAACCTTTTATAATCATTTTGGATGAAATTGAAGACCCTCATAACTTTGGTTCAATTATAAGAACAGCAGAGGTTTGTGGAGCACATGGAATTATAATTCCTAAAAGAAAAAATGTAGGTGTTACTCCTATTGTTTATAAAACTTCTGCAGGTGCTACAGAGCATATGAGAATAGCTAAAGTTACTAATATTAACAGTACTATAGATGAGCTTAAAGAACTAGGCTTATGGATATATGGTGCTGATATGAATGGTGAGAATTGTTATGACGTGGATTTGAAAGGTGCAGTAGCACTGGTAATAGGTAGTGAAGGAAAAGGTATATCAAAATTAACAAAAGAAAAGTGTGATGTACTAATGAAAATTCCTATGGTTGGTAAAATAACTTCTCTCAATGCTTCTGTAGCTGGTGGAATATTAATGTATGAGGTGCTGAAGCAAAAGTTGAAATAAACTTTTGCTAATATAGTCTTGAGAAGAATATTTATAGATGGTTACAATGTTATAAATAGTTGGCCAGAACTTAGAGAAATAAAGAACTATAGTTATGAATCTGCAAGGGCGAAATTAATAGATATTATGATTAATTATTCTTCTTTTAAAGGATATAATATTATAATAGTTTTTGATGCTCACATGGTAAAAGGCAGTCTTCAAAAAAAGGAGAGGATTGGGAATATTACTGTAGTTTTCACAAAAGAAGGAGAAACAGCAGACTTATACATTGAAAAAACTGTAAATAATATAGGAAGAGCTTCAGAAGTGTATGTAGTCACTTCTGACTCTATTGAACAACAGGTTACTTTTCAGAGAGGAGCTAATAGAATATCTTCATTAGAATTTTATCATACTGTTATGGAAGCTAATACGAAGATTTCTAAAAAATATGAGAAGACATATTCAAAGGATAGAAATTTATTTGAAGATATGATTGACAGCCAAATAGCTGAAAAGCTAGAAAAAATAAGGCGAAGCAAGTAATATAGCTTGACGCTTTTAAATATTAATGTATAATTTTACTTAAGTCCATATTCATTTTGGAGGGGATGCTTTTGGAGAAAAGGGTTGACAATGAGGAGTTAAATTCCCAGTTTATAAATAAAACTGATGAAGAAATTGTTGTCGAAGCTAGGAATGGGGACAATCGTGCTTTAGAATATTTGTTATGTAAGTATCAAAATTTTGTAAAGGCTAAAGCTAAATCATATTTTTTAATTGGCGCAGATAAGGAAGATATATATCAAGAAGGTATGATTGGGCTATTTAAAGCTATTCGAGATTTTAAAACGGATAAGTTGGCATCCTTTAAGGCTTTTGCAGAACTTTGTGTTACAAGACAAATAATAACTGCAGTGAAAACTGCCACACGTCAAAAACATATTCCACTAAATACATATGTATCATTAAATAAACCTATATATGATGAAGAATCAGATAGGACACTTCTAGATATAATATCAGGAGTTAAAGTATCTGATCCAGAAGAATTAGTTATAAGCAGAGAGGAAGTAGAGAGCATCGAAAATGAGATAGGGGAAGTGCTGTCTGACTTAGAAATGGAAGTACTTATGTCTTATTTGGATGGAAAATCTTATCAAGAAATTGCTTGTGACTTAGATAGGCATGCTAAATCTATTGATAATGCTCTACAAAGAGTTAAAAGAAAATTGGAAAAATGCTTAGATAAAAGAAAGCAATAGCGTTGACATAAAAGGATATATATAGTATAATGAATAACTGATATATAGTATTTAAGTATATATTTAACATTTATATGATGGGGATTTTTATAAATCTACATCATGTTTTAATGCCCATATAGCTCAGTAGGCAGAGCGTCACCTTGGTAAGGTGGAGGTCACCGGTTCAATCCCGGTTATGGGCTCCAAACTTGCTTAGGAAACGCAACACACCAGGGTGAGTTTATAGGAGTAAAATAATTATTCATTTATATTAAGCCTATATCAAGGAGGAATAAAAAATGGCTAAGGAAAAATTTGAAAGAAGCAAACCGCACGTTAACATTGGAACAATAGGACACGTTGACCACGGTAAAACAACATTAACAGCTGCAATCACAACAGTATTAGCAAACAGAGGATTTGCAGAGGCATTTAAATATGACCAAATAGACAAGGCACCAGAGGAAAAAGAAAGAGGAATCACAATCAACACATCACACGTTGAGTACCAAACAGACAACAGACACTATGCACACGTTGACTGTCCAGGACACGCTGACTATGTAAAGAACATGATAACAGGAGCAGCGCAAATGGATGGAGCGATCTTAGTAGTATCAGCAGCAGATGGTCCAATGCCACAAACAAGAGAGCATATACTACTAGCATCAAGAGTAGGAGTACAATACATAGTAGTATTCTTAAATAAAGCAGATATGGTAGACGATCCAGAATTATTAGAATTAGTAGAAATGGAAGTAAGAGAGTTATTAAACGAATATGACTTCCCAGGAGATGATATTCCAGTAATAACAGGATCAGCATTAAAAGCATTAGAAAACCCAACAGATGCAGAAGCAACAGCATGCATAATGGAATTAATGGAATCAGTAGACAGCTATATTCCAACACCAGAAAGAGCAACAGACAAAGCATTCTTAATGCCAGTAGAGGACGTATTCACAATCACTGGAAGAGGAACAGTTGCAACAGGAAGAGTAGAAACAGGAATATTAAAAGTTGGAGACGAAATAGAAATCGTTGGATTATCAGATGAAAAGAGAAAAGTAGTTTGTACAGGAGTAGAGATGTTCAGAAAACTTCTTGATGAAGCACAAGCAGGAGATAACATTGGAGCATTATTAAGAGGAGTACAAAGAACAGACATCCAAAGAGGTCAAGTACTAACAAAACCAGGTTCAGTAAATCCACACAAGAAATTTGTAGGTCAAGTATACGTACTTAAAAAAGAAGAAGGTGGAAGACATACACCATTCTTTGATGGATACAGACCACAATTTTATTTCAGAACAACAGACGTAACAGGATCAATCAAATTACCAGAAGGAATGGAAATGGTAATGCCAGGAGACCACATAGACATGAACGTAGAATTAATCACACCAGTAGCAATGGATGAAGGATTAAGATTTGCGATCAGAGAAGGTGGAAGAACAGTAGGTTCAGGAGTTGTTACTTCTATAGTAGAATAATATAGAGAAATCAATGTATAGGACTAGGTTTCTAACCTGGTCCTTTTAGAAGGTATAGTTAATTTAGAAATAGGCAATACTTACCAATATATACAACAACTAATTTATTGACATATATAATAAGTTATGTTAAATTATTTAGGTAACAAAAGTTTCGAAATTAAGTTGTAATTAGATAAGAAAAGCTTTCATGATATAAATAAATGATTCGTAGAGCGGGAGGTGTGGATTGTGAGAGTTAAAATAACTTTAGCATGTGCTGAATGTAAACAAAGAAACTACAACACTATGAAAAACAAAAAAAATAATCCAGACAGAATAGAAATGCAAAAATACTGCAAATTCTGCCACAAACATACACTTCATAAAGAAACAAAATAATGTGTAAACATCATATATTTTTGGGGATGTGAGAAATATGGCTAATAAAGTTAATATAAAATCCAATGAAAAAAGAAAACGTGCAGGAATAGTGCAGTTTTTTATTGACTTGAAGGCTGAGTTTAAAAGAGTAACATGGCCCGCGAAAGTTGAAGCTAAAAAAGCTATTGGCGCTGTAATTAGCTTTTGTATTCTTTATGTGATTCTAGTAGGTTTGTTGGATGCTGGTTTCAATAACCTCTTTAAGATGTTCTTTAAATAATACAAAAAAGGAGGTAGGGGACTAGAATTTTAAGTCCCTTGAACTATGGCAGATAAAGCTAAATGGTATGTAGTCCATACTTATTCTGGATATGAAAACAAAGTTAAAGCTAATCTTGAAAAAGCTATAGAAAATAGAAACCTTGAAGAATTCGTTCATGATATTCAAGTTCCTATGGAAGAACAAGTGGAAATCAAGGATGGCAAGAAAAAAGTAACTTATAAAAAAGTATTTCCGGGATATGTAATGGTAAAAATGGTTATGACAGATGACTCGTGGTATATCGTAAGAAATACTAGAGGAGTTACTGGATTCGTAGGACCTGGATCTAAGCCAGTCCCTTTAACAGAGGATGAAGTACATAATATGGGCATAGTTGAAAGAACTGTAACTATAGATGTAGAAATTGGTGAACAAGTTAAAATAGTTTCTGGTCCATTTGAAAACTTTACAGTGTTAATTCAAGAGATAAATCTTGAAAAACACAAAATAAAAGGTTTAGTTGATATGTTCGGTAGGGAAACCCCTGTTGAACTTGATTTTAATCAAATAGAAAAATTAGATTAGGCTTATAAGATAAGATCTTTATTATAGATTTAGTCTTATTAAGTGGGAGGGCTTTTAAAAGTCCGATTACCACAATATAGGAGGTGTAAACTCATGGCTAAGAAAATAACAGGAATGATAAAACTTCAACTTCCTGCAGGAAAAGCAACTCCAGCACCACCAGTTGGACCTGCACTTGGTCAACATGGTGTGAATATTATGGGATTCTGTAAGGAATTTAATGCAAAAACTGCTGATCAAGCAGGAATGATAATTCCAGTAGTAATCACTGTATATCAGGATAGATCTTTTAGTTTTATACTAAAAACTCCACCAGCAGCAGTATTATTAAAGAAAGCAGCTGGAATAGAAAGTGGTTCAGGAGTTCCAAGCAGAACTAAAGTTGCTAAAGTATCTTCAGCTAAAGTAAGAGAAATAGCTGAATTAAAGATGCCAGATTTAAATGCTGCATCAGTAGAAGCTGCTATGAGCATGATAGCTGGAACAGCTAGAAGCATGGGTATAGTAGTAGAAGATTAATTCGATTTTAAATTAGTGGGAGGCAAAAACCGTTAATACCACAAAGGAGGATAGCAATATGGGAAAGAATTACATAGAGAGTGCTAAACTTATTGACAAAAGTGCTCTATATACACCATCAGAAGCTATGGAGCTTGCAGTAAAAACATCAAAAGCTAAATTTGATGAGACAATAGAAGTTCACGTAAGACTTGGTGTTGACCCAAGACATGCGGATCAACAAGTAAGAGGAGCAGTTGTTCTTCCTCATGGAACTGGTAAAACAGTTAGAGTTTTAGTTTTCGCTAAAGGCGATAAAGCTAAAGAAGCAGAAGCTGCAGGAGCAGATTTTGTAGGAGCTGAAGAGCTAGTTGACAAAATTCAAAAAGAAAACTGGTTTGGATTTGACGTAGTTGTTGCTACACCAGATATGATGGGAGTAGTAGGAAGACTAGGTAGAGTATTAGGACCAAAAGGTTTAATGCCAAACCCAAAATCAGGAACAGTTACATTTGATGTTGCCAAAGCTTTATCAGATATCAAAGCAGGTAAAGTTGAGTACAGAGTAGATAAAACTGCTATCGTACACGTAGGAATTGGTAAAAAATCATTTGGTGGAGAAAAATTACAACAAAACTTCCAAACATTAATGGAAGCTATTGTAAAAGCTAAACCAGCTGCAGCTAAAGGACAATATATCAAGTCAGTTACTGTTGCAAGTACAATGGGTCCTGGAATAAAAATCAATCCAGTAAAAGTTATAGAATAATTTTTATAAAAAATATTGACTTATTGTATTAATTATGTTAGAATCTTAAAAGTTGAATAGATAATATTCCGTAGACAGTAGGTGCGTAAGCGTAACAGAATTTACCTACCGAGGATTCTAATAGAACGTGATGATTTTATTGGTCTCTTCGTATGTTTGCGGAGAGACTTTTATTATTAAATAAACAGTGTAAGCTGTGAGGAGGTGGACACACAGTGCAAAGCAAAAACAGAATGTTAAAAGAAGCAAAAGTTGCTGAAATAAAAGAAAAATTAGAAAAAGCTCAAGGCGTTATATTAAGTGAATATCAAGGTTTAACAGTTGAGCAAGATACAGAATTAAGAAAAAAATTAAGAGAAACTGGTGTAGAATATAAAGTTTATAAAAATACACTAGTAGCTTTAGCTGCTAAAGAGTTAGGAATAGAGGGATTAGAACAATACCTTCAAGGACCAGTATCTATAGCATTTGGATACGAAGATCCAACAGCTCCAGCTAGAGTATTAAATGATTTTGCTAAAGCTAATAAAAAGCTTCAATTAAAAGCTGGATTAGTTCAAGGACAATTATTTGATGAAGCTAAGGTTAAAGAGCTTGCTTCAATACCACCAAAAGAGGTATTACTTGCAAAACTTCTTGGAAGTTTCAAAGCTCCATTATCAAACTTAGCATACTTATTAAGTGCTATAAAAGAGCAAAAAGAATCAGCTGAGTAATTTAATTATGGAAAAAGAACAAAAATAGAAAAAAGGAAATTTCGGAGGTGCATTTACAATGACAAAAGAGCAAATTATAGAAGCTATAAAAGGAATGAGCGTTTTAGAATTAAACGAATTAGTTAAAGCTTGCGAAGAGGAATTCGGAGTAAGTGCTGCTGCACCAGTAGCAGTAGCTGGAGCTGTAGCTGGAGGAGCTGGAGCAGCAGAAGAAAAAACTGAATTTGATGTAGTTCTAGCTAGTGCAGGAGCTAACAAAATAAAAGTTATAAAAGTAGTTAGAGAAATAACTGGATTAGGCTTAAAAGAAGCTAAAGAAATAGTTGACGGAGCTCCTAAGACAGTAAAAGAAGGCGCAAGCAAAGAAGAAGCTGAAGATATGAAAGCTAAATTAGAAGAAGTAGGCGCTGTTGTAGAAGTAAAATAATGACATAATACAAGGAGCACTTTGTATAAAGTGCTCTTTTTTTATCTAAAGCATTGACAAATGCTTTGAGTAATGATAACATAATTTAATGCGAAAGTATTTAGACAATGAATCATGATTATAAGTATTGTTAAAAAATGAATATTTTTTTAAATAATGGTTATAATTACATGATGAAAATGTGTGAAGTCCGAAAACACAAAGTCCTAGGGGATAGTGGGTTTTTGGGTTATTTTAGTTTATACAAGGGGTGAAAGCTGATGGTACATCCTGTCAAAAATGGTAAAAGAACAAGAATGAGTTTTGCTAAAGTAAATGAGACGGCTACCATGCCTAATCTAATTGAAGTTCAGCTAGACTCATATAATTGGTTTTTAGCTGAAGGACTACATGAAGTGTTTGAAGATATAAATCCAATTCAAGATTATACTGGAAACTTGGCATTAGAGTTTGTAGGCTATAAGCTTGATAAGGAAAATATCAAATACACTGTAGAGCAGTGTAAAGAAAGAGATACAACTTATGCAGCACCACTAAAAGTTAAAGTAAGACTACGCAACAACGAAACTGGTGAAATAAAAGAGCAAGAAGTATTCATGGGTGACTTCCCACTTATGACAGAGCAAGGAACTTTTGTTATAAACGGGGCAGAAAGAGTTATAGTTAGCCAGCTTGTTAGATCACCAGGTGTTTACTACAATTATACAATTGATAAAACTGGTAAGAAATTATTTTCTTCAACAGTTATACCAAATAGAGGTGCGTGGTTAGAGTACGAGACAGACTCAAATGACATTATATATGTAAGAATTGACAAAACAAGAAAGTTACCAATTACTGTACTTGTTAGAGTCATGATGAATCACGGTAGTGATGCTGAAATATTAGAGTTCTTTGGTGAAGAAGAAAGATTAAAAGCTACTATAGAGAAGGATAATACTAAGGATAAGAACGATGCATTATTAGAAATATATAAAAGATTAAGACCGGGTGAGCCACCAACTGTAGATAGTGCTGTATCACTTATAGATTCATTATTCTTTGATGCTAAAAGATATGATTTATCAAGAGTAGGAAGATATAAGTTTAATAAAAAATTATCAGTTCATTTAAGAATTGCTAATCAAATAGCAGCAGAAAATATAGTAAATCCTGTAACAGGGGAAATTATAGTTGAAAAAGGTGAAAAAATCGATAGAGAAACAGCTCAAGAGATTCAAGACCTTGGAATTAATTCTGTTGATATTCAAGTAGATGATAGAAAGATTAGAGTTATAGGAAATAATTTTGTTGATATAACTAAGCATATAAGCTTTGATATTTCTGATTTAAACATTAGAGAACTAGTTCACTATCCAACATTAAAAGAAATATTGGATAACTACGATGATGAAGAAACAATAAAAGAACAAATTAAACAAAACATAAATAGATTAATACCTAAACATATAATCAAAGATGATATATATGCTACAGTTAGCTATGAGTTAGGATTAACTTATGGAATTGGTTATATTGATGATATTGACCATTTAGGAAATAGAAGATTAAGATCTGTTGGAGAGTTATTACAAAACCAATTTAGAATTGGGCTATCAAGAATGGAAAGAGTTGTTAAAGAGAGAATGACAATTCAGGACCAAGATATAATAACTCCTCAAGCATTAATTAATATTAGACCTGTTGTAGCAGCAATAAAAGAATTCTTTGGAAGCTCTCAATTATCTCAATTCATGGATCAAACAAATCCATTATCTGAGTTAACTCATAAAAGAAGATTATCAGCTCTTGGTCCAGGAGGGCTTTCAAGAGAAAGAGCAGGTTTTGAGGTAAGAGACGTTCACCACTCACACTATGGAAGAATGTGTCCTATAGAAACACCAGAAGGACCAAACATAGGTCTTATCAACTCCTTATCAAGTTACGCTAAAGTAAATGAATATGGATTTATAGAAACACCATATAGGGTTATTGATAAGAAAACAGGAAAAATTACTGACATTATAAAATATATGACAGCTGACGAAGAAGATAATTATTTAATTGCACCAGCAATTGAACCAATTGATGAAAATGGTATGTTTATTGATAGCAAGGTAACAGTAAGAGCTAAACATGAGATTGTTATTGTTCCAAAAGAGGATGTTGATTTAATTGATATTTCTCCAAGACAAATAGTTTCCGTTGCAACAGCAATGATACCTTTCCTCGAAAATGATGACGCGTCAAGAGCACTTATGGGTTCTAACATGCAACGTCAAGCAGTTCCATTATTAAAAACTCAAGCTCCAATAGTAGGTACAGGAATTGAATACAAAGCAGCTGTTGATTCAGGAGTACTTCCTAAGGCAAAAAATGCTGGAGTAGTTTCTTATGTAAGTGCAAATGAAATAAGAGTAAAAAGAGATGAAGATGGCGGAATTGATACTTATAAGTTACTTAAGTTTAAAAGATCAAACCAAGGAACTTGTATAAATCAAAGACCTATTGTAAGCAAGGGCGAAAAAGTTGATGTTGGAACAGTTCTTGCAGATGGACCATCTACAGATCTAGGAGAAATAGCATTAGGTAAGAATATCCGTATTGGATTTATAACTTGGGAAGGTTATAACTACGAGGATGCTATGTTAGTTTCTGAAGAATTGGTAAGAGATGATATCTTTACATCTGTTCATATTGAAGAATATGAAGCAGAAGCAAGAGATACTAAACTTGGACCAGAAGAAATTACAAGAGATATTCCGAATGTAGGAGAAGAAGCTCTTAAGGATATAGATGAACGTGGAATCATTAGAATAGGTGCGGAAGTTAGATCTGGAGACATATTAGTAGGAAAAGTTACTCCTAAGGGAGAAACTGAGCTTACTGCTGAAGAGAGATTATTAAGAGCAATATTTGGAGAAAAAGCAAGAGAAGTTAGAGATACATCACTAAGAGTGCCTCATGGAGAAGCTGGAATTATAGTAGATGTTAAAGTATTTACTAAGGAAAATGCTGATGAGCTTCCACCAGGAGTTAATCAATTAGTTAGATGTTATATAGCTCAAAAAAGAAAAATCTCTGTTGGAGATAAGATGGCAGGAAGACACGGAAACAAGGGTGTTATCTCAAGGGTATTACCAGAAGAAGATATGCCATTCTTACCAGACGGAAGACCACTACAAATATGCTTAAACCCACTAGGGGTTCCATCTCGTATGAATATCGGTCAGGTATTAGAAGTACATTTAGGATGGGCAGCTAGTGAGCTAGGATGGCATATAGCTACTCCAGTATTTGATGGCGCGTTAGATACTGAAATAGAGGACTGTTTAGAGCAAGCTGGTTATAACAGAGATGGTAAAACTGTTCTTTATGATGGAAGAACAGGAGAACCATTTGATAATAGGGTTACTGTTGGATATATGTATATCTTAAAACTGCACCACTTAGTTGATGATAAGATACACGCAAGATCAACAGGACCATACTCACTAGTAACTCAACAGCCACTAGGAGGTAAAGCTCAATTCGGAGGACAAAGATTTGGAGAGATGGAGGTTTGGGCACTTCAAGCATATGGTTCAGCTCATACCTTACAAGAAATCTTAACAGTTAAGTCTGATGACGTAGTGGGAAGGGTTAAAACTTACGAGGCAATTGTAAAAGGTGAAAACATACCAGAACCAGGTGTGCCAGAATCATTCAAAGTTCTTATTAAAGAATTACAAGCACTTTGCTTAAATGTTAAACTTCTTGATGACTCACGTGAAGAAATTAGATTAAGAGAGTCTGTTGAAGATGAACTTGAAGATTTAGAAGTTAACATAGAAGGAAATGAAGAGGTGGTGCAAGAAGCTCCATCACCTGAATATGTTGAACCTGTTGAAGAGCAAGAAGAAGAAGTAGAATTAGATTATGAAAATTTACCTATAGATTTTACTGAGGAATTAGAACTTAATGATTTCAGTGATGAAAACTAAAATGAAGGGAGGATTCACCCTTGTTTGAATTAAATAATTTTGATGCAATACAAATAGGGCTAGCTTCTCCAGAACAGATCAGAGAGTGGTCTAGAGGAGAGGTAAAAAAACCTGAAACAATAAACTATAGAACGTTAAAACCAGAAAGAGATGGGTTATTCTGTGAAAGAATATTTGGACCTATGAAAGACTGGGAATGTCATTGCGGAAAATATAAAAGAGTTAGATATAAAGGAATTGTTTGTGACAGATGTGGTGTTGAAGTTACTAAAACAAAAGTAAGACGTGAGAGAATGGGGCACATAGAACTTGCTGCTCCTGTATCACACATATGGTACTTCAAAGGAATACCTTCAAGGATGGGATTAATCCTTGATATGTCACCAAGATCCTTAGAAAAAGTTTTATATTTTGCGTCTTATGTAGTTTTAGATCCAAAGGATACAGGATTAGAGAAAAAGCAGATATTAACTGAAAAGGACTATAGAGAAGCTATAGATAAGTATGGTTATGATGGATTTGTTGCTGGAATGGGAGCAGAGTCAATTAAAACTTTACTTGAGGATATAGATCTTGATGAGTTAGCTGTTGAATTAAAAGAAGATTTAAAGACAAGTAGCGGACAAAAGAGAGTAAGGACTATAAGAAGATTAGATGTAGTTGAATCTTTCAGAAAATCAAAAAATAAACCTGAATGGATGATTATTGATGTTATACCAGTAATACCTCCAGATTTAAGACCAATGGTACAGCTAGATGGAGGTAGATTTGCTACATCTGATTTAAATGACCTTTACAGAAGAGTTATAAACAGAAATAACAGATTGAAAAAATTATTAGATTTAGGAGCTCCTGATATCATTGTTAGAAATGAGAAAAGAATGCTTCAAGAAGCTGTTGATGCTCTTATAGATAATGGCAGAAGAGGAAGACCAGTTACAGGACCAGGAAATAGACCGCTTAAATCTTTATCAGATATGCTTAAAGGTAAGCAAGGAAGATTTAGACAAAACCTTCTTGGAAAACGTGTTGACTACTCAGGACGTTCCGTTATAGTTGTTGGTCCAGAATTGAAAATGTATCAATGTGGACTTCCGAAAGAAATGGCTCTTGAATTATTCAAACCATTTGTTATGAAAAAATTAGTTGAAACTGGAGTTGCACATAATATAAAAAGTGCAAAGAGAATGGTTGAAAGGGTAATGCCTCAAGTATGGGATGTATTAGAAGAGGTTATTTCTGATCATCCAGTATTGCTAAACCGTGCTCCAACTTTGCATAGATTAGGTATTCAAGCATTCCAACCAGTTTTAGTTGAAGGAAGAGCTATAAAATTACATCCACTTGTATGTACAGCTTATAATGCTGACTTTGACGGAGACCAAATGGCGGTACACGTACCACTATCAGTTGAAGCACAAGCGGAAGCTAGATTCTTAATGCTAGCAGCTCATAATATATTAAAGCCATCTGATGGAAAACCTGTTTGTGTACCTACACAGGATATGGTTTTAGGTTCATATTATTTAACTTTAGATAAAGATGGAGCTAAAGGCGAAGGAAGAATGTTCTCTTCACCAAATGAAGTTTATATGGCATATCAAGTTAAAGATATTGATATACATGCCAAGATTAAAGTTAAAATGAGCAAGATGAAAGATGGTAAATTAATCTCTGGAATCATTGATACCACTCCAGGTAAACTTATATTTAATGAGTCTATTCCACAAGATTTAGGATTTGTTGATAGAAGTAAGCCAGAAAATGAATTTAAGCTTGAGATTGATTTCTTAGCAAGTAAGAAGAATTTAGGAAAAATTATAGATAGATGTTATCTAAAACATGGTGCTACTGAAACATCAAAAATGTTAGATAATATAAAAGCAAAAGGATATCACTATTCATCTATAGGTGCTATAACTGTTGCTACTTCAGATATGGAAGTTCCAGCAGCTAAGGAAACCTTACTAGCTGAAGCAGATGCTACTGTTGATAAGATTGATAAGATGTATAGAAGAGGATTTATATCAGAAGATGAAAGATATAAAAGAGTTATAGATAAGTGGACTAAGACTACTGAAGATATAGCTAATGCTCTTATGGACAGCTTAGATAAATTTAATCCAATAGCAATGATGGCTGATTCAGGAGCCAGGGGTTCTAAGAGCCAGATTAAACAGCTGGCTGGTATGAGAGGACTTATGGCTAACCCATCTGGTAAGATTATAGAATTACCAATTAGAGCTTCATTTAGAGAAGGTCTTGACGTACTAGAATATTTCATATCTACTCACGGAGCTAGAAAAGGTAACGCCGATACAGCACTTAAAACTGCAGACTCAGGATACTTAACAAGAAGACTTGTTGACGTAAGCCAAGATGTTATTGTAAGACAAGAAGATTGCGGTTCTACAGAAGGATTTGAAGTAAGTGAAATTAAAGAAGGAAATGAGATAATCGAACCTTTAAGTGAAAGACTTACTGGAAGATATAGTGCAGAGGATATAATTGATCCAAAAACTGGAGAAGTTATTGTTCCAAAAGATACTTACATGGATATACACCTTGCAGAAAAAGTTGAAAGTACAGGACTTAAAAAGATTAAAATAAGATCTGTATTTACATGTAAATCTAAAATAGGTGTTTGTGCTAAATGCTATGGTATGAACATGGCTACTGCTCAAAAAATTAACATTGGAGAATCTGTTGGTATTATAGCGGCACAATCTATAGGTGAGCCAGGTACACAGCTTACAATGAGAACTTTCCATACAGGAGGAGTTGCGGGAGCAGACATAACACAAGGTCTTCCAAGGGTTGAGGAGCTGTTTGAAGCAAGAAAACCTAAAGGATTAGCAATCGTAAGTGACGTTGCAGGTACAGTTAGAATAGATGAAACTAAGAAAAAGAGAACTGTTGTTGTAACTACAAATGAAGGAGAAGAATTCAGTTATGACATTCCATTCGGATCAAGAATCAAAGTTTTAAATGGAGATACAATTGGTGCTGGAGATGAGATTACTGAAGGTTCAGTTAACCCACATGACATCATAAGAATTAAAGGTGTAAATGGAGTTAAGAACTATCTTCTTTCAGAAGTTCAAAAAGTTTATAGGCTTCAAGGTGTTGATATCAATGATAAGCACTTGGAAGTTGTTATAAGACAAATGACTAGAAAAGTTAAAATAGAAGAGTCAGGAGATACTGATTTATTACCAGGAACTATGATAGATATATTTGACTTTGAGGAAGAAAATGAAAGAATTCTTGCTGAAGGTGGAATGCCAGCAGAAGGTAAGGTAACATTACTTGGAATAACAAAAGCAGCACTTGCTACTGATTCATTCTTATCAGCAGCTTCATTCCAAGAAACTACAAGAGTTCTTACTGATGCAGCTATCAAAGGCAAAATTGATAATCTAGTGGGATTAAAAGAAAATGTAATTATTGGTAAGCTAATCCCAGCAGGAACTGGAATGACTAGATATAGAACAATTAAGATTTCTACAGAAAATGAAAATGAGGAAATCTTAAATGAGGATTTACAAGCATAGAATATATTTTGTTGACAGTGTAGTTCTAAAATGATAAAATACAGTTTGTGTGATTTTAATACTTACAAAGTAGGATTTCTTTTAGGTTAATTACACATATGAGGGGGGTAAATATGATAGGCAGACTCGAAGGTGAAAAAGTGGTTGGAATCAAGCAAACAACGAAGGCTTTAAAGAATAAACAAGGTAAAGTACTCTATGTAGCTAAAGATGCTGATCAGAAACTATTAAAACCTATTTTAGAGTTAGCTAAAAATAATTCCCTGCAGATTGAATATGTTGATAACATGAAAGAACTAGGAAAATTGTGTGCAATAGATGTATCAGCAGCAACTGCGCTCATATTATAATTTATATTTAGCTAGCAGGTAATTAATATAAATGTATATATAACATCATACATTATTGTTTCAATAATGTATGATGTCTGTATAGATATGCTATTATTTGATAGTATACCCAAAATATAGGAGGTGAAAAAATGCCAACAATCAGCCAATTAGTTAGAAAAGGAAGAAAATCTTTAGAATCTACATCAAACTCACCAGCATTAAAAGAGTGTCCACAAAAAAGAGGAGTATGTACAGTTGTTAAAACAACAACTCCAAAGAAACCAAACTCAGCTTTAAGAAAAATTGCTAGGGTTAGACTTACAAATGGATACGAAGTTACTGCTTATATCGGTGGAGTAGGTCACAACTTACAAGAGCACAGCGTTGTTCTTATAAGAGGTGGAAGAGTTAAGGACCTTCCAGGGGTTAGATACCATATAGTAAGAGGTGCTTTAGACTCAGCAGGAGTTGCTAACAGATCACAAGCAAGATCTAAGTACGGTGCTAAGAGACCAAAACAAAAATAAGGTCTTTAATAAAGATTAAACTAAGAGGTGCGATGCCTTCGGCATTTATATAGATTATACATAGATAGTTGGAGCATAACACTTTGCGGTAGAAATATCGAGTACCTATGAGTTAATTTAAATTGTTAAGGAGGGAAGAAAAGTGCCAAGAAAAGGATTTATAGCAAAAAGAGATGTATTACCAGATCCAATGTACAATTCAAAGGTTGTTACTAAATTAATCAACAACATAATGGAAGATGGTAAAAAAGGAGTAGCACAAAAAATATGCTACGACGCTTTCCAAATAATTAGTGAAAAATCAGGTAAAGAGCCTTTAGAAGTTTTCGAAGCAGCAATGAATAATGTAATGCCATTACTTGAAGTTAAAGCAAGAAGAATCGGTGGTGCTACTTATCAAGTACCTATCGAAGTTAGACCGGAGAGAAGACAAACTTTAGGAATAAGATGGATACTTATGGCTTGCGAAAAAAGAGGCGAAAAGTACATGAGAGAAAGACTTGCAAATGAGTTAATCGATGCTTCTAACAACACAGGTGCTGCTGTTAAAAAGAGAGAAGATACTCATAAAATGGCTGAAGCGAATAAAGCTTTTGCTCATTACAGATATTAATATAGTAGAAAACTGTTTTGGCTTGGCTAAAACAGTTTTCTAGAATCTAAAATCACTCATCGAGAGGAGGAAAAATTGTGACTAGACAATATGCATTAGAAAAATACCGTAACATTGGAATAATGGCCCACATAGATGCTGGTAAAACAACTACTACTGAGCGTATATTATTCTATACAGGGAAAACACATAAGATCGGAGAAACACATGAAGGTGGAGCTACAATGGACTGGATGGCTCAAGAGCAAGAAAGAGGTATAACAATTACTTCAGCAGCAACAATGTGTTTTTGGAAAGACCACGTAATAAATATAATAGATACACCTGGACACGTAGATTTTACTGTTGAGGTTGAAAGATCTCTAAGAGTTCTTGATGGAGCTGTATCTGTATTCTGTGCTAAAGGTGGGGTTGAACCTCAATCTGAAACAGTATGGAGACAAGCGAATAAATATTTAGTACCAAGAATGGCTTACGTAAATAAAATGGATATAATGGGTGCTGATTTCTTTAGAGTTGTTAGCATGATGAAAGAAAGATTAAAAGCTAACGCAGTACCAATACAATTACCAATAGGTAAAGAAGAAAACTTTATAGGTATTATCGACTTAATGAAAAATAAAGCTGAAATCTATAAAGATGATTTAGGAACTCAAATAGAAGAGAGTGAAGTTCCAGAAGATATGAAAGATTTAGCTGAAGAGTATAGAGCAGCAATGATAGAAGCTATTGCTGAACTAGATGAAGAGCTAATGATGAAATATCTTGACGGAGAAGAATTAACTGAAGAAGAATTAAAAGCTACACTAAGAAAAGGTGTTATAGCTAATGAAATAGTACCAGTACTATGCGGATCATCTTATAAAAATAAAGGTGTTCAAATGATGATAGATGCAGTAGTTGATTACATGCCATCTCCATTAGACATACCTGCTATAAAAGGTGTAGATGCTGAAACTGGAGAAGAAGTTGAAAGACATACAAGCGATGAAGAACCATTAGCTGCATTAGCATTCAAAATTGCTACTGACCCATTTGTAGGTAAGTTAGCTTTCACAAGAGTTTACTCAGGAGTAATGGAAAGTGGTACATATGTATTAAATGCTAACAAAGGTAAAAGAGAAAGAATCGGAAGACTTGTTAAGATGCACGCTAATGCTAGAGAAGAAGTTAATGAATTACGTGCTGGAGATTTAGGTGCTATCATAGGATTAAAAATGACTACAACAGGAGATACTCTATGTACAGAAGAGAATGCAGTAATTCTTGAAAGCATGGAATTCCCAGAACCAGTTATTCACGTTGCTATAGAGCCAAAATCTAAAGCAGGTCAAGAAAAAATGGGTATAGCTTTAGCTAAACTTGCTGAAGAAGATCCAACATTTAAAACATATACAGACCAAGAAACTGGTCAAACAATCATAGCTGGTATGGGAGAACTTCACCTTGAAATCATTGCAGATAGACTTCAAAGAGAATTTAAAGTTGAATGTAATGTAGGTAAACCACAAGTTGCTTACAAAGAAACTATTAGAAAAGAAGTTAAAGCTGAAGGTAAGTTCGTTAGACAATCAGGTGGACGTGGACAATACGGTCATGCTGTAATTGAATTAATACCACACAATGGACCATACGAATTTGAAAATGCTATCGTTGGAGGAGCTATACCAAAAGAATACATTGCACCAGTTGATAATGGAATTCAAGAAGCTTCTGAAGCAGGTATACTTGGTGGATACCCAGTTCTTAACTTTAAGGTTAGACTTGTTGATGGATCATACCATGATGTTGACTCATCAGAAATGGCCTTCAAAATAGCTGGATCTATGGCGTTTAAAAATGCTATGGCTAAAGCAGACCCAGTATTACTTGAACCAATAATGAAAGTTGAAGTTACTATGCCTGAAGAGTACATGGGTGATGTTATGGGTGACATTAACTCAAGAAGAGGAAGAATTGAAGGTATGGAAGCACAAAATGGAGCTCAAGTTATAAGAGCAATGGTTCCACTATCACAAATGTTTGGATATGCAACAACATTAAGATCTAGAACTCAAGGTAGAGGAAACTACACTATGGAATTTGCTGCTTATGAAGAAGTTCCAAAGAGTATTCAAGAAGAAGTTATAGGTAAAAAATAATAAATAAAAGAATAGATAAAATATTTAAATTTCTTTTAAAGTGTTAAAGGAGGAATAAAAAATGGCTAAGGAAAAATTTGAAAGAAGCAAACCGCACGTTAACATTGGAACAATAGGACACGTTGACCACGGTAAAACAACATTAACAGCTGCAATCACAACAGTATTAGCAAACAGAGGATTTGCAGAGGCATTTAAATATGACCAAATAGACAAGGCACCAGAGGAAAAAGAAAGAGGAATCACAATCAACACATCACACGTTGAGTACCAAACAGACAACAGACACTATGCACACGTTGACTGTCCAGGACACGCTGACTATGTAAAGAACATGATAACAGGAGCAGCGCAAATGGATGGAGCGATCTTAGTAGTATCAGCAGCAGATGGTCCAATGCCACAAACAAGAGAGCATATACTACTAGCATCAAGAGTAGGAGTACAATACATAGTAGTATTCTTAAATAAAGCAGATATGGTAGACGATCCAGAATTATTAGAATTAGTAGAAATGGAAGTAAGAGAGTTATTAAACGAATATGACTTCCCAGGAGATGATATTCCAGTAATAACAGGATCAGCATTAAAAGCATTAGAAAACCCAACAGATGCAGAAGCAACAGCATGCATAATGGAATTAATGGAATCAGTAGACAGCTATATTCCAACACCAGAAAGAGCAACAGACAAAGCATTCTTAATGCCAGTAGAGGACGTATTCACAATCACTGGAAGAGGAACAGTTGCAACAGGAAGAGTAGAAACAGGAATATTAAAAGTTGGAGACGAAATAGAAATCGTTGGATTATCAGATGAAAAGAGAAAAGTAGTTTGTACAGGAGTAGAGATGTTCAGAAAACTTCTTGATGAAGCACAAGCAGGAGATAACATTGGAGCATTATTAAGAGGAGTACAAAGAACAGACATCCAAAGAGGTCAAGTACTAACAAAACCAGGTTCAGTAAATCCACACAAGAAATTTGTAGGTCAAGTATACGTACTTAAAAAAGAAGAAGGTGGAAGACATACACCATTCTTTGATGGATACAGACCACAATTTTATTTCAGAACAACAGACGTAACAGGATCAATCAAATTACCAGAAGGAATGGAAATGGTAATGCCAGGAGACCACATAGACATGAACGTAGAATTAATCACACCAGTAGCAATGGATGAAGGATTAAGATTTGCGATCAGAGAAGGTGGAAGAACAGTAGGTTCAGGAGTTGTTACTTCTATAGTAGAATAATAATAAATACTATTAAATTTAAAAAATAGTGTACACAGAAAATTTGCCTAGGCTTTAAGGAGAAGGGGACGCCCTTCTCCTTAATTAATAATATTGCATGAAAAGTAGAAAAATACCAATAATATAATGGATAAATTAATTAATACAATAATTCATAAATTAATTAAAAAATACTTGTCAAAGTATTTATAGTACGGTATAATATAGAAGTTGTAAAGTGGTAACAGCGATGAGGAAAGAGGTTGCCGGACTTCCGGGGAATTCTTTACCGAGCATGTCCTAATCTTGAATTGGGCGACGGGGTCTGTGTTTGTTCTGTGTTGCGTTCATTTAATGCAACACCCGGAACAGTTTACAGAACAACCGCTGTTGCACGTAAGAAGTATAGCGTGCGATGAAAAGGAGGGAATACAATGTCAAAACAAAAAATAAGAATCAGACTAAAAGCTTTTGATCACAATATATTAGATCAATCAGCTGAAAAAATTGTAGAAACAGCTAAATCTACAGGAGCTAAAGTAGCAGGTCCAGTACCACTACCTACTGAAAAAGATGTAGTAACAATCTTAAGAGCTCCACATAAATACAAAGATTCAAGAGAACAGTTCGAAATAAGAACTCATAAAAGACTAATCGACATATTAAGTCCATCACCAAAAACTGTTGATGCGTTAATGAGATTAGACTTACCAGCAGGCGTAGATATAGAAATAAAACTATAAGACGTACATAAGAAGTACGAGTAATAGATAACTATTACTAACTATTATGATCACTAAGGTGGTCCGCTAATAAGTAGGAGGTGTATTTGAATGAAAAAAGCTATAATGGGTAAAAAATTAGGAATGACTCAAATATTTGATGAAAATAGAAAAGTAGTTCCAGTAACAGTTGTAGAAGCTGGTCCATGTGTAGTAATCCAAAAGAAAACTGTTGAAACTGATGGATATGAAGCAGTTAAGGTTGCTTTCGGAGATATAAGAGAAAAATTAGTTAACAAACCAATGAAGGGACAATTTGAAAAAGCTGGAGTTGGCGTTAAAAGACACATAAAAGAATTCAAATTAGAAGATATGAGTAACTTAGAAGTTGGCTCAGAAATAAAAGCTGAAATATTTGCAGCTGGAGATAAAATAGACGTTTCTGGAGTATCAAAAGGAAAAGGATTCCAAGGAACAATCAAAAGATGGAACGCACATAGAGGACCAATGACACACGGTTCTAAATTCCATAGAGCAGTTGGTTCAATGGGTGGTTCTTCAGATCCAGCAAGAACATTTAAAAATAAGAGAATGCCTGGACATATGGGAAATGTTAATACTACAGTATTAAACTTAGAAGTAGTAAGAGTAATACCTGAGAAAAACATAATCCTTATAAAAGGTGGAATACCAGGACCAAACAAAGGTCTTGTAGTAATTAGAGACGCTGTTAAAGCTTAGGGAAAGGAGGATACAGAATGCCTACAGTAAAAGTGTTCAATAAAGAAGGAAAAGAAGTTGGAGATATCCAATTAAATGAAAATATATTTGATGTAGAAATAAGCAAAGAAGCTATGCATCAAGTAGTATTAGCACAATTAGCTAATAAAAGACAAGGAACTCAAAGCGCTAAAACTAGAGCAGAAGTTCGTGGTGGTGGTATAAAACCATGGAGACAAAAAGGAACTGGTAGAGCAAGACAAGGTTCAATAAGAGCTCCACAATGGATTCATGGTGGTATAGTATTTGCACCAAAACCAAGAAATTATAGAGTTTCAATTCCAAAAAGTATGAGAAGAGCAGCTATGAAGTCAGCATTAACTTCAAAAGTTACTGAAAATGAAATGATAGTATTAGAAAGCTTAAATTTTGAAGCTCCTAAAACTAAAGAAATGATAAAAGTTTTAAATGCTTTCGAAGCTAAAAAAACTTTAATAGTAGTTGCTGAATCAAACGACAATGTTTATAAATCAGCTAGAAACATACCAGGAGTAGCTGTGTTACCAGTAAACAACTTAAACGTATATGATATATTAAAATATGAAAAGTTCATGGTAACTAAAGAAGCTGTATCTAAAATTGAGGAGGTGTATGCATAATGAAAATGACAAGCCATGATATAATAAGAAAACCTGTTATAACTGAAAAAAGTATGGCAGCAATGGCTGATAGAAAATACACTTTCATAGTTGACATACACGCTAATAAATTCCAAATAAAGAAAGCTGTAGAAGATGTTTTCGGAGTAAAAGTAGAAAATGTAGCTACAATTAGAAACTTAGGAAAAACTAAGAGAGTTGGAGTTCATGTTGGTAAAAGAGCGGACTTCAAAAAAGCAATAGTTACATTAACTGCAGATAGTAAAACTATAGAGTTCTTTGAAGGAATGTAGTTAGTGAATAAGCATTTATTGGTTAGAACCAGATAAGCGAAAAGAAGGAGGGAAACCTAATGGCAGTTAAGAAGTTTAGACCTATCACACCTTCAAGAAGAAATATGACAATGGCTACATTTGAAGAAATAACTACTGATGTACCTGAGAAGTCACTTCTTGTAAGTAAGAAAAAAACAGGTGGTAGAAACGCACAAGGTAAAATTACTGTTCGTCACCATGGTGGTGGTGCAAAACAAAAATATAGAATAATTGATTTCAAAAGAAGAAAAGATGGTATTCCAGCGAAAGTTGCAACTATTGAATACGATCCAAATAGATCAGCATACATTGCTTTAGTTGTATACGCAGATGGTGAAAAGAGATACATAATAGCTCCAGTAGGACTAAAAGTTGGAGATGTAGTAGTATCTGGTCCAGATGCAGATATAAAAGTAGGAAACACTCTTCCAATAGCTAACATACCAGTTGGTACTGTAATTCACAACATAGAATTACAAGTTGGAAAAGGTGCTCAGCTTGTAAGATCAGCAGGTTCTTCAGCTCAACTTATGGCTAAAGAAGGACAATATGCTCAAGTAAGACTTCCAAGCGGAGAAGTTAGATATGTAAGAATTAACTGTAGAGCTACTATAGGAACAGTTTCTAACTTAACTCATGAAATTGTTAAGATAGGTAAAGCAGGAAGAAAGAGACATATGGGCTTAAGACCTACAGTAAGAGGTTCTGTTATGAACCCTAACGACCACCCACACGGAGGTGGAGAAGGAAGATCTCCTATCGGACATCCAAGCCCACTTACTCCATGGGGTAAACCAGCTCTTGGATACAAGACTAGAAAAACTAAAAAATACTCTAATAAGTTTATTGTTAAGGGTAGAAATAAGAAATAATAAGAAGAGGATATTTTATTCTCTTCTGAATTACGCATACATTGTATGAAGGGAGGCAACTAATACATGGGTAGATCTATAAAAAAAGGACCTTTCGTAAAAGAGTCACTTTTAAATAAAATCAACGAAATGAATAAAAATGGTGAGAAGAAAGTTATAAAAACTTGGTCAAGAAGTTCTACTATCTTCCCACAAATGATAGGCCACACTATTGCTGTTCATGATGGAAGAAAACATGTTCCTGTATATATCCAAGAAGATATGGTAGGACATAAATTAGGTGAATTTGCTTTAACTAGAACTTTTAAAGGTCACATCGATAAATCAAAATCAAGTAAGGTAAGATAGTCCGGGAAGGAGGAAATACACGATGGAAGCTAAAGCTATAGCAAGATATGTGAGAATGTCTCCAATGAAAGTTGGTATCGTTCTTGATTTAATAAGAGGTAAAGATGTAAATGAAGCTTTTGCTATATTACAATACACTCCAAAAGATGCAGCTGAAGTTGTAAATAAAGTACTAAAGTCAGCAGTTGCAAATGCAGAAAATAATTTAAATTTAGATAGAAATAGATTATATGTTGCAAGTGCATATACTGGTCAAGGTCCAACATTAAAAAGATTTAGACCACATGCGCAAGGAAGAGCTTTCAGAATAAGAAAGAAAACTAGCCATATAACTTTAGTAATCAAAGAAAGAGCATAAGAAGGAGGGAAATATAGTGGGACAAAAAGTACATCCACACGGCTTGAGAGTTGGTGTAATTAAAGATTGGGATGCTAAATGGTACGCAGAAGGAACTAACTTTGCAGATAATTTAGTAGAAGACAATCATATAAGAGAATATCTTAAAAATAAATTATACACTGCAGGAATTTCTAGAATAGAAATTGAAAGAGCCGCAAAAAGAATAAAAATCAATATACATACTGCTAAGCCAGGAATGGTTATAGGTAAAGGCGGTCAAGGTATAGAAGAACTTAAAAAAGGATTAAAGAACATTGTTGCATCTAATAACGTTCTTATTAATATAGTAGAAGTTAAAAATCCAGAAAACAACGCTCAATTAATGGCTGAAAACATAGCAGTTCAACTAGAAAAGAGAATATCTTTCAGAAGAGCTATGAAACAAACTATTCAAAGAGCTATGAGAACAGGTGTTAAGGGAGTTAAAACAGCTTGTTCAGGAAGACTTGGTGGAGCTGAAATTGCTAGAGCAGAGTTTTATCATGAAGGAACAATTCCACTACAAACTTTAAGAGCTGATATAGATTATGGATTTGCAGAAGCTAATACAATCTATGGAAAAATTGGAGTTAAAGTTTGGGTATATAAAGGCGAAGTTCTTCCAACAAAGAAAGTAGAGAAAGAAGAAGCTAACGCTTAATAACGTGTAAGGAAGGAGGAATATGACATGTTAATGCCTAAAAGAGTTAAACATCGTAAGGTTCATCGTGGCAGAATGAAAGGTAAAGCTACTAGAGGTAACTTCATCGCTTACGGAGATTACGCTTTACAAGCAACTGAATGTGGTTGGGTAACAAGCAACCAAATTGAGTCTGCCAGAATAGCTATAAATAGATACGTAAGAAGAGGAGGAAAGGTTTGGATAAAAATCTTCCCTGATAAGCCAGTTACTGAGAAGCCAGCTGAAACACGTATGGGATCTGGTAAAGGTTCACCAGAATACTGGGTAGCAGTAGTTAAACCAGGCAGAGTGTTATTTGAAATCTCTGGAGTTTCAGAAGAAGCTGCTAGAGAAGCTATGAGATTAGCATCACACAAACTACCAGTTAAAACTAAGTTTGTAACAAGAAAAGATTTTGAGGAAATGGGTGGTGAAATCAATGAAGGCTAATGAATTAAAAGAGTTGAGACAAAGTACTCCTCAAGATTTACAAGTAAAATTAACTGATTTAAAATCAGAATTATTTAACCTTAGATTTCAGTTAGCTACAGGACAGTTAGAAAACCCAATGAGAATTAAACAGGTTAAAAAGTCTATAGCCCAAATTAAAACCATCCTTAGAGAAGAAGAATTAAGGGCTTTTGAGCAGTAATACTGAAAGGAGGTTCGTCTTGTGGAAAGAGGAAATAGAAAGACAAGAATAGGAAGAGTTGTTTCTGATAAGATGGATAAAACAATCGTTGTTGCAGTAGAAACAAAGGTTAGACATCCACTATACGGAAAAACAGTTAACAGAACTACAAAATTTAAAGCTCATGATGAAAATAATGAAGCTAAAATTAATGATAGAGTATTAATTATGGAAACAAGACCATTATCAAAAGATAAAAGATGGAGACTTGTTGAAATAACTGAAAAAGCTAAATAGTTAACTGAAAGGAGGGTATTTTACATGATACAACAACAAACATTATTAAAGGTAGCAGACAACTCTGGTGCTAAGGAAATAATGTGTATTAGAGTACTAGGTGGTTCCAAAAGAAAATGGGGAAACATCGGAGATATAATCGTTGCTAGCGTTAAAAGTGCAACACCAGGTGGAGTTGTTAAAAAAGGTGACGTTGTAAAGGCAGTTATTGTTAGATCAGTAAAAGGTTTAAGAAGAGCAGATGGTTCATACATTAGATTTGATGAAAATGCAGCTGTTGTAATAAAAGAAGATAAAAATCCAAGAGGAACTCGTATCTTCGGACCTGTTGCTAGGGAGCTAAGAGATAAAGAATTCAATAAGATATTATCATTAGCACCTGAAGTTCTATAAGATAGGAGGTAGCTATAATGAAAGTTCATGTTAGAAAGAAAGACACAGTAATGGTTATTTCTGGTAAAGATAAAGGAAAAATTGGCGAAGTTTTAGCTGTTTATCCTAAAACAGGAAAAGTTGTGGTTAAAGATGTTAATGTTGTTACTAAACATCAAAAACCTAACAGACAAAATATGCAAGGTGGAATAGTACACT
The DNA here is from genome assembly GCF_014836835.1 of Clostridium faecium. Classification (GTDB taxonomy): domain Bacteria; phylum Bacillota; class Clostridia; order Clostridiales; family Clostridiaceae; genus Clostridium_J; species Clostridium_J faecium. The sequence goes on along the minus strand of NZ_JACSQB010000007.1, from coordinate 38,372 downwards.
TTGAAGGAGCTATAAACAGCTCAAAAGTTATGCTATACTGCAATAAATGTAAATCTGTTACTAGAATAAGCAATAAAATATTAGAGGATGGCACTAAAGTAAGAGTGTGCAAAAAGTGCGGAGAAACATTTTAATTCGCGAAAGGAGGTTTAACCAATGGTTGCAAGACTACAAGAAAAATACAATAATGAAGTAGTTCAAGCTATGATGGAAAAGTTCGGATATAAAAACATAATGGAAGTACCTAGGCTTGAAAAAATAATAGTAAACATGGGAGTTGGAGAAGCTAAAGATAATTCTAAAGTTCTTGAGGCTGCTGTTGCTGATATGCAATTAATAACAGGACAAAAACCAATTTTAACAAGAGCGAAGAAATCTGTAGCAAACTTTAAAATAAGAGAGAACATGCCAATAGGATGTAAAGTTACATTAAGAAAGCAAATAATGTTTGAATTTGCAGATAAGCTTATTAACATTGCTTTACCTAGAGTTAGAGACTTCAGAGGAGTTCCTTCAAAATCATTTGATGGAAGAGGTAACTATGCATTAGGACTAAAAGAGCAATTAATATTCCCTGAGGTAGAATATGATAAGATTGACAAAGTAAGAGGTATGGATGTAATATTCGTTACTACTGCAAAGACAGACGAGGAAGCAAGAGAATTATTAAGATTCCTTGGAATGCCATTTGCTCAATAATAAGGAGGGAATAACGTGGCACGTAAAGCTTTAATAGAAAAATGGAAAAAAGAGCCTAAATATTCAACTAGAGCTTATACAAGATGCAGATTATGTGGAAGACCACACTCTGTATTAAAGAAATTTGGTATTTGCCGTATTTGTTTCAGAGAACTTGCTTATAAAGGACAAATTCCTGGATGTAAGAAGGCAAGTTGGTAATATATTCATTATATGAAAGGAGGCACAATAAATGGTTATGACTGACCCTATCGCAGATTTGCTAACTCGTATAAGAAATGCAAATGTTGTTAGACACGAAATATTAGAAGTTCCTTCTTCAAACATAAAGAAGGCTATCGCAAACATAATGCTTCAAGAAGGATACCTTAAAAATATAGAAGAATATCAAGATGGTTCTGTACCAATGTTAAGACTTACTATGAAATATGGTAAGAACAAAGAAAGAGTAATAACAGGACTAAAAAGAATATCTAAACCAGGCTTAAGAGTATATACAAAGAATGAGGATATTCCAAAAGTATTAAATGGATTAGGAGTAGCAGTAATATCTACTTCAAAAGGAATCGTAACTGATAGAGAAGCTAGAAAATTAGGATTAGGTGGAGAAGTAATCTGCTATATCTGGTAGTTTGATGAACAGGAGGTGCAATTATGTCAAGAGTAGGAAGACTTCCAATAGCTATACCAAGTGGTGTGACAGTTACAGTATCACCAGAGAACGTTGTTACAGTTAAAGGACCTAAAGGTGAATTAACTAAAGCAATGTCAAAAGATATGAATATAGCTATAGAAGATAATTCAGTGGTTGTTACAAGACCAAGCGATGTAAAAGAACATAGAGCTCTTCATGGATTAACAAGAGCATTAATAAATAATATGGTAGTTGGAGTAACTGATGGTTACACTAAAACACTTCAATTAGTTGGTGTTGGATATAGAGCAACACTAAAAGGAAATAAATTAACATTAAACCTTGGATTCTCACATCCAGTTGAAATAGAAGCAGTTCCAGGAATCACATTTGAAACTCCTGATGCTAATACAATACACGTTAAAGGCATAGATAAGGAACTAGTTGGAGATATTGCTGCCGATATTAGAACGTGGAGAAAACCTGAGCCTTATAAAGGAAAAGGAATTAAATATTCTGGTGAAGTTATAAGACGTAAAGAAGGTAAAACAGGTAAATAATAAATAGTGGGAAGGAGTGAAGGTAATGTTCAAAAAGGCTGATAGAAAACTATCAAGAGAAACTCGTCACTTAAGAGTACGTAAAAAAATAACTGGAACAGCTGAAAGACCAAGATTAGCTGTTTACAGAAGTGAAAAGAACATATATGCTCAAATTATAGATGACGTAGCTGGAAGAACTTTAGTTGCTGCTTCAAGTTTAGATAAAAACTTTGAATTAAAGGTTGGAAGCAACAAAGAAGCTGCTAAAGCTGTTGGACAATTAATAGCTAAAAAAGCATTAGAAAACGGAATTAAAGAAGTTGTGTTTGACAGAGGCGGATACGTTTATCACGGAAGAGTACAAATGCTTGCAGAAGGTGCAAGAGAAGCAGGACTTCAATTCTAAAAAAAGGAGGGAAATTCATGAAAATAGATCCTAGCACACTAGATCTTAAAGAAAAAGTTGTATACATTAATAGAGTTGCTAAGGTTGTTAAAGGTGGAAGAAACTTCAGATTCAGCGCATTAGTAGTTGTTGGAGATGAAAACGGACACGTTGGCGTTGGAATGGGTAAATCTATTGAAATACCTGAAGCTATAAGAAAAGGTATTGAAGATGCTAAGAAAAACCTTGTAAAAGTTGAATTAGACGGAACTACAGTTCCTCATACTATAGATGGAAAATTTGGTACTGGAAGAGTGCATATAATGCCAGCTACTGAAGGTACAGGAGTTATAGCTGGAGGTCCAGCAAGAGCAGTACTTGAGCTTGCAGGATTAAAAGACGTTAGAGCTAAATCTTTAGGTTCTAACAACCCAAGAAACATGGTGAATGCTACAATCAACGGATTAGCAAACTTAAGAACAGCAGAACAAGTTGCTAAATTAAGAGGCAAAACTGTTGAAGAAATTTTAGGATAGGAGGGGAATGACCTTGGCTAAACTTAAAATAACATTAACAAAAAGCTTAATAGGTAGAAAAAAAGACCATATAGCTACAGTTAATGCATTAGGATTAAAGAAAATAGGTAAAACTGTAGAGCACGAGGAAACTCCTCAAATCAGAGGTATGGTAAATAAAGTTAATTACCTACTAAAAGTAGAAGAAGCGTAATACAAGGAGGTGTAGACTATGAAACTTCATGAGTTAAGACCTGCAGAAGGAGCAAAAAGAGGAGCCAAAAGAGTTGGTAGAGGTACTGCTTCAGGCTGGGGTAAAACTGCAGGAAAAGGTCAAAAAGGACAAAACTCAAGATCAGGCGGTGGAGTAAGACCTGGATTTGAGGGAGGTCAAATGCCTTTATACAGAAGATTACCTAAAAGAGGATTTACTAACATATTCGCTAAAGAATATGCTTGCATAAATGTTGAAAGACTAAACATATTTGAAAATGGTACAGAAGTAACACCAGAATTACTAATCGAAAGAGGAGTAATCAATAAAGTTTATGATGGTGTTAAAATATTAGGAAATGGTAATTTAGAGAAAAAATTAACTGTTAAAGTTAATAAAGTTTCTAAAGGTGCTATTGAAAAGATCGAAGCCGCTGGAGGCAAAGTTGAGGTGATATAGATGTTATCAACCCTACGAAATGCTTGGAAAGTTCCAGAGCTTAGAAAAAGGATGCTATTTACGTTATTTATAGTGGTGATATTTAGACTAGGAATATTTATTCCTGTTCCTGGGGTAGATGCTAGTAGGCTAGCTAACTTAACAAGCTCAGGAACGTTGTTCACCTTCTATGATATGCTTTCCGGCGGTGCTCTAAGCAAGTTTAGTATATTTGCCATGGGTGTAGGACCATACATAAATGCATCGATCGTATTGCAGTTATTAACAATAGCAGTTCCATATTTAGAGCAACTTTCTAAAGAAGGTCAAGAAGGAAGACAAAAAATTCAAAACTACACAAGAATTGCAGCTATAGTTTTCTCAGTAATTCAAGCTATTGCTGTATATACTATGATAAATGGTGCTGGAGCATTCCAAATTGGAGGAAAATTTGGCTTGTTGTTAGTAATACTTACAACAACTGCTGGTTCAACATTATTAGTATGGTTAGGCGAACAGATACAAGTATATGGAATTGGAAATGGGGTTTCAGTAATAATTTTTGTAAATATTATTTCTACCATTCCAACCATGGCTTACCAAGTTGCTGGTCTTCAAAAGGCTGGTGAAGTAAGTGTAGTAGAGGTTATAATATTTATACTAGTAGCTTTGGCTTTATTATTATCAGTTATTGTAGTAAATTTAGCAGAAAGAAGAGTACCTGTACAATATGCAGGAAAAGCAGTGGGCAATAAAGTGTTTAAAGGACAATCAACACATATTCCTTTTAGCTTAAACTCATCTGGAGTTATGGCGATAATTTTTTCTATGTCAATGATGCAATTTCCAGAGACAATAGCAAGAATTTGGCCATCATCTTCTTTTGCAAAGTTTGTAATGGAAAGTCCTTGGAGTATATTCCAAAGAGGTTCTTTAAAATATGTAGTAGTATATTTCATATTAATTTTATTCTTCTCATGGTTCTATACTATAGTTACATTTAAGCCAGATGAGATGGCTGAAAACATGAATAAATCATCAGGATTTATTCCAGGTATAAGACCAGGAGAAAAAACAGCAATTTTCTTAGAAAAAGTTTTAACTAGAATATCAATAATTGGAGGAACTTTTGCAGGAATAATAGCTGTATTCCCAATTATAATGGAATCTTACACTAAATTTAAAGGAATAGCCTTCGGAGGAACAAGTATACTAATTATCGTTGGAGTTGCTCTTGAAACTATGAAGCAGCTTGAATCACAATTAGTAATGAGACATTACCAAGGTTTCCTTAAATAAATATTTGGAGTTGATACTAGTGAAAATCATTTTATTAGGTCCTCCGGGAGCCGGAAAAGGAACACAAGCTAAATCAATTAGTAATAAATACTCCATACCGCATATATCAACAGGAGACATTTTTAGAAAAAATATTTCTGAAAAGACTCCACTAGGAATCGAAGCTAAGAGTTATATAGACAAAGGTCATTTAGTGACTGATGAATTAACTATAAATATCGTACAGGATAGATTAGAGAAAGAAGACTGTAAAAATGGTTTTTTACTTGATGGCTATCCAAGAACTGTAAAGCAAGCAGAAGCTCTAAAAAACTTTTTACAAGAAAAAGGAGATAAACTTGATACAGCTCTATTAATAGAGGTTCCAAAAGAGTATATAATTGATAGAATGACAGGTAGAAGAGTTTGTTTAAGCTGTGGAGCAAGTTATCATGTTAAATTTAACCCTACTAAAGTGGACGGTAAATGCGACATTTGTGGTAGCGTTGTAATACAAAGAGATGATGATTGCGAAGAAACAGTAAATGAACGTCTTGAAATATATGATGCTCAAACACAACCTCTTATAGATTACTATAGAGAGCAAAATCTTCTATCCGAAGTTGATGGAACCCAAGCTATTAATGATGTTTTTAAAGATATTTGTGGTATCTTAGGAGCGATAAATAGTGATAATAATTAAAAGTGATATGGAAATTGAATATATGAGAAATGCAGGTAAAGTAGTTGCTGATACACTTGCAACAATAGAGGCGGTAATAAAGCCTGGAATAACAACTGCAGAAATCAATAAATTAGCTGAAGAGTTCATATTAGAACAGGGGGCAAAACCATCTTTTAAAGGATATGGTGGATTTCCTGCTTCCATATGTGCATCAGTGAATGATGAAGTTATTCATGGAATTCCTAATAATAGGGTATTACAAGAAGGAGACATCATAAGTGTAGATTGTGGAGCAGTTCTAAATGGGTTTCACGGTGATGCAGCTAGAACTTTCCCAGTAGGGAAAATATCTAAAGCAGCTGAAGACCTTATTAGAATTACTAGAGAATGTTTTTTCAAGGGTGTTGAAAAAGCAAAAGTAGATAATAGGCTTACAGATATATCAGCAGCAATTCAAAGTTATGCTGAAAGTTTTGGATATTCTGTGGTTAGGGATTTTGTAGGACACGGTATTGGTAAGTCTATGCATGAAGATCCGCAGGTTCCTAATTACGGCACTGCTGGTAGAGGACCAAAGTTATCTCATGGAATGGTTCTTGCAATTGAACCGATGATAAACGTTGGAAAGTTTAATGTTAAGGTGAAGCCTAATGGATGGACTGTTGTTACAAGTGATGGAAGTTTATCTGCTCATTATGAAAATACTGTAGCAATATTAAATAATGGTCCTGAAATATTAACTTTAAGCTAATGAGGTGAATAGTTTGGATGATAATAGCCTTTTAGGTAAGGTGGTACATTCTAAATCAGGAAGAGATCGTAATAGATACTTTATAATAGTAGGTATACTAAATGCTGATTATGTCTATATTTCAGATGGAGACTTAAGAAAAATTGAGAAACCGAAGAAAAAGAAAATTAAACATTTAATTTTCACGGATATAACAGCTGATGAGATCAGTGAACTAATCTTGCAAGGTAAGAAGGTTAGTAATTCTAAGATAAGAAAGTTTTTGCAGGTTGAGGAGGTTTGATTACCTTATGTCAAAAGATGATATAATTGAAATGCAAGGTGTAGTTTTAGAAGCACTACCAAATGCAATGTTTCAAGTTGAACTTGAGAGTGGGCATAAAATATTAGCACATATATCAGGAAAGTTAAGAATGAACTTTATCAGGATATTGCCAGGAGATAAAGTTACAGTAGAACTTTCTCCATATGATCTAACTCGTGGGAGAATAACTTGGAGAGATAAGTAATAAGGAGGGTTAGCTATGAAAGTAAGACCATCAGTTAAACCTATATGTGAAAAATGTAAAGTTATAAAAAGAAAAGGAAGAGTAATGGTTATCTGTGAAAATCCTAAACATAAACAAAAACAAGGCTAGTAAGTAGCTAGCTAGAGTATTTAATGTACTTAGGAGGTGCGAATTGTAGATGGCAAGAATAGCAGGTATTGACCTACCAAGAGAAAAAAGAATTGAGATAGGTCTAACTTATATATTTGGTATAGGACTACCAAAATCACACGAAATACTTAAAGCTACATCAGTTAATCCAGATACAAGAGTTAAAGATTTAACTGAAGAAGAAGTTAATGCTTTAAGAGAGTATATAAACAAGAATATATTAGTTGAAGGTGACTTAAGAAGAAAAGTTGCTCTTGATATAAAAAGACTAATGGAAATCGGATCATACAGAGGAATTAGACATAGAAGAGGACTTCCAGTTAGAGGACAAAAAACAAAAACAAACGCTAGAACAAGAAAAGGTCCTAAAAAGACAATAGCGGGCAAAAAGAAATAGTAAGGAGGGAATATAATGGCTCAAAAAGTTAAAAGAAGTAGAAGAAGAAAAGAAAGAAAAAATGTTGAGCATGGTGCAGCACATATTAAATCTACTTTCAACAATTCCATCGTTACACTTACTGATGCAGCTGGAAACGCATTGTCATGGGCTAGTGCAGGTGGATTAGGATTTAGAGGATCAAAGAAGAGCACACCATATGCAGCTCAAATGGCAGCAGAAACTGCAGCTAAAGCAGCAATGGAACATGGATTAAAAAGTGTTGAAGTTTACGTTAAAGGACCAGGAGCAGGTAGAGAAGCTGCTATAAGATCTTTACAAGCTGCTGGATTAGAGGTTACTTTAATAAAAGACGTAACTCCAATTCCACATAACGGATGTAGACCACCAAAAAGAAGAAGAGTATAGTAAACAGGAGGTGTAATTAATGGCAAGATATACTGGAGCTACTTGTAAACTGTGCAGAAGAGAAGGGTTAAAGCTTAACCTTAAGGGTGACAGATGTTTCACAGAGAAATGTGCTTTCGCTAGAAGAAGCTATGCACCAGGACAGCATGGACAAAGCAGAAAGAAAATTTCAAACTACGGATTACAATTAAGAGAAAAACAAAAAGCTAAAAGAATATATGGAGTTCTTGAAAAACAATTTAGATTATATTATGTTAAAGCTGAAAAACAAAGAGGAATAACAGGTGAAAACTTACTAAGATTCCTTGAGTTAAGACTTGATAATGTAGTATATAGATTAGGATACGGAAATTCAAGAGCTGAAGCTAGACAATTAGTTAATCATGGACACTTTTTAGTAAATGGAAAGAAAGTTGATATTCCATCATACAGTGTTTCATTAAACGATGTAATATCAGTATCTGAAAGAAGTAAAGCTACTGAGAAATTTAAAGTATTCAATGAGAATCCAAAAACTTTACCTAACTGGTTAGAAGCTAATCAAGAAGCTTTCGAAGGAAAAGTTGTATCTTTACCAGCTAGAGAAGATATAGATGTTCCTGTTAACGAAACATTAATCGTTGAGTTATACAGCAAATAGTCAATAATTAAAATCAGTTGCCCTCAAAATAGAACACCCATTTAATAAAGAAGGAGGGTTATATATGTTAGAAATAGAAAAGCCAAAAATAGAATGTGTAGAAACCGCTGAAAATGGTACATACGGAAAATTTGTCATTGAACCATTAGAAAGAGGTTATGGAACTACTTTAGGTAATGCTTTAAGAAGAATTCTTCTTTCTTCATTACCTGGAGTTGCTGCAAATTCAATCAAAATAGAAGGTGTACTTCATGAATTTTCAACAATAAATGGAGTGAAAGAAGATGTGTCAGAGTTAATTCTAAATATAAAAGGATTAGCTTTAAAGATGACAGGGGAAGGTTCTAGAACAATATATATTGACGCTGAAGGCCCAGGTGAGGTAACAGGCGCTGATATTAGAACTGATGGAGATGTAGAAGTTGTTAACAAAGATATCCATATTGCAACTTTAGATGAAAATGCTAAGTTATTTATGGAACTTAATGTTAGTAAGGGAAGAGGTTATGTTTCTCAAAACAAGAACAAAACTGAAGATAAACCTATAGCTACTATACCTGTAGACTCAATATATACTCCTGTTAAAAGAGTTAATTATAAAGTTGAAAACACAAGAGTAGGCCAAATTACTGATTATGATAAGTTAACTATTGAAATTTGGACTAATGGAACAATTAGACCAGATGAAGCGATAGGATTATCAGCTAAAATTCTTATCGAACATTTTAAACTATTTATGACATTAACAGATCATGCTGATAATGTAGAAATAATGGTTGAAAAAGAAGAAGAAAAAAAAGAAAAAGTATTAGAAATGACAATAGAAGAGCTTGATTTATCTGTTAGAAGCTTCAACTGCTTAAAGAGAGCAGGAATAAACACTGTTCAAGAATTAACAGAGAGATCCATGGATGACATGATGAAAGTTAGAAACTTAGGAAAGAAATCTCTGGAAGAGGTTGAACAAAAACTTGAAGCCTTGGATTTATCATTTAAACCAAGCGAAGAGTAAGGAGGTATAGACATGGCACATCAACGTAAGTTAGGACGTCCAACTGATCAAAGAATGGCAATGCTTAGAAATCTTGTGACTAGTTTCTTAAAGTATGGAAGAATCGAGACTACTGAAACTAGAGCTAAAGAAACTAAAAGATTAGCTGAAAAAATGATCACTCTTGCTAAAAGAGGAGACTTACATGCTAGAAGACAAGTTCTTGCATTTGTAACTGAAGAAGAAGTTGTTAAAAATTTATTTGATAATGTAGCTCCAAAGTATGCTGAAAGAAATGGTGGATATACTAGAATAATGAAAGTAGGTCCAAGAAGAGGCGACGGAGCAGAAGTTGTTATATTAGAATTAGTATAATATATTCCAGGGGATTAAGTATGCCTAGCTTAGTCCCCATTTTTATAGAAAATACTAAAAAATTTTGTTGTTTATCTCAGATATATATGACAATCAAGTTAAAGCTGTCTATAATGGTGCTTTATCTTAATATTAAAATAATTTTTGATTAATTGTTATGAAAATGGTTCATTATATATTGAGAGAAAAATAAAAATCTATTTTTTAATAGTTGAAACTATGAAGGATAGAGGGAATGTGTTTTCCTTATTAAAAGTAAAGATTTACTGTTAGGTTGAAACTTAAATATAAAGTTTCTAACGAAATTGCTGCTGCTTATATCGGTGGTAGTTTACAAATAATTGAGTATTTTTGATATTATATGGAGGGATAGAAATGGAAAATGATAAAAATTTCGTGTCAGAGAACCCTCAAGTTTTAGACAAAATAAATGATAAACAAATCGAAATACACAGTGAAAATTTAGTTTTTAAATATGAAAATAATGAAAATGGTGATGTAAAGGTTGCTATTGATTCCGTTAATATCGACATAAACAAAGGAGACTTTGTTGTTATCTTAGGACATAATGGTTCAGGAAAATCCACTTTTGCAAAACACATAAATGCATTACTTGTTCCTACAGAAGGAAAATTATATGTAGGTGGGTTAGATACTTCAGTAGAGGAAAATGTGTGGAATATAAGGAATAAAGCTGGAATGGTGTTCCAAAATCCAGATAATCAAATAGTTGCAACTATAGTGGAAGAAGATGTAGCCTTTGGACCAGAAAATTTAGGTGTTGATCCTAAAGAAATAAGAAGAAGAGTTGATGATTCTTTAAAAAGAGTTAATATGTATGAATATAAAAAACATGGACCACATTTACTATCTGGAGGACAAAAACAAAGAGTTGCTATAGCAGGTATTTTGGCAATGATGCCAGAATGTATAGTTCTTGACGAACCTACAGCAATGTTAGATCCTTCTGGAAGAAGAGAAGTTATAAAAACCATTAAAGATTTAAATAGAGAATATGGGATAACTATAGTACTTATAACACACTATATGGAAGAAGCTGTAGAAGCAGATAAGATATATGTTATGGATTCTGGAAAGATTGTTATTGAAGGAACTCCTAAAGAGGTATTTAAAGAAGTAAAAACAATGAAAAAACTTGGTTTAGATGTACCTCAAATGACAGAACTTGCTTATGAGCTTAGAAAGAATTCTGTGGATATAAGTGAAGATATATTAACTATAGATGAGATGGTGAATGAATTATGTCAATTAAAATAGAAAATTTAACTCATATATATATGCCAAAATCACCTTTTGAAAAAATAGCATTGGACAATGTTTCAGTTGAAATAGGTGATGGTGAGTTTGTTGCTCTAATAGGTCATACTGGTTCAGGAAAATCAACTTTAATTCAACATATTAATGGACTTTTAAAACCTTCTTCAGGAAAAATAATAGTAGATGACATAGATATTACTGAACATGGAGTAAAGCTTAGTGATATAAGAAAAAGAGTAGGATTAGTATTTCAATATGCTGAGTATCAATTATTTGAAGAAACTATAGAAAAGGATATTGCTTTTGGTCCTCGTAATTTAGGACTAAATGAGGAAGAAATTTTATCTAGAGTAAAAAGAGCAATGAATATAGTTGGATTAGATTATGAAACTTATAAAGATAAATCACCTTTTGAATTGAGTGGAGGGCAAAAAAGAAGGGTTGCTATAGCTGGTGTTGTAGCTATGGAACCAAAAGTTCTTATATTAGATGAGCCTACTGCTGGATTAGATCCGAAGGGAAGAGATGAGATACTTGGTAAGATAGAATTATTACATAGAGAATATAATATGACTATAATTTTAGTTTCTCATAGTATGGAAGATGTAGCAAAAGTAGCAAATAGAATATTAGTTATGGATAATGGAAAATGCATTTTGGATGGACCTCCAAACCTAATATTTAAAGAAGTAGAAACTTTAGAGAGAGTTGGCCTTGCAGTACCACAAGTTACTTATTTGATAAGAGAACTTAGAAAGAAAGGCTTTAATATATCAGAAGATATATTTACCTTAAAACAAGCTACAGATGAAATATTAAGAGTTCTAAAGAATTCATAATATATTGTGTAAAAGTGTAATTTTCTTTTACCCATTGGAGGAGTTAATATGATTAAAGATATTACAATAGGACAGTATGTTCCTGGTGACTCTTTTATACATAAGCTTGATCCTAGAGTTAAAATATTAATATCACTGTTCTTTATAATAGATTTATTTTTAGTCAATAATTTTATGGGATATTTAGTGGTATTTTTATTTCTAATGTTAGTTATTTTTGTATCTAAGGTTCCATTTAGATATATCTATAAAGGATTAAAGCCAATATTTATATTGATGTTAATTACAGCAATATTCAATTTGTTTTTTACTAGAGGAGAAATTCCTTTATTTGAGTGGGGATTTATAAAGATATATAAAGAAGGTATTATATTAGCAGTATTTATGATATTAAGATTGACTTTTTTAATTGCAGGTACATCTTTATTAACTTTAACAACCTCACCAATAGAACTTACAGACGGGATAGAAAAGTTGCTTAATCCTTTCAGAAAAATAGGGGTTCCAGCTCACGAATTAGCTATGATGATGACAATAGCACTTAGGTTTATACCTACACTTATGGATGAAACAGACAAAATTATGAAAGCACAAATGGCTAGAGGGGCAGATTTTGAAAGTGGTAATTTATTAAGCAGAGCAAAAAATCTAATTCCACTGCTAGTACCATTATTTATAAGCTCTTTTAGAAGAGCTGAGGAACTAGCTATGGCAATGGAGGCAAGGTGCTATAGAGGTGGAGAAGGAAGAACTAGGATGAAGGTATTAAAGTTAACTAATAAGGATGCTGGAGCTTTTGTAAGCTTTGGTATATTTACCTTGTTAATTTTATTATTTAGAATTTATTTATAAAGGTGTTTAAATTATGAGAAATATAAAATTAGTAGTAGAGTATGATGGTACCAATTATTGTGGATGGCAAAAACAAAATCACAATATTACAGTACAAGGTACTTTAGAAAAAGTTATTAGTGAATTGACTAATGAAGAAATTGAAGTTACAGGTTGTAGTAGAACTGACAGTAAGGTTCATGCACGTGAATATGTATGTAATTTTCAAACTAATAGTACTATACCAGGTAATAGATTTAAAGAAGCCTTAAATATAAAGCTTCCCTGTGATATAGCTATATTAGAATCATCAGAAGTATCATCAGATTTTCATGCAAGATATGACTGTATAGGAAAAAGATATAGTTATACCATACTTGAAAGAACTGCTAAGGCAACTATTGATAGAAATTTTGTATATCAATATAAATATAATCTAGATATTGAAAAGATGCAGGAGGCTGCTAAATATTTTATAGGAACTCATGATTTTTCAGCTTTTCAGAAAACTGGAAGTTCTGTTAAAACATCTATTAGAAATATAACAGAACTTAAGGTGGAAAAACTAGGAGATTATATAAAGATATATGCTTCGGCAGATGGATTTTTATATAATATGGTAAGAATAGTAGTAGGTACATTGATTGATGTAGGTACTAATAAGATAAAGCCGGAAACTATAGTAGATATTATAGATTCTAAAGATAGATCAAAAGCAGGAAAAACTGCACCGCCACAAGGGTTATGTTTAGAAAAGGTATATTATTAATTAACTATATTTTTACAGAAAAAATCAACGTTTTTATTCTGTAGTAATATTTAAAATAATTGACACGCGTGGCAAATTGTATTATAATATTTATGTTTGTATAGTAAAATTGTGTATAAGATCCACTAGCCCCGGATCTTTAGCATAGAATTCGGACTGTTAAAAATTCAGGGAGGGAAAAGAAATGAAATCATACTTAGCAAAACCAAATGAAGTTCAAAGAAAATGGTATGTAGTTGATGTTGCAGAAATGCCATTAGGAAGAGCTGCCAGCCAAATAGCTTCTATATTAAGAGGAAAAAATAAGCCACAATTTACACCACATGTAGATACTGGAGATTATGTAATAGTTGTAAACGCAGATAAAGTTGTTTTAACTGGAAAAAAATTAGACCAAAAAATGTTAAGACATCACTCATTATATCCAGGTGGATTAAAAGAAATTCCATATAGAGCAGCTTTAGCTAAAAAGCCAGAGTTTGTTTTTGAAGAAGCTGTAAGAAGAATGCTTCCAAGCGGAGTATTAGGAAGAAAAATGCTTAAAAAATTAACTGTATACAGAGGACCAGAACATAAGAACCATGCTCAAAATCCAGAAGTATTAGAGTTAAGATACAAATAAGCTAGTAGTTGGAAGGAGGAAGAAAAATGGCAAAAGTTCAATATTTTGGAACAGGAAGAAGAAAAAAATCAGTTGCTAGAGTTAGACTTGTACCAGGAGAAGGTAAAGTTATCATAAATAAAAGAGATATAGAAAATTATTTTGGTTTAGAAACATTAAGATTTATAGTTAATCAACCATTAACTTTAACTGGAACAAAGGAAAAATTTGACGTTTTAGTTAACGTACATGGTGGTGGATTTACAGGTCAAGCTGGTGCTATAAGACACGGAATATCAAGAGCACTATTAAAAGCTGATGAAAACCTAAGACCAGAATTAAAGAAAGCTGGTTTCTTAACAAGAGACCCAAGAATGAAAGAAAGAAAGAAATACGGTCTTAAAAAAGCAAGAAGAGCATCTCAGTTCTCAAAAAGATAGTATTTCAAATTTATTTACGTATTTATACCAAGATTATCTCAATCTTTGGAATACATATGGGAAATGCATATACTTATTTAAGTATATGCATTTTTTTGTGTAAATTTTTTAACAGTGGATAGAATAAACTAATATAAATTATTTTCACACATATTAATATTTAGGACAGATATACTTATATAAAGATTATTATTAATATATAAATTATTCGTAATTTAATTATATTTTAAAATTTTATAAAAGGTATGCCCTATGTTATGTTTATGTTAAATTTACTAATTACATATTAACAGTACGGAATATATATTGTATCATTTAAATGGAATTTTACTGAGCAAATTTTTTTGGAGGTAATATATGGAAGTATTTATTACAGTGATTAATTTATTTGGAGGACTTGGTTTATTCCTTTATGGAATGAAAATGATGGGGGATGGACTTGAAAATGCTGCTGGGGATAAACTAAAAGGTATATTTGACAGAATAACGTCAAATCCAGTAAAAGGAGTATTAACAGGAGCTATAGTTACAGCAATTATACAAAGTAGTAGTGCTACTACGGTTATGGTTGTAGGTTTTGTTAATGCAGGACTTATGAATTTATATCAAGCAACTGCAGTTATAATGGGTGCCAATATAGGAACAACAATTACTGCACAACTTATAAGTTTTCAATTTGATGCACTTGCACCAATATTTTTAGCAATAGGCGCAATGATAGTATTATTTACTAATAATAAAAATACTAAACAAATAGGTAATATAATATTAGGATTCGGTATATTATTTTTAGGTTTAGAATTAATGAAAAATTCTATGTCACCACTAGCAGAGTCACCATTTTTCTCTGAATTAATAATGAAACTTCAAGGTAAAACTATACTAGGTGTATTATTAGGAGTAGTAATGACAGCGGTAATACAAAGCTCTTCAGCATCAACAGGAATATTAGTTGCATTAGCATCAACTGGTGCATTACCACTTAATGTTGCTGTACCTATATTATTTGGTAACAATATAGGTACTTGTGTTACAGCGTTAATTTCAAGTATAGGAACATCTAAAACAGCTAAGAAAGCAGCTCTAATTCATTTATTATTTAATGTTATAGGAACAATAATATTCATACCACTAATTGGTTATTTAACTGGCATAGTTCAAGGTATAACACCAGGAATGGGAGCAGAAGCAGTTAAAAGACAAATAGCAAATGCACATAGTATATTTAATATAATTAATACTTTAATATTAATGCCATGCATTAAATTATTAGTATATATAGTAAATAAAATAATCCCAGGAGAAGATGAGCATGAAGCAATGGGAGTACAATACATAGACGAAAGATTACTAGAAACTCCAATTATTGCTTTAGGTCAAACTACTAACGAATTAGTAAGAATGGCAAATAAGGCAAAGGAAAATTTAGAATTAGCTATGGATGCTTTTAATAATAAAAATGAAGAATCTCTTAATAAGGTTTATGCCAATGAAAAATTGATAAATATATTAGAAGATGACATAACTAAATTTTTAGTTAAGCTTTCAAATACTGAAATTGGAGAAGAGCAAAAAAATATTGTAGCAGCAATGTTTCATGTAGTAAATGATATTGAACGTATAGGAGACCATGCTGAAAATATTGCAGATTTAGCTAGTGAAAAAATGTCAAAACATATAGTATTTTCAGAAGAAGCAACTAAAGAACTTTTATCAATGTTTAATTACACAGTGAACGCATTAGAAATGAGCATAGATTGCTTTAAAAATTACAATAAGGAAAAAGCTCGTACAGTAAGAGGAGTAGAAGAGAGAATAGATAATTTAGAAAAAGAGTTAAGAGCATCACATATTAGAAGACTTAATACAGGGGTATGTAATGCAACAGTAGGAGCTATATTCTTAGATGTTATAAGTAATTTCGAAAGAATAGGAGACCATGCTGTAAATATAGCTGAAATAATTTCAGAAACACCATATAAATTAGCTTAATAACAAATAGTGAGATAAGTCAATCAGTATAATTGTATGAACAATATAGATTGGCTTATTTTTTTATTTTATATTTTATTATAGAAAAATTTGATAGTATAAAATCGTCTTTTTCAACATATAATTAGATTTATTGCAGAGATAAAATAACTTTAAAATACAACAATGTATTAATAAACTATTCAATATCTGAATAAATATAAATTACAGAGTAATATATTAAAGGTGGTTTTATGAGATATAAAAATAAGAATTTAATCGTATCATTATTAGTTATATCAATATCATTAGTAGGAATATTAGCTATAAATATAAAATCAGCTAAAACTACAATAAGCATGGAAGTTGATAAAAAGATGGGAACAAAAGTTATATTAATAGATCCTGGTCATGGTGGAATAGATGGTGGTGCAAGTGCTAGTGATGGTACCTCAGAGAAGAATATTAACTTAAATATATCATTAAAGTTACAAAAAATGCTTATGGAATCAGGATATAAAGTTGTATTAACTAGAGATGAAGATGTAGGATTATACACAGATAACGGTACTATCAAGGAGAAAAAAAGACAAGATTTAAATAAAAGATGTGAACTTAAAAAAGAAACAGATTGCGATATGTTTATAAGCATACATTTAAACAAATTTGAGCAACCAAACTGTAAAGGGGCTCAGGTATGGTATTCTAACAATCCTGAAAGTGAAAAAGTTGCTAAAATAATGCAAGATAATTTGAGAATGGATTTGGATGAAAGCAATACCAGATTACCAAAGGCTGCTAAAGATATGTATAAAGTACTAAGATGCAATGATACTATGCCAGGTGTAATAGTTGAATGTGGGTTCCTATCTAATAAACAAGATTTGGAACTTTTGAAAAATGAAAGTTATCAAAAAAAAGTTGCAGAGTCTATTTGTAAATCTATAAAAGAATACTTTGAAAAGTCCAATTGAGTCCAAATGGATTAAAAAAAGTTATAAAAAAGTCCAATTGATAATGATAAATTTAATTTAAATAATAAAAATGTAAAAAAATTATTAATATATGTAATATATCTTAACATAGTAATGATTTAATATATCAGCTTTGTAATATACTAAAGTAAATAGTCAGAAAAAAGCAAGAAAAAAATCTATCCTAAAATATTAGGATAGATTTTTTCATAATTTTTTAAAAATTTACATTGAATTAAATAGGTCCATATGGTATTATAACTGTGGGAATGGATTAGTCCATTAATCCATTAACAACTTTGGGAGGTATTTTATGAATATTGTGGTAGATAAGAAGTGTGGAATACCGCTGTATATTCAAGTTAAAAAGCAAATTATGGACTTGATTAAAGAAGGTACTCTCAAGGTTGGAAATAAAATGCCAACAGAAAGAGAGCTTTCTCAAGAGCTAAATGTAAGCAGAAATACAATAAGTACAGCTTATAATCAACTTGAAAGCAGCGGAGTATTAAAATCTATTCAAGGAAAAGGCACTTTTGTTGCAGAAGAAGCTATATTATGGAAGAATCAAGAAGTTAAAGATAAAATTGTTAAGTTTGTAGACTTAGCCCTTGAAGAAGCTTTAGAAACTGGTGTAGAAGCAGAAGATTTTTTAGAAATAGTAGTTCAAAGAGTAAAAGAAAAGAAAGAACTAATGGAAAGAATAACTGCTGTTTTTGTAGAATGCAATATTGAACAAGCTAGAATGTTTAGTAAACAACTTACGAAAAACAGCAATATGAATGTAATCCCATTAACAGTTGGAGATTTGGAGGAGATGTCAGAGCAGACTGAGAGCATTGTGGAGCAATGCCAAGTAATGATAGCAACTTTCAATCATGTTAATGAAGTTAAGAATTCTATTAGAAATATGGATAAAGAAGTACTAGGGGTTGCTATTAATCCTAACTTAGAATCTATTGTAAAAATAGCAAGGCATCCTGCAGACAGCAAATTTGGCTTTATATGCTTGTCTGAAGAGTTTATATTCAAAATGAAGTCCGCATTAGAAGGTGCAGGATTGGGGGATTTAAAAGTAGATTATTCTAATGATTTAGAAGACGATAAAGTAAGCCAAATAATTGAAGAATCTGATGTACTTATAGTTACACCCGGTAGATATAAGGATGTTTCTAAACTGAATTTACAAAATAAAGAAATAATTGAATTTTCCTATAGTTTAGATAATGGCTCCGTAAAGGCGCTTAAATCTAAAATTATAGAAATAAAATATAAGCAAAATCACGATTAATTTTTAGGAGGCTTTTAAAGATGGAGAAAAAGACTTTGGTTCTTGGAGTTATAGGGGCAGATTGCCATGCAGTTGGTAATAAAATATTAGATTATGCTTTAACAGAAGCAGGATTTAATGTAGAAAACATAGGAGTTTTATCACCACAAGAAGACTTTATAAATGCAGCAGTAGAAACAAATGCTGATGCAATAATAGTATCTTCATTATATGGACATGGTGAGATTGACTGCAGAGGATTAAGAGAAAAATGTGATGAGGCAGGCCTAAAAGGAATATTGCTTTATGTAGGTGGAAATATAGTTGTAGGAAAGCAGAATTGGGAAGAGGTACAAGCTAGATTTAAAGCAATGGGATTTGATAGGGTTTACCCACCAGGAACTACTCTTGAAACAACAATTCACGATTTAAAAGAAGACTTAGGCTTACTATAACAAAAGTGGAGTGATTTAAGTGGATGCATATTTGCTTTTAGATTTTGGAAGCACCTATACAAAATTAACTGCTGTAGATATTGAAAATGAAGAAATTTTAGCTACAGCAAAAGACATTACAACAATAGAAGATGACATAATGGTAGGGTTTAACAAGTCTTATGAAAAAATCAAGAAACAATTAGAAGGAAAAGATGTAAACTTTGTAAAAAAATTAGCTTGTTCGTCAGCAGCAGGCGGATTAAAAATGGTGGCTATAGGACTTGTACCTGAACTTACAGCAGAAGCAGCTAAAAGAGCTGCATTAGGTGCAGGAGCGAGAGTATTAAAAGTTTACAGTTATGAATTAACAGAAGATGAAATTAAGGAAATTGAGGATTCAGATGTAGATATAATATTACTTGCTGGTGGAACAAATGGTGGAAATAAACAATGTATTTTGCACAATGCAAAAATGATTATTAATTCAAATCTAAATGTTCCAATAGTAGTGGCTGGAAATAAAAGTGCTAATGATGAACTTAGAAAAATGTTTACAGAAGCAAATTTATATTTTAGTATAACAGAAAATGTTATGCCTCAGCTAAATTCATTAAATGTTGAGCCAGCCCGTGAAGAAATAAGAAAAGTGTTTATGGAAAAAATAACAGATGCAAAAGGACTTTCAAATGCTGAAAGCTTTGTAAATGGCATATTAATGCCAACACCAGCAGCAGTACTTAAAGCAGCAAGAGTTTTAAGTGAAGGCAGCGATGAAGAAGAAGGACTAGGAGATTTAGTAATTGTGGACATTGGTGGTGCTACTACCGATATACACTCAATTGCAACTGGTGAACCTACAAAAGCAGGTGTAAATATGAGAGGACTTGAAGAACCTTTTGCTAAAAGAACAGTAGAAGGGGATCTTGGAATGAGATATTCTGCTATTTCTCTATGGGAAGCAGCAGGTAGTAGAAAACTTAGAAAATATTTAAATGATGATAAAAGAGAAGTTAACATAGAAGAGAATTGTACTTATAGAAATAAAAATATAAAGATGGTTCCTCAAAATGATGATGATATAAAATTTGATGAAGCTATGGCAAAAGTTGCTACAGAACTTTCAATGGAAAGACATTCAGGAGTAATAGAGAATGTTTATACACCTATGGGAGTAGTGTATAATCAAATAGGAAAAGACTTAATGGAAGTTAAGTATATGATAGGGACAGGAGGAGTACTAGTTCATAGTAAAAATCCAGGTGAAATTTTAAGTGCAGGTACTTTTGATAGTGAAAATCCAGTTTCACTAAAACCACGTAACCCAGAATATTTATTAGATAAGACATATATATTATCAGCTATGGGCTTATTAGCTCAGGATCACCCAGATAAGGCTGTTAGAATCATGAAAAAATATTTAGTCAGAGTGTAATTATCAGGAGGTAATTTAAAGTGGAATTAAAAAATAAAAAATGGACTGAAGAAGAGTTTTTTAAGGTAAGGGAAGAAGTCTTAGCTCAATGGCCAACAGGAAAAGAAGTAGATTTGCAAGAAGCAATCGATTATAATAAAAAAATTCCAGAACATAAAAACTTTGCTAAAAAGCTTGTAAAAGCAAAGGAAGAAGGAATAACTTTAGCACAACCTAGAGCAGGAGTTGCATTAATAGATAAACACATAGAATTATTGAACTTTCTTCAAAATGAAGGTGGAGCAGATCTTTTACCTTCTACAATAGATAGCTATACAAGACAAAATAGATATGAAGAATGCGAAATTGGTATTAAAGAAAGTATAAAAGAAGGAAGATCTTTATTAAATGGTTTCCCAGGGGTTAACCATGGACTTAAAGGTTGTAGAGAAGTTTTTGAATCTGTTAACTTGCCAATAGAGTCAAGACACGGTACTCCAGATGGAAGATTACTTGCTGAAATTACACATGCATCAGGATGGACTTCAAATGAAGGCGGTGGTATTTCCTATAACATACCATACGCAAAAAATGTTACATTAGAAAAAACAATATTAGATTGGCAATATTGTGATAGACTAGTTGGATTTTATGAAGAAAATGGAGTATCAATAAACAGAGAGCCATACGGACCATTAACTGGTACATTAGTTCCACCAAGTACTTCAAATGCAGTAGCTATAGTAGAAGCATTGCTTGCAGCAGAGCAAGGCGTTAAGAATATAACAGTTGGATATGGACAATGCGGAAACTTAATACAAGACGTTGCAGCTATAAGAGCGTTAGAAGAACAATGTAATGAATATCTAAGAGCCAATGGATATAAAGATGTATATTTAACTACAGTATTCCATCAATGGATGGGAGGATTCCCAGCTGATGAAGCTAAAGCTTATGGAGTTATTTCTACTGGATCAGCTACAGCAGCGTTAGCTGGAGCTACAAAAGTTATAGTAAAAACAACTCATGAAGCTATAGGTATACCAACAAAAGAAGCTAATGCTCAAGGTATAAGAGCTACTAAAATGACTCTTAACTTATTAAGCGGTCAAAGATTACCTATGTGTGAAGAATTAAAAACTGAAATAGAAATTATAAAAGCAGAAACTAAATGTATGATAGACAAATTATATGAAATTGGAAAAGGCGATTTAGCAATAGGAACTGTTAAAGGAATTGATATGGGAATAATAGACATTCCTTTTGCACCAAGTAAGTATAATGCTGGTAAAATGATGCCTGCAAGAGATAACAATGGTGCAGTAAGATATTTAAAATTTGGCAATATACCATTTACTGAAGAGCTAAAGAATTACAATATGAAGAAGCTAGAAGAAAGAGGAAAGTTTGAAGGTAGAGAAGTTGGATTCCAAATGACAGTTGATGATATATTTGCAGTTGGAAAAGGCAGACTAGTAGGAAGACCTGAATAATTATATAGACAATTTAAAAGTTAATAACAAAATTTAAGAAGGCAAGGTGTTTTAAATGAAAATTGTTGACGTAGTATGTTCAGCAGGAAGAACAGGATTCTATTTTGATGACCAAAGAGCAATAAAAAAAGGAGCTGGACATGATGGATTCACTTATGTTGGAGAAACTGTAACAGATGGATTTACATCAATAAGACAAGCTGGTGAATCTATATCTGTAATGTTAATCCTTGAAGATGGCCAAGTAGCTGTAGGAGATTGTGCTGCAGTACAATATTCAGGAGCTGGCGGAAGGGATCCACTATTTTTAGCTAAGGATTTTATACCTGTTATAGAAAAAGAAATAGCACCAAAGCTAATTGGAAGAGAACTTAATAACTTCAAATCATTAGCAGAAGAATTTGATCATATGAAAGTTGATGGAAAGAGACTACACACAGCTATAAGATATGGTATAACTCAAGCAATACTTGATGCAGTTGCTAAAGCTAAAAAAGTAACTATGGCTGAAGTTGTAAAAGAAGAATACAACACAGGCGTAGATATAAAAAGAATTCCAATATTCACTCAATCAGGAGACGACAGATACGTAAATGCTGACAAAATGATAATAAAAGGTGCAGATGTAATGCCTCACGCATTAATCAACCACGTAGAAGATAAATTAGGCAGCAAAGGTGAGAAATTACTTGCATATGTTAAATGGTTAAGTGATAGAGTATTACAATTAAGAACTAGCGAAGACTATAGCCCAGTATTCCACATAGATGTTTATGGAACAATTGGAGTAGCATTCAACAATGATATAAAAGCTATGGCTGATTATTTAGCTACATTAGAAGAAGCTGCTAAACCATTCAAATTAAGAATAGAAGGACCTATGGATGTTGAGCATAGAGAAAGACAAATGGAGGCCTTAAGAGACTTAACAGCTGAGCTTGATAACAGAGGAATAAATGTTGAACTTGTTGCTGATGAATGGTGCAATACTTTTGATGATGTTAAGTTCTTCGCTGATAATAAATCAGGACATATGCTTCAAATAAAAACTCCAGACCTTGGAGGAGTAAATAATATTATTGAAGCTATACTATACTGTAAAGAAAAAGGTGTAGGAGCTTACTGTGGCGGAACATGTAATGAAACAAATAGATCAGCAGAAATTTGTACTAATATTGCTATAGCTTGTGGAGCAGACCAATGCTTAGCAAAACCAGGTATGGGTGTTGATGAAGGTTACATGATAGTAAACAATGAAATGAACAGAGTAATTGCATTAATTAATAGAAGAAACAAATAATATACGTAACAAGTGAAGGGCGGTTTATATAAACTGCCTTTTACATTATAATTTAATATATACATTGAAAAACGCTAAGTGTGGAGGAATTTTTATGAAAGAAATAAATGTTTCAGAGATAATTAAAGCAGTTAGAAAATTATGTATAGATGCTAACTACTATTTAGGTGATGATGTTAAAAATGCTTTAATTAACGCTAGAGATAAAGAAGAATGGTCTATAGCTCAAGGTATCTTAGATAAAATAATAGCAAATGCTGAAATTGCAGAAAATGAAGATATGCCAATGTGTCAAGATACAGGAATGGCTTGTGTATTTGTAGAATTAGGTCAAGATGTTCATATAGTAGGCGGAAATCTAGAAGATGCCATAAATGAAGGAATAAGACGTGGTTATGGTGATGGATTCTTAAGAAAATCAGTAGTTAAAGATCCATTAGACAGAGTTAACACAAAAGACAATACCCCTGGAGTTATATATTATAATGTTGTGCCTGGTGACAAACTAAAAATAACTGTAGCACCAAAAGGTTTTGGTTCAGAAAATATGAGCCAATTAAAGATGTTAAAACCATCTGATGGACTACAAGGCGTTAAAGATTTTGTATTAAAAGTTGTTAAAGAGGCAGGCCCAAACCCATGTCCACCAATAATCGTTGGGGTAGGAGTTGGAGGAACCTTTGATAAGGCTGCAAATTTAGCTAAAAAAGCGTTAATAAGACCAGTAGAAATAAGAAATTCAAATCCTTTCTATGCAGAGCTTGAAGAAGAACTATTAGAACTAATTAATAAATTAGGAATAGGACCACAAGGTTTTGGAGGAAGAAGTACTGCACTTGCGGTAAATATAGAAAGTTATCCAACACATATTGCAGGACTTCCTGTAGCAGTCAATATAAATTGTCATGCTACAAGACATGCTGAAGTAGAGCTTTAATTTAAGGGGGATTTATAATGGAAAAAAGAGTTACTATGCCGTTAACTGAAGAAAAAGTTAAAGAACTAAAAGCAGGTGATAGCGTTTTACTTTCTGGAACTATATATACAGCAAGAGATGCTGCACATAAGAGATTAGTAGAGTTATTAGATAAAGGGGAAGAATTACCTATAGATGTTAAGGATAGCGTTATATATTATGTTGGGCCAACACCAGCAAAACCAGGAATGGCAATAGGTTCAGCAGGTCCTACTACAAGCTATAGAATGGATGCATATACTCCACAACTTTTAGAAAAAGGTTTAAGAGGAATGGTAGGAAAAGGCTTACGTTCTCAAGAAGTTATAGATTCAATGATTAAAAATGGTGCAGTTTATTTTGCAGCTATTGGCGGGGCAGCAGCACTTATGGCTAAGTGTGTAAAATCTGCAGAAATTATAACTTACGAAGATTTAGGTGCAGAGGCTATAAGAAAACTTGAAGTAGAAGACCTGCCATTAGTAGTTGTTATTGACAGTGAGGGAAACAATCTTTACCAAATAGGTAAAGAGGCATATTTAAATAGTTTGAGGTGATAGTATGGAAATCAAGAAAGTTGCAAAAGCAGGAACACTAGAATCTAATGACATTTATATAATGGTTATGCCAAATGATGAAGGTGGAATAGAATTGGATCTTGAAAGTATAGTTATGAAACAATTTGGTGATGAAATAAGAAAAACTATATTAAACACATTAAGTGATTTAGGTGTTAAAAAAGCTATAGTTAAAGCTCAAGATAAAGGGGCATTAGATTATACTATAAAAGCTAGAGTAGAAACTGCTGTTAAAAGAGCACAGTAATAGAGGTGAATGCTATGAAAAGATTAAGAAGAACTATGCTTTTTATGCCTGGTAATAATCCAGGAATGCTTCAAAATGCAGGAATTCTTGGAGCTGATTCTGTTATATTAGATTTGGAAGACGCCGTTAGTCTTACAGAAAAAGATAGTGCAAGAATACTTGTTAAAGAAGCTATAAAAAATGTAGATTATAGTAACGTGGAAGTTGTGGTAAGAATTAACCCTCTTTCAACAGAATATGCTGATGAAGATATAGATGTAATTGCAAGAGTTAAGCCAGATGCATTGATGATTCCTAAAGCTACAGAAGAGGAACTTGAAGAAATAGATAGAAGGCTTACTAAAATAGAAAGTGAAGAAGGCTTTGAAGCTAAATCTATAAAATTAGTACCAATAGTTGAATCAGCTTATGGCGTAGAAAATGTTTATACTATAATAAAAGCTTCAGATAGAGTTGTAGGAGTTTTACTTGGAGGAGAAGACTATACTTCAGATATGGGTATTAAGAGAACAAAAGCTGGAGAAGAAATCTTCTATGCAAGAAATAGAGTTGCTATAGCCTGCAGAGCAATGAGAGTGGATGCTATAGATACTCCATTTACAGATACTAATGACAGTGAAGGATTACTAATAGATACAACTAAAGCAAAATCTCTTGGAATGACAGGTAAAGCATCTATAAACCCAAGACAAATAGATGGAATTCATTCAGTATTTGCACCTACTGCAGCGGAGATAAGATATGCAGAAAGAGTTTTAGAAGCTATGGAAGAAGCAGAAAAAGAAG
This sequence comes from Clostridium faecium, assembly GCF_014836835.1. Lineage (GTDB taxonomy): Bacteria > Bacillota > Clostridia > Clostridiales > Clostridiaceae > Clostridium_J > Clostridium_J faecium. Next base: position 12,581 of record NZ_JACSQB010000007.1, on the reverse strand, counting down.
GAAAGGGAGTATTTGCATTAGATGGAAAAATGGTAGATGCTCCAGTGATCAATAGAGCTAAAACTACAGTAGAATTAGCAAAAGCTTTGGGACTTATTTAATAAAGGTTAAATATTGAGGTGATAAAATGAAGAACGTATTAGGACGTGAACTTCCAAGCTTTATAGAAGGATATGGTGAGGTTGTACCTTTTGAAGGTGCCTTTAAAAAAGCTGGAGAAAAGAAAAAAGCTACAGTAAATGTGAAATCTGTAACTCCAATGGATGAAAAGCTTGTAAATAGCATAGACGAAGTTTTAGATAAAGTTAATATAAAAGATGGAATGACAATATCTTTTCACCATCATTTAAGAAATGGTGATTATATTTTAAACACAGTAGTAGAAGCCATTGCAAAAAGAGGAATTAAAGATTTAAGAATAGCAGCAAGTGCAATATTCCCAGTACATGAGCCACTTGTAAAATATATGGAAAGTGGAGTAGTTACAAGAATTGCTACAAATTATATATCAGGTCCAGTAGCAAAGGCTATATCAGAAGGAAAATTAAAATATCCAGCTGTTATGCATACTCATGGTGGAAGAGCAAGAGCTATTGAAAGCGGAGATTTGCATATAGATGTTGCTTTTGTAGCGGCACCTGCTTGTGATAACTATGGAAACATTAATGGACTATATGGAAAATCAGCTTGCGGTGCGCTTGGATATGCAGTAGCAGATGCAGAATGTGCAGATAAAGTTGTAGCTATTACAGATAATTTAGTACCATATCCAAACTGCCCTATAGAAATAAGCCAAATTTATGTTGATTATGTAGTAAAGGTGGATTCTATAGGAGATCCAGCAGGAATAGTTTCAGGTACAACTCAAATAACTAAGGACCCAGTTGGATTAAAAATAGCTAAAATGGCATTAGATACAATGGTGGCATCAGGTCTTGTTAAAGAAGGAATGAGCTTCCAAACTGGAGCAGGTGGAATATCTTTAGCTGTTGCAGCAGAACTTAGAGAATTTATGAAAAAGGAAAATATAAAAGGAAGCTTTGCATCTGGTGGTATTACTGGATACATAGTAGATATGTATAGAGAAGGATTATTTAAAAATCTATTTGATGTTCAATGCTTTGACTTAAAAGCTGTTGAATCTTATTCTTCAACTCATGAGCATATGAGAATGTCAGCATCTATGTATGGAAATCCTGATAATAAAGGAGCTGTTGTAAATAACTTAGATATAGTTATATTAGGTGCAACAGAAATAGATACAAACTTTAACACAAATGTAACTACAGCTTCAGATGGAGTTATAATGGGAGGTTCAGGCGGACATAGTGATACAGCTGCAGGAGCAAAATTAACTATAATAGTTACCAAACTTGCAAAAGCTAGACTTCCAATTATAAAAGATAGTGTTACAACAGTAACAACTCCTGGAGAAAGTATAGATGTCATAGTAACAGAAAGAGGTATAGCTGTTAATCCAAGAAGAACAGATTTAATTGAAAAATTAAAAAATACTAATCTTCCTGTTATGACAATAGAAGAATTAAAGGCTATAGCAGAAAAAATCACTGGAACGCCTAAATCTATAGAATTATCTGATGAAGTAGTTGCAGTAGTAGAATATAGAGATGGTTCAGTTATAGATGTAGTGAAAAAACCATTATAAAATAAATAGATAAAGGACGTAGAATAACTCTCGTTATCCTATGTCCTTTTTTATATACAAAATAAAAGGTAACTTAATATTTATCCACATTTTCAATAACTTTATTTATTGCATTAATAGAATAATTTATATCTTCTATGGTGGTAAAATGTGAAAAACTAAATCTCACAGTACCATTGGGAAAAGTTCCTAAGGACTTGTGGGCAGAAGGTGCACAGTGTAATCCACTTCTAGTAGAAATTCCGTAATTTTTGTTCAAATAGTAGGAAACTATACCATTATCTCTATTTAAAAAGTCTAAAGATACTACTGCAGTTCTGTTTTTAATTTCTTTTATACCTATAATTTTCACTTCATTTAGGTTATGTATTTCATTTAAAAACTTATCAGTTATTTCTAGTTCTTTTTCCCTTATTGAAGATATTCCTTCTTTTAATATATATTTTAATGAAGCATTTAATCCATATATTCCAGGAATATTTGGAGTTCCAGATTCAAATTTATCTGGCATATATTCAGGTTGAGTTTCTAGTTCTGAAAGACTGCCTGTACCACCTTCAATTATAGGAGAAACATTATGAGCTAGCTTAGAATTTATCAAAAATCCTCCAATTCCCTGAGGACCTAGTAATCCTTTGTGACCAGTAAAAGCAATTGCACTGGCATTTAGGTCATAAAAATCTATATCTAAGAAACCAGCAGATTGAGCTCCATCAATTATAAAAAATAAATTATATTTCTTACAAATTTCCCCCACAGTTTTTAATGGCAAAATTGTACCACACACATTAGAAGCATGAGTCATAATCACAGCCTTAGTATTTGGTTTTACAAGAGAAATCAATTTGTCTACAGAAAGATTTCCTTCACTATCACAGGGACATCTGGAGAACTCTACTCCAATATTGTGTAAAGATGTAAGAGGTCTCATAACAGCATTATGTTCCAAAGATGAAACTATAACATGATCTCCTCTCCTTAATAATCCTTTCATAAGCATATTTAAACTAGTGGTAACATTAGAAGTAAATATAACATTTTCAGGTTTGTCAAAATTGAATATAGAACACAGTAATTCTCGAGTTTCAAAAGCTATGTTTTCTGCCTCTAAAGATTTAGAGTAAACTCCGCGATTTATATTACAGCCTATATTTAAAATGTAATTGCTCATACTTTCAGCTACTCCTGGAGCTTTAGGAAAAGATGTAGCTGCATTGTCCATATAGAATGTTTTCATATTAGCCTCCTAAATTACATTAAAATTTAATGTATGCATTTTTATATTTTAATTAATAATGTTAGATTTTCCACCACTGGGAAACTTAATTAATGGATAATTGACTATAGAAAATTGACAATTGAGATTGAAATTAGTTTTGTTGAAACTAATTTCTTTAACTGATTATTTTTATTAGCGACACAATTACTAGTATCTTTTACAAGAAGCTATTATGTAGCTTCAAAAAGAAATCAATTTAAAACTCCTATTTATAGAAGAGAAATTTCAGTAATTGTCAATTCTCAATTGTATAAGGGTTCCTCTAAGGTGCAGTACAGTTTAAAACAATCTTAGTAATTTTAAATTAATACAAAACAAATAAACAATATAATTAAAATATTAGCTAATGTTGCAAATATAGTGCCATATCATACTGCATCTCAGGGGTTTAAATGAAAAGTAGTTATTGAATTTCAAAATAGATTAACGTGATTCTATACGATAATGTAATTTTACTCATTTATACTTATTTGTTAAAATTTAATTAAGGAGTTGTCATAATTAATAATAACAAAATTAGGGGGAGGAGTAAATTATGAAAGGCAAAAAAGGCATAATCCTTGGAGGGGCTATCATTGGTTTACTAGCAGTTGTGTCTGTTTACTTTGGCAATCCAAAGAATATGGGAATTTGTATAGCCTGTTTTATAAGGGATACAGCTGGAGCTTTTGGGTTACATAATGCTAATATTGTACAATATGCAAGACCTGAGATAATGGGAATGATATTAGGAGCATTTTTAATTTCTTTTTTTACAAAAGAATTTAGTTCTAAGGGAGGTTCTTCACCATTTATAAGATTTATATTAGGATTTATGGTGATGGTAGGAGCATTGGTATTTTTAGGATGTCCTACTAGAATGGTTTTAAGATTAGCAGGCGGTGACTTAAATGCTATTTTTGGAATAGCAGGCTTTACCGTAGGAATACTAATAGGAATATTCTTCTTAAATAGAGGCTTTACTTTGAAAAGAAATTATAAACAAACTAAAATTGAAGGATATGTATTTCCAATAATTAATGTGGCATTATTTATTTTAGTTGCAACTTATTCAAGTCTTTTAATATTTTCTAAAGAAGGTCCAGGATCTATGCATACACCAGCATTATTAGCACTAGTTATAGGGTTAATAGTAGGAGTAATATGCCAAAGAACAAGAATTTGCATGGTTGGAGGAATAAGGGATTTAGTATTATTTAAAGATTCTTATTTAATATGTGGATTTATAGCTATATTTGTTGCTGCATTAATAGGAAATTTACTATCAGGAAATTTCAATCTTGGATTTGTAGATCAACCAATTGCACATACTGATGGATTATGGAATTTCTTAGGTATGGTAGTAGCTGGATGGGGTTCGGTACTTTTAGGGGGATGCCCTATGAGACAGCTTATATTAGCAGGTGAAGGAAATATCGATTCAGTTATCACAATATTAGGAATGTTTGTTGGAGCAGCATTTAGTCACAACTTTAAACTTGCTTCAAGTGCTAAAGGATCAACTCCAAATGGTCAAATAGCAACTATATTATTTATAATAGTTTTATTAGTTATTTCTTATTTAAGTATAGATAAAAGCTTTAACTTAAAGAAGAAAGGGGATGTAAGTATTGGTCAAAATTGATGCTAGAGGAATGTCCTGTCCTGAGCCAGTATTAATGACTAAAAAGGCACTGGAAGAAAATAAAAATGGGATCAGTGTACTAGTAGATAATAATACTGCTTGTGGAAATGTAGAGAGATTTATGAAGAACGCAGGTTACAATGTTTCAATTGAAAATGCAGGAGAAGATTTTTTACTTACTGCTAAAAAATAGTATGGATTATATAGCTACTTTCTTTACTCATTCAGGAGCTATAAAATTTAACAGGTTCCTATTAAAAAATAATATATCCAATGAAACATTACCTGTGCCGAGACAATTAAGCTCAAATTGTGGAATTGGAGTTAGTTTTTCATATGATGACAATGTAGAAAAATTTTTTACTGAGGATATGGAGAAACTCTACTTAAATGAAAAAGGCAAATTTAAACTTATAAAAACTTTTGAATGATATTAATAAAGATAAAATCCTAGAGAAATTTATTTCTCTAGGATTTTATTTTTATCATACAGCGTATTTTCTCCATTTTATTTTATATAAAAGCAAACCTACTACAATCATTAATATAAGTGATGAACCATAATATAGCCCTATGCCTATTGCAGCTTTAATAAAGAAAGGTTCTGGCATCATTTGGATTAAAATTTCTGTTTTAGGATCTAAGAGCCATAAATCATTATTAAAAAATATTTCATGAAAATAGGTAAAATATTGTGTAAAATCACTTTGAATAAAAATCACTAAAATTAGCAATAACGCTAAATTTATTCCAACGGTAATCATCAAAGTTTTGCCAAGAGAATGTAAGTTTAAGGTTTTTGTTTTTAATAAAATTAGTAAACTCACAATAAATACAATAATAGATATAATATTTATACTATGATTAAGTTTAAAAAGAATTTTTACGTCTATCATATGTAAAATCTCACGCTCATCATAAACTGGTCTTAATTCACCATTTATTATTGCAGTAGTATCTAATTTTGCTCTATCATCTTTCAAATATTTAATGAAATCCTCAGCTACATGATGAAGGTTTTCTTCATCCATATTTGTAATTTCCTCAATGTTATTTTCCTTAAAAGAATTCATATAGTAATTTATATCAAAACTTTTTGCATTAATAGAAGTAGTTAATATAAAAAGAGAAAGACTAACCCCTAATAAAAAATAGAGTGCTATCTTAAAAAATTTCATGTAATACCTCCTTTGCATATTCGTTTCTATTTTTTATGCAATTTATATTATATTCAATAAAAATAATATAAATCCTTTTTAAAGGGGACGGTTCATTACAATTTATAAAATTAAGATGAAGATGAAATTTAAAAAAATGAATATTTGATATTTAGTAAAAATTATGAAAGCTTTTTTAACATCTAATAAAAGTAATGAACCGTCCCTTAACTATGATAAAATAATTAGCAGGGGGGAAGATATTATGGGAAAAAAATTTAATTGTATGGTTTGCGGAGAAGAATTAACATATTTAAATGAAAGTAAGGAAATGGAATGCTATTATTGTAAGAAAAAAATTTACTCTAATGCTAGTTGTAAATATGGACACTACGTTTGTGATAATTGTCATAGTTTAGATGCTTTTGAAGTGATTAAGAATTATTGTATGGTAACTACAAATGTTAATCCTATAGAAATTGCAATGGATTTAATGAAACATCCATCTGTAAAAATGCATGGACCAGAGCATCATTTTTTAGTTCCAGCGGTATTATTAACAGCTTATTTAAATAAAATTTCTGAAAGAGAAAAATTATCAAAACTGCTTCAGGAATGTGAGAAAAGAGCAAAAAATGTTTTAGGTGGATTTTGCGGGTTTTATGGATGCTGTGGTGCAGCTGTAGGAACTGGAATTTTTATAAGTTTAATTTTAGGTGCAACACCCTTATCAAAAGAAAAGTGGGGGTTATGTAATCTTATGACCTCAAAAAGCCTAGAAGCCATAAGTAGTTTTGGAGGACCAAGATGTTGTAAGAGAGACTCTTTTTTAGCTATTGAAACAGCTATTGATTTTGTTAAAGAAATTTTAAATATAGAATTAGAAAAAAACAGGGATATGCATTGTAATTACAGTAAAATAAATAGTGAATGTTTAAAGGAAAACTGTAAATTTTATAATGGTACTGAAATAAAATTTAAATTAATGGACAATTAAGGATGAAATTAGACTAACCCTGGAGAATAGTGCGGAGCCCTTTAAGGTTAACCTGGGATGCAGTATAGTTTGGAAGTAAAACCAGTGATATAATACTAATATTATAGAGATAACTAATGTTACTAAATTATCATCCAATGTTGCAGATGTAGTACCATATCATACTGCACCCCAGGGGGTTAAATAAACTTTTACCCATTAACAATTTACGAAAATTACAATATTTCTAGTAAATAAGGTATAATAAGTTATAGTTTTTTAAGAAAATATTTATAAATAATATTTTAAATCTAGGGTTTAGAGACTAATAAAGTGAGGTAAATTATGTATAATTTAAACTTAGAAAAAATAAATTTAAACAAAGATAGAGATGTTTTGGAAGTTAAAGATTTTTTGAAAAAGTTTAATTTAGATTTAGATAACGATGTAGATTACACTGTAGTCATTAGGCAGGAAGGGGAAATTAAAGCCACTTGTTCTAAAGCAAAAAGTGTTTTTAAATGCTTTGCAGTATCAGAAGAGTTAAGGGGAGAAGGAGTTTCTGCTATCCTTTTAAATGGACTTAATGACAGGCTGTTTGAAGAAAATATATATCATAGCTTTATATTTACAAAGCCAGAAAATATAGAAATATTTTCTGGACTAGGATATAAACTTATAGAAACTGTAGAAAAAGTAGCATTACTTGAAAATGGAATATATAATATAGAGTCTTATTTATATAAACTATCTAAAAAATACAATTTAGAAGAAAAAAAAGAAAGAAGTTCATTAGTTATGAATTGTAATCCTTTTACTTTAGGACATTTATATTTAATTGAGGAAGCAGCTAAAGTTAGTGAAGAGGTTTTAGTATTTATAGTAGAGGAAAATAAATCACTATTTCCCTTTGATGTAAGATATAATCTAGTGAAAAATGGTACTGAACATTTGAGGAATGTTAAAGTTATACCTGGGGGAGAATATATTATATCTTCCGCCACTTTCCCATCTTATTTTTTAAGGAAAAAGGATGATATACTAGAGGCCTATACTTCATTAGATGGGAAAATTTTTGGAAAGTATTTTTGCAATAAATTTAATATAAATAAAAGATTTATAGGAGAAGAGCCTTATTGCCAAGTTACTAGTCAATATAATAAAAGTTTAAAAGAAATACTTCCCAAATTTAATGTGGATGTAATAGAAATTCCACGTAAAAGCTATGAAGATATTGCTATAAGTGCATCAAAAGTTAGAGAGCTGATTAAAGAAGAAAATATGAATAAAATCAAAGAAATGGTTCCAAAAGTAACTTATGACTTTTTAAATGCAAAAGAAGGAGTTGAAATAAGGGAGAAAATTAAATTGTCTAATTCTCCTCATTAAAATTATGAATAGTGAAGAAATGTTAAAAGCAGATAAACTATTGAAGGCAAGAGAGGATAGAGTAGCCTTTGTTGAAAAACTTATAAATGAATATAAGACTCCTGTGGTTTGTGCAAGAAGTAATTATCCAGGACTTAATAAAGCTAATGAAATAACAGAAATTCTTATGACAGTAGCAGATAGGGTGCTTACAGAAAAACTAGATGATAAAACAATATTTAAAACTAAGATGACCACTGCTGAAGGAGATGTAATCATAATGGTAGTAGAAGGCGACGCTATAGAAATTAAAAAAACTACTGTAGAAATAGAACATTCTCATGAATTAGGCAGATTTTTGGACATTGATGTTTATGATAAAGAAAATAACAGCATAAGCAGAGAACATTTAGGTTATTATAGAAGAAAATGTTTTATATGTGATGAAGACGCTCACATATGTGTTAGAAACAGAAGTCATCATATAGATGAAATAGAAGATCACATAAGAAGAACTGTTAAAGATTATATGGAGAACAATGATGTGTAAAACTTATAATATAAACGATATATCTTTTAAAATAAGCAGCTTTGCAATAGAATCTATGCTTTATGAAATAAGCTGCTTTCCTTCACCAGGATTAGTTTCGCCTATATCTAGTGGAGCTCATAATGATATGGACTACTATACTTTTATACAAAGTACCTCTGAACTTATAAAGTATATGACTTTATTTGCAGAAAGAGGATATTCAAAAAATACAGCTAAAGAAATTTTTAAAAGCATAAGAGAAATAGGTATAGAAGCTGAAAATTCAATGTTTAAAAAGACTAAGGGAATCAATACCCACAAAGGTATGATTTTTCTTTTAGGAGTATCTATTGCTGCCACTACAAAAGCAATATATGATAAGAAATCTTTTCATGATATAAAAAATGTAATAAAGGAAATGACTAGTGGAATAGTTGAAAAAGAACTAAAAAATATAGATAAAAATAAAAAGTTAACTTATGGAGAAAAACTTTATATTGAGTATGGAATTGAAGGAATAAGGGGACAAGTTGAACAAGGATTACCACTAGTTTTTGATTATGGATTAAAAATATTTAAAGATACTTGTGAGTTAAGTTTTAATGATAGATTAATTCACACCTTAATAGCATTAATGGAAAGATTAGATGACTCTAATATACTTCACAGACATTCCTTTGAAATGTTGAAGAAAGTAAATAGACAAGCAGAGGAAATAATGAAACTAGGCGGTATGAGAACATTAAAAGGAAGAGAAAAAATTTTAGCTATGGAAAAAGAATTTGTAAGTCTTAAAATTAGCCCAGGAGGATGTGCTGATTTATTAGCTATTACCGTGTTTTTTTATTTAACAGAAGAATACTTTAAAGAGTTGAATATTTAAAAATATATAACTTTAATAGAGATAAGTTCGTATTAATTATATAAAGAGAGGTAAAATCATGGCAAAAGTTGATGTTTTTGAAGATATTAACTTAGTCAACAATGTATTGAAGGGAGATGTGGATAGTTTCAATACAATTGTTAATAAGTATGAGTTGATGGTGGTGAAATTTGTTTATAATATATTAAAACAAAAAGAAGCCTCAGAGGATATAACCCAAGAAGTCTTTATTACTGTATATAATAAACTCTATATGTATAATAAAAAATTTAAATTTTCAAATTGGATACTTCAAATTGCAAAAAATAAAACTATAGATTACATAAGAAAACATAATAAGATATGTGAAAGCAATATAGATGAAGCTTACCACTTATCTTCAAAAGATATGTCACCAGAGCAGATAGCAGAGTATAAAGAAACAAAAGAAGATATAAAAAAATACATAGATAAATTAAATGAAAATGACAAACAAATATTGATTTTAAGATACTCTCAAAATCTTACTTTTAGTGATATAGCAGAAATATTAAAAATGACAGAATCAACAGTAAAAGGTCGGTATTATAGGATAAGAGAAAATTATAAAGCTTATGTTAAAGAAAAAGAGGTGAAGTATAAATGATGAATTGTGATTTATTTAAAAGTAAATTATTAGAATATATTCATGGAACTTTATCAGAAAATGAAGATAAGGAGATGGAAAATCACATTTCAAACTGCGAAAGCTGTAAAAGTTTATACGAAGAAGAGTTAGCCTTAGAAGATTCTTTTACAGATGTTTTTAGTATTGATGGAATTGAATTTAAAAGTTCAAAAGAAAAAATTATGAATTCTATAGATAAAAATAAATATAAGAATACTATAAATAATAAGTTTTATTACAATTTTAAGCAGCATGGAAAAAAGTATATAGCTGTTTCAGCAGTATTTTTAATAGGGATTTTTATGATACCTGTAATTTTTAAAGGAAATCTTAAAAATTTAGATAATAGATCAGAGAGTGCTGTTGAAAAATATTCTTCTTTTCAAGAAAATTCTATAGAAGAAGATTTTAATGTAGAAAATAAAAAATCAAAAAGCAAATCTCTTCAAATTATGGATGATGTGTCTTTGTTTAATATGAATGAAGTAGATATAAATAAAAAATTAGAATTTCATACTCCTTGGAAAGTTTCAGAAGATAATCAATTGGAAGCAACTATTGAAGGAAAAGGGACATACGCTAAAGAAGAGGGTATAGGCACTATCTTTGTAAAAGATTTAGTTAATAATAAGATGTATGAATTTAAGTTAGTGGATGAGTCTAAAAAACAGAGTCCACTTTATATAGAATGGTATGACAATGAAAATTTAATTATAATTACAGGATTAGGATATGGAACATTAGAGACAGGTGATAAAGCTATTTTGTTAAATGTTAAAAATAATAGTTATCTTAATATGTATGAATCTCAAGATTCAAAAGTTAGATTACTATCCATTAAAAAGGAAGAAAACAATTTAAAAGTAAAATCAATACAATATATTGATGATGCTTTAAATGAATACGAGGAAAAAGAAAGTACAATAGAAAACTATATTCCAGGAGATTTAATAACAATAGAATAAAATCAAAAAAAGAGGTTAATGTATTAGCTTCTTTTTTCATTTTTACTTAATTGATAGTACAGCAATAATCTTATTAAATGCAAAGTGATGTTAATTCTATAATATTTAACACGATGATATAATTATAAATAACAGTTATATATTATAAAAATAATTTATTGAAACTAAAATTATAAATATAGTATTTTTAAAATTAAGTATAACTAGTAAAATTATGGTATAATCTACTTGTAACTACATAGGAAATGCGGTGGAATCATGGAAAAATCTAAGAAAAATTATATGAAAGCAATGGATTATTATTCTGAAGGTAATTTTGAAAAAGCCTTAATTTATTGTGAAAAAAGTTTAGAGTTAGGAAGGGGAAATTCAGCAGCATTAAATTTAAAAGGACTTTTATATTATTTAAAAGGTGATTTAGAAGAGGCAAGAAATCAATGGAAGATTAATTATAGATTAAATAATGATGATGTGGCTAGGAAGTATCTAGAAGATAGCAGCAAGGATAGAGAAAATCTAAAATTATTTAATCAAGGAAAATCTAAATTTACACAGCTAAAAATAAAAGAGGCCTTAGAACTTTTCAAAAGCTGTGAAAAATCTCATTTTAATTTTATAGACTTAAATAATTATTTAGCTCAATGTTATATAAAATTAGGTCAATATAGTAATGCTGAAAAACATGCTAATGAAGTATTAAAGATAGATAAAAATAATAAAATGGCAATAGAAACAATGAAACTTATGGATGATTTAGGGGTAATTAAAAAGAAGAAAAAATATTATAATAAAGTTTTAATCATATCATCATTTTTATTAGTTTTATTAGTTTTGATATCTACATATACTTTTATTAATATATATAAGAATAAAAAAAGTTTACCAGCTAAACAAACTGTTAGTAAAGAAAATAATGAAAAACATCAATTAAATATAAAAGAAGAAAAACAGGAAGAAAAAGATAAAAATAATATAGAAGATAATAAGAAAGAAGAAAATAAATTTCCTTTTGAAGAACTGAAATTAAATATGGACAATAATAAATATAATGATATAATAAAAATTCTAAAAGAGTATAAAAATAAAATTTCCAATGACAATGAAAAACAAATGTATGTAAAGGCCTGGAAATTTATAAACAATGAAGCTGTACAAAGTTACTATGATAGAGCAGAAGAATTTAGAGATAAGGGAGATTACAAAAATTCTATAAAGGAATTAGAAAAAATATATGAATTTAGTGAAGGAAATTACTTACATGAGCATATAATATATATGTTAGGAGTAAGTTATGAAAAAGAAAGTGATATAACTACTGCTATAAAATATTATGAAATTTATGCTAATAAATTTCCAATGGGAGATTATATAGAAAACGCAATTTATAATTTAGCAATTTTAAATGAAAACATTAATGTTGAAAAGTCTAAAAAATATGCTAATGAAATAATAAATAAATTTCCTAATTCTCAATTCAATAATTCT